>NZ_CP045496.1:1200000-1528750 GCF_015500075.1 Mesorhizobium sp. INR15 | reverse complement strand
GACGTGGAATTTACGTCACCATCTGGAGGCGCCCCCTAGGCAACGAGATCCGGCATCGGCCCGACATAGCGTGACTGCGGACGGATGAGCCGTCCGGTCGTCTGTTGTTCGCGCGCATGCGCGACCCAGCCGGCGGCCCGCCCGGCGGCAAAGACGTTGCTGAACGCGTCCGTGGGAAACCCAGCCGCCTCAAGCAGCAATGCGGTGTAGAATTCGACATTGGTCTGGATCGAACGCTCGGGCTTTGCGGCCCGCAGCACGTCAAGCGCGGCCTGCTCGACCTTTTCGGCGAAGGCCAGGCGGTTGCCCGTGTCACCTTCGCCGCCAAGCTGGCGAACGACGGCTTTCAGCACATCGGCGCGCGGGTCGCGCACCCGGTAGATGCGATGTCCAAAACCCATGATGCGTTCACCATGCACGATTTCATCGCGCAGCCAGCTGGCCGCATCGCCATGCGCCGCGATCGCGTCCAGCATCTCGATCACTGGACCCGGCGCGCCACCGTGCAGCGGCCCCTTGAGCGCGCCAAGCCCGGCCAGCACTGCGGATGTCAGGCCGGCCTGGGTCGAAGCCACCACGCGTGTCGCGAAGGTCGAGGCGTTGAGGCCATGGTCGCAGACGGTGACGAGATAGGTGTCGAGCGCCTTCGTCAAAGCCGGTGAAGCGACAGTGCCGTTGAGCATCCGCAACATGTCGCCGGCATGATCGGCCCGGGCGTCTGGCGCAAGAGGCTGCTCGCCGCGCCGCAGCCGCAACAGGGCTGGCGTCAGCACGGCGGGCGCCGCGATCAGCCGCAATGCGTCCGCCAGCGTCTCGCCGTCCGGCAGCAGCGCCATTCCGGCGCGCATGGCACTGTAGATGTCGACCGACAGCAGTGACGGCAGCATCGGGCGAAGCCGCTCGAACACCTCGCTACGCGCCTGACCGAGCCTCGCCGCGAGTTCCACATCGCCGGGAAGGTCGTCAAAGAAGCCATCCAGCAACAGCTGGACCACCTGGGCATAGCTCCAACGCCCAGCCAGTTCCGGCAGGGAATGCCCCCGGATCGTCAGACGGCCGCCAAGACCATCGACATCGGAGAGCACCGTCTCCGCCGCCACCACGTCATCGAGCCCGTTCGCCATGGATGTCTCCTTGAACCGTTTCCGGATCGGAGATAAGGCTGCGTGACCAATCCATCAATCTTGATCAATATAATCAATATCTGGAGCAAATGGACGATGTCGGAATGGCTGTCACGGGAGGAGGCGCTGGAACGGCTCAAGGTCCGGGCACAGACGCTCTATGCCTATGTCAGCCGTGGACGTATCGGCATGCGGCCGGAGCCGGCTGATCCGCGCCGCAGCCAGTATCGTGCCGAGGACATCGCCGCGCTGGCCACCCGCCGCGCGCGCGGAAGACGTGCCTCGGCCATTGCCGAAAGCGCGATCGCCTGGGGTGAGCCGTCGATTGCCACCTCGATTTCGACCGTCTTGCATGGACGCCTCATCTATCGCGGCCAGGACGCGGTCCTCCTCTCGGACACAATCTCGCTGGAGGAGACAGCCGGCATTTTGTGGACTCAGCCCGGATCGACAGCCTTCAGCGCGCCTTCAAGCGGCAAACAGCAGGACGGCGGGCGCCAGAGGGCCTTTGTTGACCTGGCGGCGCTGGCAGGACAGGGACAGCCGTCGCTCGGGCGTAGCAGCAAATCGCTTTACGCGGATGCCAGACAGGCGGTTGGCGTATTGGCCACCGCCCTCGGCGCGGCGCCAGGTAACGCCCCCCTGCACCTGCGGCTGGCGCAAGGCTGGTCGGCAAATGAACCTGGCGCGGACGCGATCCGCCGGGCACTGGTCCTGCTCGCGGACCATGAACTCAACACATCGGCCTTCGCAGCGCGTGTCGCTGCCTCGACGGGCGCATCGCTGGCCTCCTGCCTGCTGGCAGGACTGGCAACGCTCTCCGGCCCTCGCCATGGCGGCGCCGGCGAAGCGGTCATGCAACTGGCCGCGGACGCCGTGATGCATGGCGCGGATGCAACCGTCAGGCGCTGGCTCGATCACGACCGGCCGCTGCCGGGTTTCGGTCATCCGCTCTACTCCGAGGGAGATGTTCGCGCGATTTCCCTGATGCAGAAGATCGAGGTCGACGGCACGTTGCGTTCTCTTGGTGAAGCCGCGTTGGCCGCAACCGGCATGCGCCCCAACATCGACTTCGCGCTGGCGGCACTGACGCGCAGCCTCGGTTTGCCGCTCGACGCGCCGTTCCGCCTGTTCGCACTCGGGCGCAGCATTGGCTGGGCAGCCCATGCCGTGGAGCAAGCCGCCTCAGGAACGCTTATCCGACCGCGTGGCCGCTATGAGGGCTTGTCTCCCTGAAAGTCCTGCGCCCAATTCATCCCTGGCTGGCATCGCCGCCGAATTGGGTGCGGTAGGCGGCTGGCGTTGTCGCGAATTGCTGGCGAAAGTGGTGCCGCAAGGTCGCCGCCGCGCCAAATCCGGCGCTTTCCGCGATCTGCTCGACCGGCATGCTGGTGTCTTCCAGCAGCGTGCGCGCCCGCGACAGCCGCTCCGACAAAAGCCAGCGCGCCGGCGTGACACCGGTGGCGGCCATGAAGCGGCGCAAGAACGTCCGCTCGCTCATGCCCGCCAGCCCCGCCAGTGTGGCGACGGGGTAGTCGCCGGAAATGTCGGCGCGCATTCTGTCGATCAATGGCCCAAGCCTGCCGCGCTCATGCGGCTCGGGCACGGAGCGCTCGATATATTGCGCCTGGCCGCCATCGCGGTGCGGCGGAACAACGAGGCGGCGCGCCACTGCATTGGCGGCTTGCGTGCCGAAGTCGCGCCGGACCAGATGCAGGCACAGATCGATGCCCGCCGCGCTGCCGGCCGATGTGAAAACGTCCCCCTCATCGATGTAGAGAACATCGGGGACGACCTCGATGTCGGGATAGAGTTCCTTCAGTCTCGCGCAGTAGCGCCAGTGGGTGGTGGCGCGCTTGCCGCGCAGCAGTCCGGCGGCGGCAAGCACGAACACGCCAGAGCAGATGGAAACAACCCGCGCGCCGCGCTCGTTTGCCTTGACAAGGGCGTCGATCAGCGGCTGCGGCACCGGACTGTCGATGCCGCGCCATCCGGGCACGATCACCGTGCCCGCCTGGTCGATCAGGTCGGCACCGCCGTCAGCGACGAACCGCACGCCACCCAGCGCACGCATCTCACCCGCGTCGACCCCGGCGACCGCGAAGCGATACCAGCCCGTGCCCATCTCCGGCCTTGGCAAGGCGAACACTTCCGCCGCCACACCAAACTCAAACGTGCACAGCCCGTCATAGGCGATGGCAACGACAAGCGGATTGGCGAGGGGCGAACGCGGTTTTGGCATGATCTTGATGCTATATGGCAAAACCGCCAACTGCAATGACGCGGCTTTCTGCTCTATCTCGGTTGCATCAGCGATGGAGCGACCAGATGAGCTATGTGACACAGGTGCCGGCGGCCACGCCGGATGTTGCGCGGGACCATTTTCAGCGCCGGCTCTCCGTCGAGACCGACTGCTCCGATGTCGCCGCCGCCTTGCGCTCGGGCGAGCAGGATTTCGTCCTTTGCCATGTCGTCGGCACGCCGGAAGCCTACCAGCGCCGCCACGTGCCTGGCGCCCTGCATCTGCCGCACCGCGAGATCAGCACCGAGCGAATGGCACAATGGCCGGCATCGACGCTGTTCGTCGTCTACTGCGCCGGGCCGCATTGCAATGGCGCGGATCAGGCAGCCTTCAAGCTGGCCAGCCTTGGCCGGCCGGTGAAGATCATGATCGGCGGCATAACCGGCTGGCAGGACGAGGACCTCCCTTTTGCCTCAGGCAAGGAGCCTGGTGCTCTCGGAGCTTGATGCGAAACCGCGGATGAGAGCGCGATGCGAAAAACGCCGGTCACAATCCGCCCGTTCGAGCGGCAGGATGTCGGCGCCGTGCTCGTGCTGATGCGGGCGCTGGCGGTGTTCGAGGGCTATGACGACAGGTTCCGCGTCACCGAGGCGGACATCGTCGAACATGGGCTGGGGCCTTCGCCCCGCTTTGGCGTGTTCGTCGCCGAGGCCGAAGGCGCCGTCGTCGGAATCGCCGTCCACTATCTCATCCCCTGGACTTACGACCTGAAGCCCGTCGTCGTCCTGAAGGAGCTCTATGTCGCGGAGCCAGCACGCGGCATGGCGGTCGGCCATGCCCTCGTCGAACGGCTAAGGAAATACGCCAGCGGCATTGGTGCATCCACCATCAAATGGACGGTGCTGCGGTCCAACACGCCGGCCAAGGCGTTCTACCGCGCACTCGGCGGGCGGCCCGACGAAATCTGGGAAATGTGGCATTTGGATATCGCGGAATAGGACAGGCCAGGGGCGATCCCGGGTTACCGCGAAACGGCGAACCGCTCCGCCGGCTTACGACATCGTGTCGAGCTTGCGCTGCATCGCAGCGATCTGCTCCTTCAGATCCTGAAGGTCGTCGGATTTTTCCGGCGCTTCCTTCCTCGCCGGTTCCGGCGCGGGTGCGGCGGCGGCTGGAGCGGAGCCCGCCGGCGGGAAGGGCGTGAATAGGCGCATGGCGTTCTGGAACATCTCCATGTTGCGGCGCGTCTGCTCTTCCAGCGCCTTGATCGGCGTGGTGATTTTCATCATGTCGAGCGGCGACTTGCCGATCGCGCCCTTCATCTGCTCACGAAAACGCTCCTGTTCCTTGGAAAAGGCCATCATCGACTGCTCGAGAAAACTCGGCACGATCATCTGCATCTGGTCACCGTAATAGGCGATCAGCTGACGCAGGAACGGGATCGGCAGCATGTTCTGCCCATCCTTGTTCTCCAGCTCGAAAATGATCTGGGTCAGCACCGGGTGCGTGATGTCGTCGCCGGTCTTGGCGTCCTGAACGGTGAACTCCTCGCCCTTCTTGACCATCTCGGCGAGGTCCTCGAGCGTCACGTAGGTGCTTGTGCCGGTATTATAGAGGCGGCGATTGGCGTATTTCTTGATAACGATCGGATCGTCTTTCGCGGCCATCTGCATCCTCCCGGGGACACCGGCGTGCCTGAGTAAGCCGCCGGTAACGATTGTGCCTTTTCTAAGGATATGCGCAAAAGCGTCATAAATCCAAGCAGTTTGTGCAGTGCGGGATCATAAAATGCTGCATAGCAGGCCAAATATGCTGCGCAGCAATGATCGGCCCGTGGCGATAGCCATGCACGGCCTGCTTGCAGCGCATGGCGGCCATGCCCATTTCCGGTTTGACTTGGGTTATGGAAAGGGCAAGAAAAGTCCTCAACGACACCCAAAAAGAACCCGATCCCCTGAAGTCTGGAGAAGAACATGTCCGCTTCCATCGTCATCGCCAGCGCGGCACGCACGCCTGTCGGCTCCTTCAACGGCGCCTTTGCCGCTACACCGGCGCATGAACTCGGCGCCGCCGTCATCAGCGAACTGCTGGCTCGGGCCGGTGTTGAAGCAGCCGAGGTCGATGAGGTCATTCTCGGTCAGGTGCTGACCGCCGCGCAGGGGCAGAACCCAGCCCGCCAGGCGTCGATCCTTGCCGGCCTGCCCAAGGAGACCACCGCCTGGGGTCTCAACCAGGTTTGCGGCTCGGGCCTTCGCGCCATCGCGCTCGGCATGCAGCAGATCGCCGCCGGCGACGCCAAGGTGATCATTGCCGGCGGACAGGAATCGATGTCGCTTTCCGCACACGCCCAGCATTTGCGCGCCGGCGTCAAAATGGGCGACTACAAGATGATCGACACCATGATCAAGGACGGACTGTGGGACGCCTTCAACGGCTATCACATGGGCAACACGGCCGAGAATGTCGCTCGCCAGTTCCAAATCACCCGCGACGACCAGGACCAGTTCGCGCTGGCCTCGCAGAACAAGGCCGAGGCCGCGCAGAAGGCCGGAAAGTTCAAGGACGAGATCGTTGCCTTCACCATCAAGGGCCGGAAGGGCGACACGATTGTCGACCAGGACGAATACATCCGTCACGGCGCCACCATGGATGCCATGACCAAGCTGAAGCCGGCCTTCGACAAGGACGGCACGGTGACCGCCGCCAACGCGTCCGGCATCAATGACGGCGCCGCCGGCGCACTTCTGATGAGCGAGGCGGAAGCAGTCCGGCGCGGCATCACGCCTTTGGCGCGCATCGTCTCCTGGGCGACCGCCGGTGTTGACCCTGCAATCATGGGCACCGGCCCCATCCCTGCCTCGCGCAAGGCATTGGAAAAGGCCGGCTGGTCGGTCGGCGATCTCGACCTGGTCGAGGCCAACGAGGCCTTTGCCGCTCAGGCCTGCGCCGTCAACAAGGACATGGGCTGGGATCCCTCGATCGTCAACGTCAATGGCGGTGCCATCGCCATCGGCCATCCGATCGGCGCTTCCGGCGCCCGTGTCTTCAACACGCTGGTCTTCGAGATGCGCCGCCGGGGCGCCAAGAAGGGCCTTGCGACGCTGTGCATCGGCGGCGGCATGGGCGTCGCCATGTGCGTCGAAGCGCTGTAAGAAAGACCAACCACACTGCGGAAGCGAGCAGGGAACAGAGGGCAAACCCTGCCGCCCGACATCAGACATCTGCACTCCTGGGAGGAAACATGACCAAGGTAGCACTCGTCACCGGTGGCTCGCGCGGCATCGGCGCGGCGATCTCGATCGCGCTGAAGAATGCCGGCTATTCCGTCGCCGCCAACTATGCCGGCAATGACGAGGCGGCGAAGAAATTCACCGCCGAGACCGGCATCAAGACCTACAAATGGTCGGTTGCCGACTATGACGCCTGCGCTGCCGGCATAAAGCAGGTCGAGGCTGATCTCGGCCCGGTCGCGGTGCTGGTCAACAATGCCGGCATCACCCGCGATGCCATGTTCCACAAGCTGACGCGCGAGCAGTGGAAGGAGGTCATCGACACCAACCTTTCCGGCGTCTTCAACATGACGCACCCACTGTGGGGCGGCATGCGCGACCGCAAGTTCGGCCGCGTCATCACCATTTCCTCGATCAACGGCCAGAAGGGCCAGGCCGGCCAGGTCAACTACTCCGCCGCCAAGGCTGGCGATATCGGCTTCTCCAAGGCGCTGGCCCAGGAGGGCGCGCGCGCGGGCATCACCGTCAACGTCATCTGCCCCGGCTATATCGCCACCGAGATGGTCAAGGCGATCGACGAGAAGGTGCTCAACGAACGCATCATTCCGCAGATTCCCGTCGGCCGCCTTGGCGAGCCGGAAGAGATCGCGCGCTGCGTCGTCTTCCTCGCTTCCGAAGATGCCGGCTTCATCACCGGTTCGACTATCACCGCCAATGGCGGTCAGTATTTCGTCTGAGACCGAAAACCATCTCGGAGCTTCAACGGGCTGGCAAAACCAGCCCGTTTTCCGTTGGCGGGGCAGTCGGCCGGAGGCGCCCCAGCCGCGGCTGACCCAATCCGGCACGCGGAAGTTAACAGCCGCCGTCCGCTCTGTGCGAAAGCCGCTTGGCAACCTGTGGATTCTCGGTGGAAAACCTGTTCACAACACAAGATATTGGGGTGAACAAATCAGGAATATTGGCGTATCGCTGATTCGTCGCCATTTCGTTCCGGCTTTGACCGGAAGGTTAATGAACAAGCCCGGAATCGCCCGCCAAACGGTTAACACGGATTAGGAAAGATCAACAATTTCATAATCTTGGTCGATGGCAGCCAGGCGGCGCCTGCCGTTCGTCGGCATAGGTTAACGGCAAGTCCACTCTAGCATGAAACGGGCCAGTTCGACGATTCAGCATCTGGTGAGAGTCCGAGCCATAAAATCCACATGTAGCCGTGAACAAAACCTGAATCAGCTGGAGTCACTGATTCGTCGCCGATTCGTTCCAGACTCGTTCCATCCGTTAATCAGCAACCGTTTCGCGGATTGACAACGATGCCATCGAGATACCGCTGGAACATTCCGCTTTCGCTTCGCGTGCGAAATCCCTATGTGTCGCCTGTCATACGCGCCGGAGCAGGCGCGCTCCCGACAATGAGAGGCCAGAAAGCCTTATTTCGACGCTGATGAACATCCAGCCCAAACACACCGAGCCTCTGATCCTGTCGGGCCGCGACGTCACCGCCGTGTTGGGGCCGACCAACACCGGCAAGACGCATCTCGCCATCGAGCGCATGGTGGCGCATGAGAGCGGCATCATCGGCCTGCCACTCAGATTGCTGGCGCGCGAGGTTTACACGCGTGTCTGCGAAAAGGTCGGCGCCCACAAGGTGGCGCTGATCACCGGTGAAGAGAAGATCCAGCCGCCCGGCGCCCGATACTCAGTCTGCACCGTGGAGGCGATGCCGCGCGAGACCGATGCCGCCTTCGTCGCCATCGACGAAGTGCAGCTCGCTGGCGATCTCGAGCGCGGTCACATCTTCACCGACCGCATCCTGCATCTGCGCGGCAGACAGGAGACGCTCCTGCTTGGTGCGGCCACCATGCAGGGCATCCTCCAACGCCTGTTGAGGGGCGTGTCGGTGGTAACGCGGCCACGGCTGTCGCATCTCGCCTATGCCGGCTCGAAGAAGCTGACACGCCTGCCGCGCCGCACCGCGATCGTCGCCTTCTCGGCCGATGAGGTCTACGCCATCGCCGAACTGATCCGCCGCCAGCAAGGTGGTGCTGCTGTCGTGCTGGGCGCGCTCTCGCCGCGTACCCGCAACGCACAGGTGGCGCTGTTCCAGTCGGGCGACGTCGACTATCTCATTGCCACCGACGCCATCGGCATGGGCCTGAACCTTGATCTCGATCACGTCGCCTTCGCCCAGAACCGCAAGTTCGACGGCTATCAGTATCGCAATCTGACAGCGGCCGAGCTTGGCCAGATCGCTGGACGCGCCGGACGGCATCTGCGCGACGGCACCTTCGGCGTCACTGGCCAGGTCGATCCGCTCGACGAAGACCTGATCAAGAAGATCGAAGGCCATGATTTCGAGCCGGTGAAGGTTTTGCAGTGGCGCACCGCGCATTTCGACTTCGCCAGCCTCGACACGCTGAAGCGCTCGATCGAAACCAATGCCCCGGTCGAAGGCCTGACGCGAGCACTGCCCGCCGTCGATGCACAGGCGCTGGAATATCTGTCGCGCGACGAGGACATCCGCGCGCTCGCCACCAATGCCAAGCGCGTGGCGCTGCTGTGGGAAGCCTGCGCGCTTCCGGACTATCGCAAGATCGCACCCGCCCAGCATGCCGACCTGATCGCCTCGATCTACATGGACCTCGCCAGACATGGTCATGTCGACGAGAATTACATGGCCGAACAGGTGCGCCGCGCTGACACCACCGAGGGCGATATTGATACGCTTTCGCACCGCATTGCTCAGATCCGCACCTGGACATTCGTGTCGAACCGGCCGGGCTGGCTGGCCGATCAGGCACACTGGCAGGAAAAGACGCGAGAAATTGAAGACAGATTGTCGGATGCGCTGCATGAGCGGTTGACGAAACGCTTCGTAGACCGCAGGACTTCCGTCCTCATGCGGCGCCTTAGAGAAAATACCATGCCTGAAGCCGAAATAAGCCCTACCGGAACCGTCCTTGTCGAAGGCCATCATGTTGGCGAGCTGCAAGGGTTCCGCTTTACAGCCGACCAGAGCGCCGGCGGCGAAGACGCCAAGGCCGTGCGCACGGCCGCGCAAAAGGCGCTGGCCGCCGAATTCGAGGCGCGCGCCGAACGCTTCGGCGCCTCGGCCAATGGCGACATCGCGCTGGGCTCGGATGGCGTGCTGCGCTGGATCGGCGCGCCGATCGGTACGCTGGTCTCGGGCGACGAGGTCCTCAAGCCCCGCCTTGTGCTGCTGGCCGACGAGCAGTTGACCGGCCCGGCACGCGACAAGGTCGCGGCGCGGGCGGAACGCTTCGTCAATTTCCAGGTCGAGTCGCTGCTGAAGCCGCTGGTCGACCTCAAGAATGCCGACCAGATTTCCGGCATCGGCCGTGGCATCGCTTTCCAGCTGGTCGAGAACTACGGCCTGATCAATCGCCGCGACATCGCCGAGGAAATGAAGTCGCTCGACCAGGAGGGCCGTGCAGCCCTTCGCCGTCTCGGAGTCCGCTTTGGCGCCTACCACGTCTTCGTGCCGACGCTGATCAAGCCGGCTCCGGCTGGTCTGGTGACGCTGCTGTGGGCGCTGAAGAACGACGGCAAGGACAAGCCCGGTTTCGGCGACGTGGTTCACGCTCTCGCCTCCGGCCGCACCTCGGTGGTCATCGACCCAGCCTTCGACAAGGCTTTCTACAAGCTGGCCGGCTACCGAAACCTCGGCCGCCGCGCCGTACGCATCGATATTCTGGAACGCCTCGCCGACCTGATCCGCCCCGCGACCAACTGGAAGCCCGGTCTCGGACAGCGCCCCGACGGCGCCTATGACGGCCAGTCCTTCATGGTGACGCCGCCAATGATGTCGATCCTCGGCGCCACCGCCGACGACATGGAAGAAATCCTGAAGGGTCTCGGCTATCGCGCCGAACCGAAGCCACCGGCGGAGGTCAAGGCCCGGCTTGAGGCGCAGGACAACGCGGCCGGCGAAGCAGCGGCTGCGAAATTTGCCGCCGAAGAGGCAGCCCGCGCCGAGCAGGCCAAGGCAGCTGAAGACGCAGCGGCACAAGCCGCATCAGAGGCCCCGGCCGAAGATTCGGAGCTGGCAGCGGACGCAGTCGTTGCGGAAACGGCAGTGGAAGCGCCCGCCGAGATCGTCGCGGACGTTGCGCCGGAACCTGCTGCCGACGAACCGGCGGACGTTCAAGCCGAAGCTATCCAGGAAGAAGCGACATTAGCCGAGGCAGCAGCAGAAGCCGACGAGCCCGCGCCGCTTGAACCGCAGGCAGAGCCTGAAGCCGCCGAGATCGCAGCCGTGGCACCGGCTGAGGATACGGCACCGGCCGAGCCCACGTCAGACGCCACGCCCGCAGCAGAGGCTTTGGAGCCCGCTCTGGTGGCGGAGGCCACCGACGGCGAGACAGTCCCTGAAGTGGAAGCGCCAAAGCCCATCCTGTTGTGGCGTCAGGGCCGTTTCGACCAGCGCCCACGCCATCGCGACGACAACCGCAGGAACAACAACCGTCCGCGCAACGGCCAGGCCGCGCGTGGCCGCACCGATGCGCCGGCGGATGCTTCCGGCACACCAGCGCCGGCGTCGCCCTCGGATCGGCCTGCCCATGAAGGGCGGCGGGACGGTGCCGGCAAGCCACGCTTTGACCGCTCGAAGTTCAAGCCCAAGCCGCAGGCCGAAGGCGAACAGCGGCGCGACGGCAGGCCGCAAGGCGACCGACCCGACCGCCGCGAAGGCCGGCCCGACTGGAAGGCTGGCAGGCCGGATGGCAAGGGTGGTGGCCCCGATCGCGGCGGAAAGCCTGCCTTCCAGCCAAAGCCGCGCGAGGAGCGCCCGGTACGTTTCGATCCGGACTCGCCCTTCGCCAAGCTCGCCGCCTTGCGCGACCAGTTGAAGAAGTAGGCCAGCCGGGTTCGATGGTTGCCCCAATCGTCTCGAGGGACCGCCAGCGCATCGACAAATGGTTGTTCTTCTCGCGCGCTGTTAAATCACGCTCGCTGGCGGCGAAACTTGTTGTCTCCGGACGCGTCCGCATCAATCGCGACAAAGCAGCGCAGGCGTCCGATATGGTCAAGCCAGGTGATGTGCTGACCATCACGCTTGAACGGCGGATTTTCATCTGGAAGGTGCTGAATCCAGGCGCACGGCGCGGCCCGGCCGAGGAGGCGCGCACCCTCTATGAGGACATGTCGCCACCACCGGCGCCGAAGGGCGAAGCTCCTCCCGATGCGATTGCGGGGCTGCGCGAAGCCGGAAGTGGCCGCCCGACCAAGAGAGAACGCCGCCAGACCGACCGATTGCTTGGCGAGGATTGAGCCATGCCAGGCCCCTGCTCTGCCAGCGGTCTGGAATTCCATTCCGCAAACGCCGATGCCGCGGGGAACGGCTGCCCTTGCAAGCGGCGGGCAAAGGCGTTACCTCACGGAAAAAGCCCAACAAAAATGGGACGTCCCGGAGCCGACCGATGACCTATGTCGTGACCGACAATTGTATTAAATGCAAATACATGGACTGCATCGAGGTCTGTCCGGTCGACTGTTTCTACGAAGGCGAGAACATGCTCGTCATTCATCCCGACGAATGCATCGACTGTGGCGTCTGCGAGCCGGAATGCCCGGCCGACGCGATCAAGCCCGACACGGAGCCGGGTCTCGACAAATGGCTGCAGGTCAACACCGAATACGCCGAGAAATGGCCCAACATCACCGCCAAGAAAGAGCCGCCGGCTGACGCCAAATCCTTCGATGGCGAGGCTGGCAAATTCGAGAAATACTTCTCGGCGGAGCCTGGCGACGGCGACTGACAGAACGGTCAATTGCCTCGGCATAACGCTGCGTAAGAGGCATGACACATTAACCGCCTTGACAGGCGGCGATCACGTGTGGCCTTCGCGTGTGCGGCAAAACCTTGATTCTTCCGACTTTTTGTGTTACATCAACGAAACATGCCGGTGACACAACGTCGATTTATGGCGCAGACGCCCCAAATCACTGAAAGGTGAAAATCCCATTCGGACCAGAGCAATCTGGGCCTGGCGGTCGCAATACGCGGTTTGCCGGTCCCGGCTTTTCCGGTGGGATCATCTGTTGTGCGGCTAACGATCGGCGTCCCCGATCGCGCGAGTTCGGGCCGGCAGGACGCCGGCGCTACAACAAGGAGTTCAGGGCGTAATGGCAACAATCACCCCGCAGAAGAAGTCCCCCGCAGCGCGTCATGGTTTCAAGACCGGCGAGTACATCGTGTATCCGGCGCATGGCGTCGGCCAGATCATCTCGATCGACGAGCAGGAAGTTGCCGGGCACAAGCTGGAACTCTTCGTCATCGATTTCCAGAAGGACAAGATGCGCCTGAAGGTGCCGGTCGCTAAGGCGACCTCCATCGGCATGCGCAAGCTGTCGGAAGAGGATTATGTCGAGCGCGCGCTGAAGGTCGTGCAGGGCCGCGCCCGCGTCAAGCGCACCATGTGGTCGCGCCGCGCCCAGGAATATGATGCGAAGATCAATTCCGGCGACCTGATCTCGATCTCGGAAGTTGTCCGCGACCTCTACCGCGCCGACAACCAGCCGGAGCAGTCCTATTCCGAGCGTCAGCTTTACGAAGCGGCACTCGACCGCATGGCCCGCGAGATCGCGGCCGTCAACCGCATGTCGGAAACCGAAGCTGTTCGCCTGATCGAGATCAACCTCAACAAGGGTCCGAAGCGCGGCGCCAAGGCCGACAATGAGGAAGCCGAGCAGGAAGAAGCTGCCTGAATTTCTCGCATTTGATTTTCAGAAAACCCGGCCTCGCGCCGGGTTTTTTTGTCTTGAGGGGCGGCGCAAGCCTACGAGGAGATCTTATCTACCCCTGACCACCGGCTTCCTCGCCCGCCTCTTGCTTCAGTGTCGCGATGAAGCGCTTGGTCCGCTGCTGCTCCGGATTGCCGAACAGCACGGCCGCCGGTCCCTTCTCGACAACGACACCGGCGTCGAGAAACACCACCTCCTGCGCGATCTTGGAGGCCAGCCGCAGATCATGCGTCGCCATCACCATGGTCGTGCCTTCGCTGGCGAGCTTGCCTAGCACATCGACCACTTCCTGCGCCAGTTCCGGATCGAGCGCCGAGGTCGGCTCGTCGCACAGCAGCACCTTTGGCGACGGCGCAAGCGCCCGGGCGATCGCCACGCGCTGTTGCTGGCCGCCAGACAGGGTCGCCGGCCAGGCATCCGCCTTGTGCGCCATGCCGACCTTCTCCAGCAACGCCATCGCCCGCTCGCGCGCCTTCTCCGCCGGCCATTTCAGCACCGTGACCAGCCCTTCCATGACATTCTCGATGGCAGTGCGATGCGGGAACAACTGGAAGTTCTGGAACACCATGCCGGTCTGTAGGCGCAGACGCTGGACGTCCCGGCTCGCCACCTTGCCGCCCGGGCGGAACTCGAGCGTCTCGTCGCCGATCCGCACCGTCCCGGACGTTGGGATCTCCAAGAGGTTGATGCAGCGCAAAAGCGTGCTCTTGCCACCCCCGGACGGGCCAACAAGGGCGGTAACACTGCCTTCCGCGATCGTCACCGTCACGCCCTTCAGGACAACATTGTCGCCGAACCGCTTTTCGATGTTGCTGAGCCCGATCATGAGCGCGCCTCCAGGAAGCCGCCATAGCGGTTGAGCCGCGTCTCCAGCCGCGTCTGCAAGGCCGACAGCACCGAACTCAGCGCCAGATAAAGGATCGCCGCTTCGACATAGAGGATCAGCGGCTCATAGGTGGTGGCGACGATGCGTTGCGCCGCCTGGAACATCTCCGGCACGGTGATGGCGGCGGCGAGCGACGTGTCCTTGACCAGCGAGATGAAGGTGTTGGAAAGCGGCGGCACGGCGACCCGACCAGCCTGCGGCAGGATGGTGCGCCGCATCGCTTGGCTCCAGGTCATGCCGATTGAATAGGCCGCTTCCCATTGGCCCTTCGGCACCGAGCCTATGGCCGCCCGAATGATTTCCGACGTGTAGGCGCCGATATTCAAGGTGAAGCCGATCAGCGCTGCGGTGAATGCGTCGAGCAATATGCCGGCCGATGGCAGGCCGTAGAAAATCAGGAATAGCTGCACCAGAAGCGGCGTGCCGCGAAAGATCCAGACATAGAAGCGCACCACCATGACCAGTGGCTTTGAACCGAACAATCGCAGCAGTGCCGCGCTCAGCCCGACGGTCAGCCCGAGGACGAAGGACAGCAGCGTCAGCGGCACGGTAAAGATCAGCGCCGCCCACAACAGCGAGGGCAGCGACTCCAGCATCAGTTGCAGCCAGTGCGGCACGAAAGACCTCTCCTGCTATCGCCGTTCCACACGCGGCTATGGCCCATATCACGCCAAAAGCGGCAAGCCGTCAAAGACAGCTCGCCGCTCGGCATGTCGCGTGGGCCGGCAACCGGCCCAGCCTATGAAACTACTTCGAAACGTCTTGGCCGAAATAGGTGTCGGCGATCTTCTTGTAGGTGCCGTCGGCCTTGATGTCGGCCAGTGCCTTGTTGATCGCGGCGACCAGTTCCGGATCGCCCTTGCGCACGATGACGCCGGAATAGTCGGCGTTGTCTTCCTGCGCGGCGATCTTCACATCGGCATCGGGCTTGTGCTTCTTGAAGTCGAGGAAGGAGAGGCTATCGTTGATGGTCGCATCGGCGCGGCCGGTCAGCAGCAGCTGGATCGACTGGTCGAAACCGTCCGTGCCGACGAGCGCGGCGCCGTTGCTTTCCGCCAGCTTGCCAAAATTCGAGGTCAGCGACTGTGCCGACTTCTTGCCCTTGAGATCGGCGAACGTCTTGATGTCGGCGTTGTCGCCGCGCACGATCAACACCGCCTTCGAGGCGATATAAGGATCCGAGAAATCATACTTGGCCTTGCGCGCGTCGGTGATGCCGACCTCATTGATGACGGCGTCATAGCGGTTGGCGTCGAGACCGGCGATCAGCCCATCCCACTTGCCTTCGAGGAACTCTACCTTGACGCCGAGCTTATCGCCGATCGCCTTGGCGATTTCGACGTCGAAGCCAGCCAAAGCGCCGGAAGCGTCATGATAGGTGAAGGGCGCATAGGTGCCTTCCGTGCCGACCTTGATGGTACCCGCCTGCTTGATCTGATCAAGATTGGCGCCGGCATGGCCGGCGGTGACAGCCAGAGCCTGCAGCGTTCCGACGACGATGAGCGACTTGAGCCATTTCATTTTTCTGTGATCCCGTCCTTGGCCTGATCCCAGGCTTTTTGTGAATGCTGGAAACTGACAGATATTCGATGGGAAAATAAGGAACAGAATTTCAAAAACAATACAAATCTGAAATCAGATTCTCACAACAGGTTTTCTCGACGGCATTTGCGCTGCCGCAAACCGCCTCCAAAGCCTCGCGGACCGCGCGTGATGAAGCGCGGCGGCGGCGGAACCATTCCCGCACGTGGCACGTTCATGGCTGTTGTAGGGCCCGGCGTCACCTTTTCAACCACCACGATGCCAAGCCAGGAAAAGAACGTTGCAAGGCCCACCCGCATCGTTCGGAACAGGGAGCGCGGCATGATGCAGGACACGGCAGGTCGGACCATGGTCCGCGCGGCAATGAGAGCCCCCTATCTCGAGCGTGACGAGGAGCATCGGCTCGCATTGCGCTGGAAAGAGGACAACGACCAGCAGGCTCTGCACAGCATCACCGTCGCACATATGCGGCTGGTCATTTCCATGGCCTCCAAATTCCGCCACTACGGCCTGCCCCTCGGCGACCTGGTGCAGGAAGGTCATGTCGGTTTGCTGGAAGCGGCCGCCCGGTTCGAGCCGGAGCGCGAGGTGCGGTTTTCGACCTATGCGACGTGGTGGATTCGTGCCTCGATGCAGGATTACATCCTGCGTAACTGGTCGATCGTGCGCGGCGGAACCAGCTCGGCGCAGAAGGCGCTGTTCTTCAACCTGCGCCGCCTGCGCGCCCGGCTGGCTAACGGCACTGAACCGCTGTCGAACGCCACGCTCTACCGCGAGGTTTCGGTGGCGCTTGGAGTTTCCGAAGCCGATGTGGCGATGATGGATTCGCGCCTCTCGGCGCCTGATTCCTCACTCAATGCTCCGCTGGCCGACGAGTCCGGCTCAGCCGAGCGGATGGATTTTCTGATCTCGGATGATCCCTTGCCGGACGAAGTCGCCAGCGACACGATCGATGTCGAGCGCCGTTCGCTCTGGCTGAGGCAGGCGCTTCGCGCGCTCAACACCCGCGAACTCCGGATCATCGAGGAACGCCGCCTCAGTGACGAGGGTGCCACGCTCGAAGCGCTCGGCGAGACGCTCGGCATATCCAAGGAACGGGTGCGGCAGATTGAGGCGCGCGCCATGGAAAAGCTCAAGGTGGCGCTGGTCAGGCAGAACCCGGAATTCATGGCTGCCTGAGCCTTGGAATCGGAGCCTACTTGTCGGTGATGATCTTGACCTTGTCGCCGGCCGACACAGCAGCGCCCGGCGACAGCGCGTTGAGCACACGGAAAAGATCGAGCTTGCGGTCGACACCAACCATCTGAGCCGAAAGTGACCCCATCGTCTGCCCCGGCTGCACGGTAACCACACGGATATGCAGCGGCTTCAATGCCGCCTTCTCTGCCGCGCTCAGAATACGGAACGAACCGCTGACCGAACGCGCCACGGTATCCAGCGAAGTGCTGGCGGAGGGTGCGGCGGTCAGCAACCGGTAGACCTGGCCGCCGGCGCGGATCACCGCGATATCGAATTGCCAGCCTTCGGCGCCGGCATGCGCGGTCGCCGCCTCGTTGCCGTTGATGGTCTCCTGCTTCACCGTGCTGTCGTCGAGACCGGCGACCCAGCCGCTCCTGACATAGTCGGTCAGCGCCCGGTTCTTGTCGATCGAAACGCCGTCGAAGCGGATCGCCATGTCGCCGGGACCCGTCGCGGTCACAGCCGCCGCCGAATTGTCGATGATGAAACCCTCTGGCACCGAGAAGGACACACCAAGCCCAGGATGCAGGAAGGTTTCGCCACGCACATAGCCCTCTTCCGGCGTGTCGCCGTAAAGCAGGCCGTCTATGCCGGCGAGGAAGGAATCGCGATCACGCGTGCCCACGCCCGGCGCGCCGAACTGGCGGGCATGGCGCTGCGCCAGATCGATACGCTGCGGCGTGTTCGGATGGGTGGCCAGGAAGTCGAGGCTGGCGTCGGTGGCGCCGCTGATCGAACGGAAATCGGTATAGGCCGACATCGACTGCAGGAAGCGGCCGGCGGCAAACGGATCGTAACCGGCTTCGCCGATCGACTTGATGCCGATGGCATCGGCCTCCAGTTCCTGGTTGCGTGAGAACTGGGCAAGCCTGAGCTTGCCACGGATCAGCGCCGCCTTGGCGGTCGGGCTGTCGCCCAGCACGTCCGAGACGACCTTGGTCGCCAGTCCTTCCTCGGCTTCCAATTGCTGGCGCTGGAGGCCGTGATTGGCGGTAACATGGCCCATCTCATGCGCGATGACAGCGGCAAGCTCGGCCGAATCATTGGCGAGCGCCAGCAAGCCGCGCGTGATGTAGAGGTAGCCGCCCGGCAAGGCGAAGGCATTGACGTTGGGCGAGTTGAGAATGGTGATGCGATAGGTCTGGGTCGGGTTGGCCGACACAACCGTCAGGTTGCCGACAACCTTGGCCACCATGCGCTCAAGCTTGGGATCGGAATATTCACCGCCATAGGTGGCCAGAATGCGCGGATGCTGCGCCTTCGCCATCTCCGCGAGCTTGCTGTTGGCGGCGACGTTATCAACGGTGATCGGCCTATCGGACGGCTGGAAGCCGGATTCCTGAACCGCCGGAGGCGTGAACATCTGGCAGCTTGCCAGCGCCACGGTCAAGCCGGCCAGCGCCAGGAAGCGCGCCAGCGGATTCAGTCGAAATTTGTCAGCGCCGGTCGGCAGAACGGCTTCCTTTCGGGTCTTGGCGTGTGACCTCGAAAACCGGGGGCGATCTTCGGAATCGTCACACACAAAATCAAACTGCTACAGCACCCGTCGCGCGCCCCTTGGGACGAACAGCGGATGATGCAGGCAAATCACGGGCCGTGCCGGCCCGGTAGGGCGGACCTAGCCACACTACACCGACCATGGCAAGCAAGCGTCACATCGCCTTGAGCCGGTTTGACCGTAAATTATGTCCGCTTCCGGGCAATATCTCGTGATACGGCATCGGTGGCACTTGCGCCGATATAGCGTCGGAATGCGTCCGGACCAGTCCCGGCGAAGAAATTGTCCGCCTCGCCAGTTGCCGCGACAACGCCATTGTCCAGGAAAACCACATGCTCGCCGATGCGGCGGGCATCTTCGGGCTGATGCGTGACGAACAGCACGGTCATCCTGCGTTCGGCATGAACGGCGGCGACAAGGTCGAGCATATCGGCGCGTAGCGCCGGCCCAAGCGAGGCAAAGGGTTCGTCGAGCAGCAGCACCGGCCGGTCACGCACCAGGACGCGCGCCAGTGCAACGCGCTGCCGCTCACCGCCGGAGAGTTCACGCGGCAGGCGCTTTTCCTTGCCGGCAAGGCCGGTGCGTTCGAGCGCATCGGCGATCGCCGTTTGATCGGCTTCCGTCAGCCGCAGGGATGGTGAGCGGCCGAGACCGACATTCTGCTGAACCGACAGATGGGCAAACAGGTTGTTTTCCTGGAACACCATCGACACCGGGCGCGCCGAGGGCGGCTCAGTGCCAACATCGGCGCCGTCGATCAGGACGCGGCCCGACTGAGGCGTCTCAAACCCGGCCACCAGATTGAGCAACGTCGATTTTCCCGAACCGCTCGGTCCCATGATGGCGGTGATTCTCGACGTCGCGAACTCGGCATCGAAAACAAGCGGCGCTTCGCCATAGCTGAACGACGCCTTGTCCAGGCGCACAGCCACACCCTTGGCCGTTCCGGTCCGGTCTTTTCTGGGAGGCATCATGCTCTTTTCCCTCGTCCCAGCCAGTCGGCGGCGAGGATCAGCGCCAGGCAAACGACACCGAGCAGCAGCGCCAGGCCGGCGGCGTCCGCGGTACGGTAGCTACCCATGCGCGCCAGCAAGAGATAGGGCAATGTCTGGACGGAATCGCTGCCGAACAGCGCGATGACGCCAAGATCGCCGAGCGACAGCGCCATGGCGAAAGCGAAGCCAGTGGCGAGCGGCCGCCGCAGCGACGGCCAGTCGACCAGCCTCAGCCTGGTCCAGCCCGAAATGCCGAGCTGTGCGCAAAGCCTTTCGTGGCGCTCGCTCGCTGCATCATAGGCGGGGCGCACGGCGCGCAGTGCGAAGGGCATCGCCATCACGGCGTTGACGGTGACGACCATGATCGGCGCGATGGCAAAGACATCGCCGACATGGCGCAGCAGCAGGAACCAGCCGGCGCCAATGACGATCGGTGGCACGACGAGGACAAAGCCGGCGCCGGTATCGGTCGCATGTTCAAGCAAGGCTTTCCGGCCAGTACGGCGGCTCAACGCCAGCGCCCGGCGCGCCATGGTCAATGCCAGCGAAAGCATCACCGAGAGCAATGCCGACAGGAAGGCCAGCCCGGCGCTGGTCAGCGTTGCTTGCCGTACGGCGGCCTCTCCCGCCAGCCGGCCCAGGTCAGCGCCAAGCCCGGCCATCACCGTGGCCGCCATCGGTCCGACGACGAACAGCAGCGCCAGGATTATAAGCACTGTGTTCAGTGCGGTCTCGGCCACACTCGCCGAGAGATAGCCGCGTGGTGCCACCGGCAGGTTGGCGTCGCCTATGGTGTTGGCGCCAAGCCGTGCCAAACCCAGCATGACGGCGAAGGTTAGAGCGATCTGCAGCAGCGTCAGCGTCACCGCGCGCGCCGGATCGAAATCGAACCGCAGCGACTGATAGATACCGACTTCGAGTGTCGTCGCGCGCGGCCCGCCACCCAGGATGAGGACAATCGTGAACGACGTGATGCAGAGCATGAAGACAAGTCCGGCAACGCCGGGTAGCGCCGCACGCAATGTCGGCCATTCGATCAGCCGGAACGCCGGCCGGGCACCCATGCCGAGCTGGCTCGCCAGCCGCCACTGGTCGGCCTGTATGGTCTGCAGGGACTCTAGAAACAGCCGCACGCTGAGCGGCAGGTTGAAGAAGACATGGGCGATGAGAATCCCGGACAGGCCATAGATATCAGGCCAGCCCTGCTCCCCGAATGCATTGAACAGGCCGGCGAAATAACCGGCATGGCCATAGAGCGCCAGAATGCCGAGGGCCGCAACGATGGCCGGCAACGCCAGCGGCACGGCGAAGAGTTGCAGGATGAAGCCGCGGCCGAAGAAGCGTGGATGCCGCGACAGCGCACGCGCCACGAACAGAGCCGGCGCCACCGAAAGCAGCGTCGAGAGGGCTGCCTGCCACAAGGTGAAGCGAACGACGCGCAGAAGAAAGGGATCGAAGGCTGCCCGGGCGCCCGAAAGGTCTTGAACGCCTTCGAAAAGCAGCCCGGCAAACGCGCCGCCGATCAGCAGCGCGATTGCCGCGAGCGCGAGAACGCCGGCGTTGACACGGGAATCGGTCGGAAGCGCCGGCGCCATCGCGTTGCTTATTTGCTCATCACGGCCAGCCATTCATCAACCCACGCCTTGCGATTGGCGGCAACTTCTTCCGGGCTGAACAGCAAGGTCTTGGTCGGCTTCACCAGCTTGTCGAAGGCCGGATTGAGCGGCTTGCCGGTCTTGCCGGCCGGGTACATCCAGTTGGTTTCCGGAATGGCGTCCTGGAATTTCGGCCCGGTCATGAAGGCCATGAACTTCTCGGCCAGCGGGTTCTTGGCGCCTGACGTGGTGATGCCGGCAACCTCGATCTGCAGATACTCGCCTTCCTCAAAGGAAGCTGCCTGGTAGCGCTCGGTGTTCTCGGCAACCATGTGGTAGGCCGGTGACGTCGTGTAGGACAGCACCATCGGAGCCTCGCCCTTGGTGAACAGGCCGTAGGCCTCGCTCCAGCCCGGCGTGACGGTAAGCACCTTCGACTTGAGCTTGGCCCAGGCCTCCGGCGCCTTGTCACCATAGACCGACTTCACCCACAAGAGCAGGCCAAGGCCCGGCGTCGAGGTGCGCGGATCCTGGATGACGATCTTGTCGCCGGCGCTGCCCTCGACCAATTCCTTCAGGCTCTTCGGCGGCGTCTTCAGCCTTTCGGTGTCATAGACGACAGCGAAATAGCCGTAGT
Organism: Mesorhizobium sp. INR15; assembly: GCF_015500075.1. NCBI lineage: Bacteria > Pseudomonadati > Pseudomonadota > Alphaproteobacteria > Hyphomicrobiales > Phyllobacteriaceae > Mesorhizobium > Mesorhizobium sp. INR15. Next base: position 1,507,000 of record NZ_CP045496.1, on the reverse strand, counting down.
CGTAGGGCACGAATGTATCGTCGCTCCAGCCGCCCGGCACATTGACGTCGGCCACCGCGCCATGCGGCGCGAACAGGCCTGTGGCCTTGGCCTCGGCGGTCAGGTTGGTGTCGAGGCCAAGCACGATGTCGGCCTTGGTCGAGGCCCCTTCCAGCTTGACGCGGTTGAGCAGCGCCACGCCGTCGGCGACCGAGACGAATTCGACATCGCAGCCGCATTCGGCTTCGAATTCCTTCTTCACCACGGGGCCCGGGCCCCAATCGGCGGTGAAGCTTTCATAGGTGTAGACGGTGAGCTTGTCCTTGGCGAAGGCCGGACTGGCAACACCAAGAGCCACAATGACGATTGCCGGGACAACGGGGTAGAAAAACGTGCGCATCGGCGCCTCCTTCGTTCAAATTGAAAGGAATTGAGGCGTCGGCTTACCGAAACGTCTAATCCCTCCGCCGGTACAAGCCGGATCAGGTTCAGCGGGTTGGCGAGACTGCCTCTCAGCCGGTCCGCGAAGATCGCGTCCGGCACCCCGTTAGAGCGTTTCGACACATAGGCCCGGCGGCTGTACCGTGCAAGTGGAAGTTTGCCGGGGCTACAGGTCACGGCCTTCCGTTTCCTTTGCGGGGCTGATAAGGGCCACGCATATGAGCACTTTCACCATCCTGCTTGGCGGCGATCTCATCCGCACGCCCCGGCTCGACCGTCAGGTCGAGGGCACACGCGTGATCGCGGCCGACGCCGGCATTGGCCATGCGCGCACGCTGGGCCTGATGCCGGAACTCTGGGTCGGTGACTTCGACTCGGTGCCGGCCAACTTGCCGGATGATCTCGCTTCGGTGCCCCGGCGGACTTTCCCTGCCGAGAAGGACAAGACCGATGGCGAACTCGCCATATCGGCCGCGCTGGAGCATGGCGCCACCAGCCTTATTCTCGTCGGCGCCTTTGGCGGCAAGCGTGCCGATCACGCCTTCCTGCATCTGGCACTCGGCCTGAAGTTGGCCGAGGCCGGAACAAAAGTGCTGCTGACCAGTGGTGCGCAGGAGGGCATCCCCTTGCTGCCCGGGAAAGCCGGCTTCGACTTTGCCGACGGCACGCTGTTTTCGATCCTTGGTTTTTCCGAACTCTCCGGCCTGACCGTCATCGGCGCCAAATGGCCGCTGAACCATGTCGAGGTCGCGTTCGGTTCGTCGCTGACCATCTCCAACGAAGTCAAGGGCAGCCTCCAGATCGCGCTTGGCCATGGCCGCGCGCTGCTGCTTGCCCACCCTTACCCCTTGCCTGAAAGTTGACATGGCCCCGCCTCTTCTCAATCTCGACGGGATAAAACTGACCTTTGGCGGCACGCCTCTGCTGGATGGCGCTGCCTTGACCGCTTCGGCCGGCGACAAGATCGCCCTAGTCGGCCGTAACGGCTCCGGCAAGTCGACGCTGCTGAAGATCGCAGCCGGGCTGATCGAGCCGCAGGATGGCGAAGTGTTCCGCCAGCCTTCGGCCACCATTCGCTATCTGCCGCAGATGCCCGACATGGAGGGCTTTGCCTCTGTCCGCGCCTATGTCGAGGCCGGACTTGGACCTGCCGACGATCCTTATCGGGCGAGCTACCTGATGGAACATCTCGGTCTGTCCGGCGAAGAGCGCCCCAATGATCTCTCGGGTGGCGAGGCGCGGCGCGCCGCCCTTGCCCGCGTCATGGCGCCGGAACCCGACATCCTGCTGCTTGATGAGCCGACGAACCATCTCGACCTCCAGGTGATCGAATGGCTCGAAGAAGAACTCAGCCGCACCTCTTCCGCGTTGATCGTCATCTCGCACGACCGCCGTTTTCTCGAACGTGTATCGCGCGCCACCATCTGGCTCGATCGCGGCCAGACCCGCCGGCTGGACAAGGGCTTTGGCCATTTCGAGGAATGGCGCGATCTGGTGCTCGAGGAAGAAGAGCGCGAACAGCACAAGCTTGGCCGCCAGATCGTGCGCGAGGAGCATTGGCTACGCTATGGCGTGACCGCGCGGCGCAAGCGCAACATGCGGCGTCTCGGCGAATTGCAGACCATGCGCCAGCGCCATCGCGGCCATCGCGGCGCCGAGGGCGCGGCGACCATGGTGGCCAGCGACGCGGCCGAATCCGGCAAGCTGGTGATCGAGGCCAAGAACATCGCCAAGAGCTTTGGCGACCTGACCGTGGTCAAGGAATTCTCCACCCGTATCCAGCGCGGCGACCGCATTGGCCTTGTCGGACCGAACGGCGCCGGCAAGACGACGCTGCTGAAGATGCTGACCGGCGAGATGAAGCCGGATGTCGGCTCGGTCCGGCTCGGCACCAATCTGGAGATCGCCACGCTCGACCAGAAGCGCGAAGCCGTCGACCCCGCCGAAACCTTGGCGCAATACCTCACCGACGGGCGTGGCGAAAACCTCGTCATCAATGGCGAGCAGCGCCATGTCGTCTCCTACATGAAGGACTTCCTGTTCAAGCCGGAACAGGCGCGGACACCGGTGCGCGAACTCTCTGGCGGTGAACGGGCCCGGCTGCTGCTTGCCCGTGTGCTGGCGCGACCGGCAAATCTTCTGGTGCTCGACGAGCCGACAAACGATCTCGACATGGAGACGCTGGAACTGCTGCAGGAACTGGTCGCCGGCTTTGCCGGCACCGTCATCCTCGTCAGCCACGATCGCGACTTCCTCGACCGCACCGTCACCAGCCTGATCGCGCCTGACGGCGCCGGCCGCTGGATCGAATATGCCGGCGGTTACTCGGACATGCTGGCGCAGCGTGGCGGCACAAAGCTTGATGACCGCAAGGCCCGGGCGAAGGCTGAGAATGGCGAGGCGACGGCACCCGTCAAAAGCGAGACGGCGGCACAGAAGGGTCCAGCCAAAAAGCTGTCGTTCAAACAGAAATTCGCGCTGGAATCGCTGCCCAAGAAGATCGAAGCGGTGATGACGTCGATCTCGCGGCTGGAGAACAACATCGCTGATCCGGCCTATTACGAGCGCGATCCGGCCTCGTTCCAGAAGACCATCGCAGCTCTAGACAAGGAGCGTGCCACCTTGGCGACGCTCGAGGAGGAATGGCTGGAACTGGAGATGCTGCGCGAAGAGATGGAGGGGTAGGCTCCTCTAGACCATAGTGGTCGGATATCGCTTAAACTATTGCCACGGCGTGGTGATGCGCATACATTATGCGCATGTCGTGGAGATCATTATGCGCAAGATTGCCTTGAATGCTATCCGCCAGCCAGCAAATCTGTCGATCGATTCAAACCTCATGAAGGAAGCCAAAGGGCTTGACGTAAATGTCTCGCGCGCCGCCGAAGCCGGCATTGCCGAAGCGGTGGCTGCTGAAAAGACGCGGCTATGGAAGCTTGAGAACCGCGCCACGATGGATGCGTGGAACGATTATGTCGAAAAGCACGGCATCCCGCTGCAAGAACATCGTCAGTTCTGATGGCACGCTATGATGTCTTCGCCGGTTGGGTGGAAGGCAGCTATCTGCTCGACGTTCAGTCTGACCTGCTAGACAATTTCAAAACACGGGTGGTGGTCCCGCTTATGCCGATCGCAACGGTGCCGCCGCCGATGCGAAAGCTTCATCCCGTCTTCGAGCTCAATGGGCGAAAAATGGTCATGGCGACCCATCTGATCGCCACGATTCCAGCCAGCGAACTGGGTGAAAGCAGACTGAGCCTGACCAGGCATCACGACGATATCGTCGCTGCGCTCGACATGCTGTTCCAAGGCTTCTGACGGAAGCCCTGGGCCGGCGGGTTATCTCAGCCCGCCGTCTTCTTCGCTTGCCAGGCTTTCAGCGCCTCATCGAACACCTTCTCACCGGGAATGCCCTTTTCCATGGTCAGCAGCGCGCGCCGCCCGGTCTTGTAGACGACCGGCACGTCGATCCAGTTCTGGCCACGAAGCAGCGTCAGATTGGCGTCTTCATCCGCCTTGGTGTCGTTGAGCGCCACCAGGAAGAAGCCGTCGGCGATCTTGGCTGGAATGCCGATCAGCGGGCTGCCGGCATCCTGTTCCGAACTCTTCATGGCGACGCGCAGGATGTTGTCGACACCCCCACCTTCGAAGCCGTCAGGCGTCAGGAAGATCATCTCGATGATATGGCTGGCCGGCAATGTCTGGTCGGTGTTGCGGCGGATGGTCATGCGCAACTGGACATTCTTGCCGGGGATGGTGGCTTCGGCGCGGATCGCCGGCTCCGGCGGCAGATCGCCACCGGGCGATTCCTGCACCAGTGACCAGACGATGTTGCCCGGCTCGGCTGACCCTTGCGCGGTGCTGGTGCGTTCCTCATAGAAGATCGCCTTCTGGCCAACCGGCAAAGCGGTCTCCGCCGGAGCGGCAGCCGGCGCCGCGGGCGCCGCACCTGCTGGCGGGGTGGCGGCGGCGGGTGCGGGTGCGGCTCCCGCCGCGGGCGGTGTCGCGGGCGCTGTACCTGCAACGGGGGGCGTGCTGACGGCAGACGGTGTGTTGGCCGCCGCTGCATCCGGGGTCGCGGCAGGCGTAGCGGCCGGAGGCGCCGAAAGCGCCGGCGCGTTCGTGGCCGATGGCGGTGTGGTCAGCGCGGCGACGGACTCACCCTCGCCGATACCGCTCTGTCCGCCGGCCGGGCCGGGATCAATTTCGCTGCCCTGAGGCGTCAGCCGCTGGGTGAATTTCGTACCCTCGGCCTCGGCGCCAGGCGCCGGCGGTGGTGCAGCGGCGTCAGTCACTGGCTTGGCGGGCGCCGGCTTGACCGGTTCGGCCTTCGCCACCACCTTGTTGCCGCCGAGGCCAAGCATCTTGCCGAACGCATCCTTGTTCAGCCAGACACCATAGCCCCCGCCGGCAACGACCAGCAGGGCGACAACGGCGGCGATCAGACCACCATAGCTGCGCTTGCGCTCCGCCGGACGCAAACGCTGGAAAGTGTCCGAGACCGGCTGTTCATCATTGGAAAAGACATCGACCTGGTCTTCTCCAGCGTCATCATCCATGCCCGGAAGCTCGGTTTCGGCACGAGGCGGAACGGAAGGTGCGGGTGTCGCCCTTTGCCAGCTTGGCTCGGCCTTGGTGGCCGGTGGCGCTGGCCGATAGGGTTCCAGCTTGGGCGCGGGCGCAGCCGCCGGTTGCCAGGCCGGCTCCACTTTAGCCGGTTGCCTTGAATGGCTTGGCTGGTTCTTGTTGCGGTCGATCGAGGAAAAGATGTTTTCCAGTTCCGCGAGCGGATCGGATTCCGGAACGCTTTTGGCATATTCCCGCTCGACGCTTGCGATAGCGTCTTCCAAAGCGCGCTTCTGCCTGTCCGCGACCGATGCCGGCGGCGGTGGCGCGATGGCCGCGAGCTTGGCCGAGATCGTCGAGCGAGCCTTGTCATAGACTCTCGCCCGGACTTCCGGCGTCGGCTCACCGAGACCGTCGAGCGTCTTTTTCAGAACAGCAACGAAATCTGCCATGCTTCAGTCGACCTGTATTTTGTTTTCCGCGCCGGCCCCCGCAAATCGGCCGCGATGCCCGGAAAGGCTTCAGAAACTAGTCTTGAAACGGATCGGTCACAAGTATCGTGTCGTCCCGCTCCGGGCTGGTGGAAAGGAGCGCGACCGGCGCGCCGATCAGCTCCTCGATGTAACGGACATATTTGACGGCCTGGGCCGGCAGATCGTTCCAGCTGCGCGCGCCGGCGGTGGTGCCTTTCCAGCCTTCCAGCGTTTCGTAGACCGGCTCGACGCGTGCCTGCGCGCCCTGGCTGGCCGGCAGATAGTCGATCATCTCGCCGTCAAGCCGGTAGCCGGTGCAAACCTTGATCTCGTCCAGCCCATCGAGCACGTCGAGCTTGGTCAGCGCGATACCCTTGATGCCGTTGACAGCGACAGCCTGGCGAACCAGCACCGCGTCGAACCAGCCACAACGGCGCTTGCGGCCGGTGACGACGCCGAATTCATGCCCGCGCGTGCCGAGGAATTCGCCGATCTCGTTCTTCTGTTCGGTCGGAAACGGACCTTCGCCGACGCGCGTCGTATAGGCCTTGGTGATGCCAAGCACATAGCCGATGGCGCCGGGACCAACGCCAGAGCCGGCGGCCGCCTGGCCAGCGACCGTGTTGGACGAAGTTACGAAAGGATAGGTGCCATGGTCGATATCGAGAAGCGTGCCTTGCGCGCCCTCGAACAGGATGCGCTCGCCCGCACGGCGCTTGTCGTCCAGGATTTTCCAGACGCGGTCCATGTAGGGCAGGATCTCATTGGCGACCGAGGTCAGCTCATGCATGATCGCTTCATGCGTGACTTCCGCATGGCCAAGCCCGCGCCGCAGCGCATTGTGGTGCGTCAGCAGCCTGTCGACCTTCAAGGGCAGCGTTTCCAAATCCGCCAAGTCCATCACCCTCACCGCACGCCGGCCCACCTTGTCTTCATAGGCGGGGCCAATGCCGCGGCGCGTCGTGCCAATTTTTGTGCCGGAATTTGAGGCAGCGTCCTCGCGGAATCCGTCCAGCTCCCGGTGCAGGGATAGGATAAGCGCTGTGTTTTCGGCTATTTTCAGGCGGTCCGGCGTCACTTCGACACCTTGTGCCTTAAGCTTCGCCACTTCCGCGACGAAGGCATGCGGGTCGAAAACGACGCCATTGCCGATGATGGACAGTTTGCCCTGCCGCACGACGCCCGACGGCAACAGCGATAGCTTGTAGACCTTGCCGTCGACGACCAGCGTGTGGCCGGCATTGTGGCCACCTTGAAAACGCACCACCACATCGGCGCGCTCCGACAGCCAGTCGACGATCTTGCCCTTGCCTTCGTCGCCCCATTGCGAGCCGACGACCACCACATTGGCCATGTTTCTTTTCCCTTGAGACGCCGCAGTGCGGCTTGAATATGGTTCGAAACGACAGGCCTCTATAGCGTCAAGAGCAGGCCGACGCGACCTTTCTTTGCCGCCGAAAATGCCCTGAGGCACAACAATTTTCGGCTTTGACATCATTTACTTGACCGGACGGGGGCAATAGGCCGGCTAACACCGCAACTCACCTCCAGCGGCTGGAATCCAGCGATGCACCGACGCGCCTATATATTCCTGCTGCTCACCACCTTGCTGTGGGGCGGCAACTCGGTGGCCGGCAAGCTGGCGGTCGATCACGTCTCGCCTATGACGCTCGTCTTCCTGCGCTGGGTGCTGGCGGTCGCGATCATGCTGCCGATCGGCTGGCGGCCGCTGCAAAAGGACTGGCCGGTGGTGCGAAAGCACTGGCTTGTGCTCGCGGCACTTGGCGCCAGCGGCTTCACCCTGTTCAACACCATCTTCTACACGGCGCTCAACTACACGACCGCGATCAACGTCTCGATCGAACAGGCGGCGATGCCGGTCCTGATCATCATTGCCAATTTCATCTTCTTTCGCCTGCGCGTGAACTGGGCGCAGATCTCCGGCGTCGTGTTGACCATTGTCGGCGTGATCCTGACCGCCTGCCACGGTGATCCACGCCGGCTGCTGACGCTGGAGCTCAATTACGGCGATGCCATCATGCTCGTCGCGGTGCTTCTCTACAGCGGCTATTCGGTCGGGCTGCGGTTGAAGCCGGTGATGCAATGGCAGAGCCTGATGCTGGCGCTGTCGGTGGCAGCGCTCGTCACTTCGGTACCATTCTTCCTCTGGGAAGTCGCCGCCGGCAAGGTCATCGTGCCCGACGCACGCGGCTGGTCAGTGATCGTCTACACCGCCGTCGGCGCCTCCATCATCTCGCAGATCTTCTACATCAGGGGCAACGAATTGATCGGCGCCAACCGCGCGGGTCTGTTCATCAATCTCGTGCCGATCTTCGGCACCTTGCTTTCGGTGCTGATCGTCGGCGAGACATTCCAGCTTTATCAGGCCCTGGCGCTGGTACTCGTGCTGGGCGGTATCGGGCTTGCCGAATACAGCGGACGCAAGATAACGGAAGAATAGAAAAGGCGCGGGACCAGCCCGCGCCTTCCTGATCTTCCGCTGCGGTCAGGATCACATCGCGTTCACGTCGAACTGCAGCCGCTTGGCCGAATCGATCGACTTGTGCGCCCTGACCTGTTCAAGCACATTTTCGGGGAATGGCGCATCGAGATAGAGCAGCGCAATGGCATCGCCGCCTGGCCGGTTGCGGCCAAGCTGGAAGTTGGCGATGTTGACGCCGTTCTCGCCGCAGACGGTGCCAAGCAGGCCGATAATGCCCGGCGCGTCGGCATTAGTCGTGTAGAGCATGTGCTGGCCGACCTCGGCGTCGAGATTGATGCCCTTGATCTGGATGAAGCGCGGCTTGCCGTCCGAGAAACAGGTTCCGGCGATCGAGCGTGTCCTGTGCTCGGTCTTCACCGTCATCTTGATGTAGCCATCGAACACGCCGGACTTGTCGCGCTTGACCTCAGCTACGATGATGCCGCGCTCTTTCACCATGATCGGCGCCGACACCATGTTGACGTCGGCGACCTGCGGCCGGATCAGCCCGGCAAGGGCGGCGCTGATCAGCGCGCGCGTGTTCATCGTCGCGGTCGAGCCGTCGAACAGGATCTCGACCTCTGTGATCGGGTCTTCGGTGACCTGGCCGACAAAGGCGCCGAGCACTTCGGCAAGCTTGACGAACGGCTTCAGGCGCGGCGCCTCCTCGGCGGTGATGGACGGCATGTTGATGGCGTTGGAGACGGCGCCCTTGATCAGATAGTCGGCCATCTGCTCGGCCACCTGCAAGGCGACATTCTCTTGCGCCTCCGCTGTCGAGGCGCCGAGATGCGGCGTCGCTACCACATTCTCCATGCCAAACAGCGCATTCTGCTCGGCCGGCTCGACCTCGAACACATCGATGCCGGCGCCCGCCACCTTGCCGGTCTTCAGCGCCGCGATCAGGTCGGCTTCAACAATGAGGCCGCCACGGGCGCAATTGATGATGCGCACGCCGTTCTTCATCTTGGTGATCGCAGCCGCGTCGATGATGTTGCGCGTCTTGTCGGTCAGCGGCGTGTGCAAGGTGATGAAGTCGGCGCGGGCAAACAGTTCGTCGAGCTCGACCTTGTCGACACCGAGCTCCTCCGCACGCTTGTCCGACAGGAATGGATCGAAGGCGATGACATGCATCTTCAGGCCGACGCCGCGCGTGGCGACGATCGAACCGATGTTGCCGCAGCCGATGACACCCAGCGTCTTGCCGGTGATCTCGACGCCCATGAAGCGGTTCTTTTCCCATTTGCCGGCATGGGTCGAGGCGTTGGCCTCCGGAATCTGGCGCGCCAGCGCGAAGATCATCGCCACCGCATGCTCGGCGGTGGTGATCGAATTGCCGAAGGGCGTGTTCATCACGATGATGCCCTTGCGGCTGGCGGCCGGGATGTCGACATTGTCGACGCCGATGCCGGCGCGGCCGACGACCTTGAGCCTGGTGGCTGCATTGATCAGCTTCTCGGTGACCTTGGTCGCCGAGCGGATGGCCAGACCATCATACTGGCCGATCACTTCGAGCAGCTTTTCCTTGTCCTTGCCGAGATCGGGCAAATAGTCGACCTCGATGCCGCGATCCTTGAATATCTGCACGGCGGTGGTGGAGAGTTTGTCTGATACGAGAACGCGGGGCGCCATGGCGGCCTCCTTCAAATGGGATTGATCCGGGAAACAGGCGGCCGCAGGGCCGCCAGAAAAATCTCAGGCCGCTGCTTTCAGCGACGCCTTCTGCGCGGCAAAGGCCCAGTCGAGCCAAGGCAGCAGCGCTTCGAGATCGGAGGTCTCGACCGTCGCTCCGCACCAGATGCGCAGGCCGGGCGGTGCATCGCGATAGGCGCCGATGTCATAGGCGACGCCTTCCTTGTCGAGCATCGAGACCAGCCCCTTGGCGAACGCCGCCTGCCCGTCGGCATCGAGAGCCGTCACATCCGGGTCTGTGAAGGACAGGCAGACGGAGGTGTTGGACCGTGTTGCAGCCTCGGCAGCGAGATGGCCAAGCCATGAGGACTTGGTGGCAAAGCCATCGAGCACAGCGGCATTGGCATTGGCACGAGCGACCAGCGCATCTAGGCCACCGATCGACTTGGCCCACTGCAGCGCGTCGAGATAGTCCTCCACGCACAGCATCGACGGCGTGTTGATGGTTTCGCCCTTGAAGATGCCTTCGATCAGCTTGCCGCCCGACGTGAGACGGAAAATCTTGGGCAGCGGCCAGGCCGGCTTGTAGGTCTCCAGCCGCTCGACGGCGCGAGGCGACAGGATCAGCATGCCATGCGCGCCCTCGCCGCCCAGCACTTTCTGCCAGGAGAAGGTGACGACATCGAGTTTTTGGAAATCGAGCCTCTGCGCGAACGCAGCCGAGGTAGCGTCGCAGATGGTCAGCCCCTTTCGGTCGGCTGGGATGAAATCACCGTCGGACACGCGCACGCCGGAGGTGGTGCCGTTCCAGGTGAAGACCACGTCGCGGTCGAAATCGATCTTGCCCAGGTCCGGCAGTTCGCCGTAGCCGGCTTCGATCTTGCGCACGTCGGCGAGCTTCAGCTGCTTGACCACGTCTGTGATCCAGCCCGAGCCAAAACTCTCCCAGGCGACCATGTCGACGCCGCGTTCGCCAAGCAGCGACCACAGCGCCATCTCGACCGCGCCGGTGTCCGACGCCGGCACGATGCCGATGCGGTAGTCTGCTGGAACCTGGAGGATTTCCCGCGTCAGCTCGATCGCTTGTTCGAGCTTGGTCTTGCCGATCTTGGCGCGGTGCGAGCGGCCAAGTGCCGCGTTTTTCAGCGCCTCGACCGACCAGCCGGGGCGTTTTGCACAAGGACCTGAGGAAAAATTGGGGTTTGCCGGACGGAATCCGGGCTTCGTAGGTGTCGTCATCGTGGTCTATCCTTCCAGATAGTGGCCCCTCGTTGGGGAGGGGTGGCCCACGGACGGCGATATGCGTTCAGGCTTCGGGCGTCAAGAGGAAAGTTTTTGTCGCACGCGGGATACTGGCGGTCTTTGATCAGAACCCCGTGACCTCAAACGCAAACGGCGGACCCGAAGATCCGCCGCCGTGACTTCCAAGGATGAAAGCCTACCAGAGGTCGTAGCGCAGGCCGAGCTTCACTGTTTGGTAGTTGATGCCTTTGTGGATTCCGAAGGTGCCGGCGTCATAGGCAACGTATTTGGCGCTGGGGACGGAAAAATATTCGTACCCGAGATCGACCGATACATTCTTACTCACCTGATAGGAAATGCCTGCGCCAATCGAGTAGGCAAGATTAAACTTCGCTTCTGAATCTTCGAGACCTTTGTATCCGGCTGGGTCATTACAAGCGAATCCACCTGCGCCGGTAGAATTCGACGGCACATTGATGCAATTGCGCTCACCGATGCTCTTGAAATACTTATTGTAGGAGAGCCCGAGGCCACCACCGAGGTAGGGCGTGATCCCGACATAGGTGCCAAGGTCCACGTAGCCATTGGCCATAAGGGCGTAGGCTTTGTTGGTGCCATAGCTAGACGCCACGCAATCCTTTGTCGCGGCCTGCGGAACAATGATATCCCCACCGGGAGAGTTGATCACGATATTCGTGGTGCCTGCGCAGCCGTTGGTTATCAGATTGTTGTCGCTGAACTGGTTGGTCGGTAAAATGCCGCCATTCAGTTCCACCCGCAAATAGTCGTTAAGGTGGAAACCCATGCCGACACTGCCGGTGAAAAGGCTGCTGTCGGAGGTGAAGTTGGCCGACCCGCCTGCGGACCCTATCTCATGGTCGAACGGATGACTGAAAGCATAGCCGACATCACCGCGCAGATACCACCCGGAGCCGACCTCGACCGGCTGATAGTCGGGTGCCTGGTCAACATAGATTGGCGGGTCGTAATCGGCCGCGAGCACGGGCGTCAGCGGCAGGAAGGCGAGTGCGGCGAGCGCCAGCGCGATACGCGATTTGAGTGTCATGGTCCCCGGCTCCCTGATGTGGCAGCGTTCGCAATCGCGAGCACAGTCATCGTTTCAAAGAGCATTGTTAACCATAGTGGTTAAGTGCCGGTTAAGGCTAACAGAGCGTTAGCAAAATGATTCCGCGTCGGGCAGCGCAAACAAAAAAACCGCCCGGCTGTTGCCGGGGCGGTTCGCAATTCTGGGAAATTTCGAAGCGATTACTTGGTGTAAATCGGCTCGGGTTCGGGCTGGTAGGGCTCCGGTGCCGGCGCGCAATCCGACCGGCCGAACTGATAGCGCAGGCCGCCGCGCACTTCGTGATTGCTGATGCCATGGTCGTAACCGGGGCCAACGTTGCTGTCCGAGGCATAGTCGAACATCCTGCCGCCGTTGATGTGGCTGAAACGGTAGCCGACATCGAGCTTGACCCGATCGGTCAGGCAGTAGGAGGCACCGGCCATGAGGGCATAGGCAAAGCGCCAGCCCTTGCCACCACTATGTTCGAACGAGCCGTCGAGATCGGTGTTGTGCAGCGTGTCCCACTTCATCCAGGCACCGCCGATGCCGGCGCCGACATAAGGCGTCACGCCATGCCAGGTGCCTATGTCGACATAGGCGTTGGCCAGAAGCAGCAGCGCCGAATACGAGGTGCTGTCACTCGAGGTGCAGGGATCTTGCGCCACTCCGCAGAAGCCATTGGTCGAGCCGCTGAATTTCGAGCTGAACATCCAGTCCGCCGTCAGATCGGTGCGGAAGTGCTGGTTGATCTGGTAGCCGACGCCGCCACCGACGGAGAAAGCGCCCTTCAGGTTGGCGGTATCAAACGATCCGGTAAGCTGCGGCGGTGTCGGGCCGTAGGTCGTGTAATCCGAACCGCCGAATTTCGACCAGTGATAGCCGACGTCGCCACGAATATACCAGCCGCCATACTCGGCGACGGGCTCCTGGTAGACGGCCTGTGGCGGTGCCTCTTCGACCACCGGTGGCTCAGCGAGGTCGGCTGCGAACACCGGCCCTGCGACGCCCACGAACAGTGCGGCGAACAGAGCCTTTCTTACTGTATTGAACATGCTTGTCACCCCTAAGAACCCTCGGATCGGCGATCCCGTCCGAATGAGATTGGCTTTCAGTCGTGGATAATGAATTGCAAAGGTTAAAAGGCATTTAACCCTGTTGCTTAACCACGAATCCCTAAAATTCGAAGGATTCAAATCTGCCTTTTCGACTCGCGAGACTTGCCGTGAGCCAACAAAAAAGCCCGCCAAGAAAGCGGGCTTTGAGCAGGCGAGGCGTTTGCGGCGCGGCGCCCTTGCAGGCGCACCGGATCAGGCGGCGCTGCGTGTTTCGGAAATGACCCCTACGATGTCGTTGACAACCGCCTCGACCAGCTGCGGATCGTCGCCTTCGGCCATGACGCGGATCAGCGGCTCGGTGCCGGAAGGCCGGATGACCAGACGCCCGGACTTGCCGAGGCGATTGCGGCCTTCCTCAATCGCGGCCTTCACGAGGGTTTCCTCCAGCGGCTTGCCGCCGGAAATCTGGACGTTCTTCAAAAGCTGCGGCACCGGTTCGAATTTCCTGGACAATTCGCTGACCGGCCGGTTCTGCCGCTTGATGCAGGCAAGCACCTGCAGCGCCGAGACAAGACCATCGCCGGTGGTCGAGAAATCAGACAGCACGATATGCCCCGACTGCTCGCCACCGACATTCAAGCCATGCGCGCGCATATGCTCGACGACATAGCGGTCGCCGACCTTGGTGCGGTGCAATTGCAGGTTCATGTCGCCAAGGAAACGCTCAAGGCCGAGATTGGACATCACCGTCGAAACCACGCCACCGCCGGCAAGCCGCCCGCTCTGGTGCCAGGACTCGGCGATCAGCGCCATGATCTGGTCGCCGTCGACGATGGCACCATTCTCGTCGACGATGACAACGCGATCGGCATCGCCATCCAGCGCAATGCCGATGTCGGCGCGCACTTCGTGCACCTTCTTCTGCAAGCCGGCCGGATGGGTCGAACCGCATTCCTTGTTGATGTTGAAGCCGTTGGGTTCGACGTTGAGCGCAATGACCTCGGCGCCGAGTTCCCAGAGCGCCGCTGGCGCAACCTTGTAGGCGGCGCCATTGGCGCAATCGACCACAATTCTCAAGCCCGAAAGCGACATCGAGCGCGGCAGGGTGCGTTTGGCGAATTCGATATAGCGGTCGTGCACGCCATCAACGCGCTTGGCCCGTCCAAGTCCATCCGAGTCGGCCAGCCCCAATTCGATATCCTTGTCGAGCATGGCCTCGATGCGCTCTTCGATCTCATCGGAGAGCTTGTAGCCGTCCGGGCCGAACAGCTTGATGCCATTGTCGTAATAAGGATTGTGCGAAGCCGAGATCATGACGCCGATGTCGGCCCGCAGCGAACGCACCAGCATCGCGACCGCGGGGGTCGGGATCGGGCCAAGCAGGAACACGTCCATGCCGGCGGCGCAAAGGCCGGCCACCATGGCGTTCTCGATCATGTAGCCGGAAAGCCTGGTGTCCTTGCCAAGCACGACACGATGGCGATGGCTGCCGCGCTGGAAAGACAGGCCCGCGGCCATGCCCACTCGCATGGCGATCTCCGCCGTCATCGGAAACTTGTTGGCGCGCCCGCGAATGCCGTCGGTGCCGAAATAATTCCCTGCCATGCCAGTCAGTTCCCGATAATTTTACCCGGCGCGTCTTGCCACAATTAGCCGGCGCCTTCCGATCACAATGTGTGATTGTATGTTACCAATCCTTAGAAAATCATTGTTTCGCACCGCACATTGCACTGTCGCAGTCTATCACAGCGTGAGTGTCTCTCGGCAATATACCAGCTATGCGAGTCGCTCAGCGTGGATGCACCTGGAAAATCTTGGCCAGAGGCGCTCAACGGGCAACAATTTCATCACCTTATCGGGAGCAGACCGCTTTTCCCGGGTTTATGCCTCACTTGGCATCTGGCGCAACCGATCGTTGAACGCTATTGATTTGCAGGGACGTACCATGGGCTGCTGCAACGGAGAAACGCTATGCTCATCCACCGACTTGCCACTTTGACGGGCCTCGCCGTCGTTACCCTGTTCCTCGCCGCGCCAGCCAACGCGCTGACCATGGCCGAGTGCAGCACCAAGTACAACGCCGCCAAGGACGCGGGGACACTCGCCGGCCAGAACTGGAACCAGTTCCGCAAGGCGCAGTGCGGCACCGACGCCGCCGCCGCCGCGACGGACGCCACCAAGCCGGCTGCCACCAAGGCGGCCGAAACAAAACCCGCCAAGGCAGCCAAGGCAGTTGCCGCCGCGCCTGCTGACAGCGCCGCCAAGGGCCTGACCGCGAAAGAGTGCAGCACCAAGTACCAGGCCGCGAAGGCTGCCGGCACGTTGAACGGCATGAAATGGAATGATTTCCGCAAGGCCGAGTGCGCTGCCGGAGCGACGGCAGCGGCTGATACGAAGCCCGCGACCACAAAGGCGGCCGCGACCACGACCGCTCCTGCCGCGGGTGGCAAGAGCCTGACCATGGCGGAATGCAGCACCAAGTATCAGGCGGCGAAGACGGGCAACACGCTGAAAGGCATGAAGTGGAACGACTTCCGCAAGACTGAATGCGGCGCCGGCGCATCGGACGACGACAGCGTCCCGGCTCCGAGCGAAGCCAGCTACACAAACGAGCCTGCGAAGCCGACGACAGCCGCGCCGAAGGGCGTCACCTTCCCGGCTGCTATCGCGGCGAAATACGCCACCGAGACCCCCGGCAAGGGCCGCATGCACACCTGCCTTGACCAGTATTATGTCCTCAAGGACGCCAATGCGCTCGGCGGCCTGAAGTGGATCCAGAAGGGCGGCGGCTTCTACAGCCTCTGCAACGCCAAGCTGAAAGGCTGATCGCCGCAAGCAGAACAGAAGAACAAAAGCCCGCGAGGCATCCGCCTCGTGGGCTTTTGTTTGCGCTCTCTACATCTCAGGCCGCGGGCCGTGGCGACCGCAAAAGGCCGACAAGGCTTGTAAGATCGGCATTGGCCTTGCCAGCGGCCACACCGCGCTTCATCAGGCCCTGCATCGGCAGCACGAGTTCGGTGCTGATGCCTGCCTCGCTGCTTGCATCAATCAGGTTGATATAAGCTTCGGCCTGCATGCCGAGGTTGGACGCCACATCGCTGGCGTGATCGCCCGCGTCGATCTGCTCAGCCCATTTCGGCAATCCGCCCTGCATGGCCGCAAGCCAGGACATCAGCAGCGGCATGAATTCGCTTGCTGGAACTTTCGAGGTCCCGACCAACGCCAACGCGTGCATCACGCCTGCGAACAAGCCATACATCCCCCCAGCAGCGAAATGTCATAAAGCGGCGCCAACCCGGCGTCCTCACCGAGATATCTGGCTGTGCCAATCGCGCCGAGTTGTTCGGCATGGCGGTCAAAGCCTTGCTTGGAGCCACTGTAAAGGATCAACGCCTCCGGCCGGCCGATCATCGGCGGCACGGCGATGATGCCGCCGTCGACATAATCGGCACCAAGCCTGTCGGCCCATGACGCCATGGCCCGCGCCTGCCCTGCGTGCCATTGAGATTGACCAGCGTTCGCCCCGCCAGTCCTTCTTGCGCGGGCCCAAATACCTCATGGACCGTGTCGTAGACGAGGAGGCAGACCACGATGAGCCGGCTCGATCTCACGGCGTCCTCGATCAATCACCGAATTCGGTGTGGAGCTGGACAATGCCCTGATCCCGCTCGCCAGATGGGGCAAGCAACATGCCGGCAGGACGGGCGGTCAACGCGCCGGCGAGGCAAGCGCTCCCGCGCGGCACAGTCTGTGACAAGGTCCGTGGCGGATAGCAAAACGCCGCGGGTTTGAAGCCGCGGCGTTTCTTTGAATTCGATGGTCCTGGTCAGCCTTGCGGCTGCGGCTCCATCCCGCCTTCGGGCTCGGTACCCTTTTTGCGGCGACCGGATTTCGGCACCGCCGAGCCACGGCTTGTCGGCGTGTCGTCGCCAAGGTCGCGCGCCGGCTTGTTGCCCGCAATCAGCTGCTTGATCTCTTCGCCTGACAGCGTCTCGTATTCCAGCAATCCCTGCGCCAACGTGATCCATTCCTTCTTCTTCTTGGTCAGGATGGACTTCGCCGACGAATAGGCTTCATCGATCAGGCGGCGCACTTCGGCATCGATGATCTGCGCCGTCTCTTCCGAGACATTCTGCGTGCGCGCCACCGAGTGGCCCAGGAACACTTCTTCCTGGTTATCGCCATAGGCAACATGGCCGAGCTTGTCGGAGAAGCCCCAGCGCGTCACCATGGCGCGCGCCAGCTTAGTTGCCTGCTCGATATCCGAGGAAGCGCCGGAGGTGATGTTCTCCTTGCCGAACTTGAACTCCTCGGCAACGCGGCCACCCATCATGATCGCCAGACGCGAGATCATGTATTTGTAGCTCATCGAATAACGGTCGCCTTCCGGCAACTGCATGACCATACCGAGCGCCCGGCCGCGCGGAATGATCGTCGCCTTGTGCAGCGGATCGGCCGACGGCACGTTGAGCGCCAGGATGGCATGGCCAGCTTCGTGATAGGCGGTAAGCTCCTTCTCGGCCATCGTCATCGCCGACGAGCGGCGCTCCGCGCCCATCATGATCTTGTCCTTGGCGTCCTCGAATTCGGCCATGGTGACGAGGCGCTTGTTGCGCCGCGCCGCCATCAGGGCGGATTCGTTGACGAGGTTCATCAGGTCGGCACCAGAGAAGCCCGGCGTGCCGCGCGCGATGACCTTGAGGTCGACATTCGGCGCCAGCGGCACGTTGCGCACATGCACCTTGAGGATCTTCTCGCGGCCAACGATGTCGGGGTTCGGCACCACGACCTGGCGGTCGAAGCGGCCTGGACGCAGCAGCGCCGGGTCGAGCACGTCGGGCCTGTTGGTGGCGGCGATCAGGATGATGCTCTCGTTGGACTCGAAACCATCCATCTCGACCAGCAGCTGGTTCAGCGTCTGCTCGCGCTCATCATTGCCGCCACCGAGACCGGCGCCGCGATGACGGCCGACGGCATCGATTTCGTCGATGAAGATGATGCAAGGCGCGTTCTTCTTGGCCTGGTCGAACATGTCGCGGACACGGCTCGCGCCGACGCCGACAAACATCTCGACGAAGTCGGAGCCCGAAATGGTGAAGAATGGCACATTGGCTTCGCCGGCAACCGAGCGGGCGAGCAGCGTCTTGCCGGTTCCCGGAGGGCCGACGAGCAGCACGCCGCGCGGAATCTTGCCGCCGAGCCGCTGGAACTTCTGCGGGTCGCGCAGGAATTCGACGATCTCTTCCAGATCTTCCTTGGCCTCATCGACGCCGGCAACATCCTGGAATGTGACGCGGCCATGCGCTTCGGTCAAAAGCTTGGCCTTCGACTTGCCAAAACCCATGGCGCGGCCGGAACCGGACTGCATCTGCCGCATGAAAAAGATCCATACGCCGAGGATCAGGATCATCGGCAACCAGGAAATGAGCATCGAGAACAGCGAGCCGGAACCATCATTCTCCGGACGCGCATTGATGGTGACATTCTTGTCCTGCAGCCTCGAGACCAGCGACGGATCCCCCGGCGAATAGGTCTGGAAGCCGCTGGCATTGTCCGTGTAGGTGCCGGTGATGCGGGCGCCCGCGATGGTCACCGTCTTCACACGGCCCGCCGCGACATCCTGCAGGAACTGCGAATAAGGCACATCGCTCGAGGCTCCACGCGTCTGCGGCGTCTGGAAGAGATTGAACAGGGCAATGAGCAGGACCGCTATGATCGCCCAGAGCGCGAGATTGCGATAATTCGGATTCATCAATTGTCCCGTTGGGCGTCCGCGAGCGGACACGCGTCATAAGAGGAAACTTGAGCCTAACATAGGGAGAGCGCCTCCCCTTGCCAAGCATAACAGCATGTCTCGGTTAAGCTTTCGCCCAAGATCAACCGGCAGTGTGGCCACTGAAAGGCAGGGGCGGAACCGCCGCCGCGCCAATCAGCTCGGCGACGGCGTGCGCCGGCGCCAGATCAAAGGACGGCAGGAAACGGGCAAATGGCCCCACGACCGGCAGCACTTCCATGATCCGCGAGGTCGGGCTATCCGCCGCCAAACCTTGGTTTTCGCCATCCACCCAGAGTGCGGGCTCCATGGCCAGCGCGGCCCGGACAAGGCTTGCCGGCGTGTCGCCCTCCTGGGTTGCCCGCTTCGCGGCCGCCACGGCGCCAAGCGGCGCGATCAACAATGCGCCGTGGCTGTCGCTCATCGTGATTTTCCGCCGGCCGTCCCACAGCGCGCCATCGACCAACGCCGCGGGCGATGGCAGACCACGCGCTTCCCGGTGCAGGAAAATCCCGGCGCGCCGGAAATCGACCACCGTCCGCGACAATGTGGCGCAAAGAAACCCGCCCCTCAGCCGGCAAAACAGTGCCTCGCCGCGCGCCTGTTCCGGCAGGAAGGCAAGCCCGCCGATCGTCGCCAGCAGAATGCGCAACGCATAGATCGCCGCCCGGTCTTCGCCAGAGGCCAGGAAACCCGGAGCGAGGCAGACAAGGCCGGTGACCGGCTGGCTGGCAAAGTCGCGGATAAGCCCGGCGGCGATATGGCCAAGTTCGACGCGTTCGGCGGCGGCACGGGCCGACAGCGCCATCGCATCATCCGCACGCGCTGTATCGCCGCCGCCGGCAAGCGCGGCGCGGATGCGCGGACGCTCGAAGGTTGCATCCTCATTGGTCGGGTCTTCGGCCCAGCCGACATGCCGGCGCCGCAGATAGTCTCGCAACATCTCGCGCCGTGTTGCCAGCAAGGGCCGTGCGATCCAGCAACGCCAATCGTAAAGGGTGGCCGGCGCCATGCCGGCAAGGCCGCGCGCCTCATCGCCGCCAACCCCATCGCGGGTCTGGCGCATCAGCACGGTTTCGGCCTGGTCGTCAGCGGTGTGCCCCGTCAGGATCAGGCCGATGCCTTCCGCGCGCGCAGCCTCGGCCAGCAGGCGGTAACGAGCCTCCCGCGCGGCGGCGGGCAGGCCGGTGGACGGTTTGGACCCGGACCAGGCCAAGATGCGATGGGGAATGCCTCGTTCCGCGCAAAGCGATGCCACCGCTTGTGCTTCGGCGGCCGCGTCAGGGCGCAGCCCGTGGTCGATCGTCACCGCCAGCAATCTCGTTGCCGGTGCGGTCAGGTCGAGATGGGTTTTGAGAAGAAGGAGAAGGGCGGTCGAATCGCTGCCGCCGGACACGGCAGCCACAGCGCCGTTGGTAAAATCGATGTGCGAAAAAAGGCTTTTCGATAAAGAGGGCTCTGTGTCGAGCATCAATGCATGTCGCTCAAAAGCGGTCCCGGTTTCAGGGTAACGACAAGCAGGAACAAACTAGCACGCCGCGAGCGCCCTTTCCTGCTTGACCCGTTCCTTGAGCGCCCCGGAAATATCGGGATAGCGCTTGCCGATCTCGCTGAAGGTCGCGCAAGCGACATCATGCTGCTTGAGGCCGACCAGCGAAACGCCGAGTTTCAACAACATGTCGGGAGCCTTCTTGGCCTTGGGATAGTCCTTGCTGGCCGCGAGGAAAGTCTCGGCCGCGTCGCGGTATTTCTGCTGGCCGAGCAGCGACTCACCCAGCCAGTAATGCGCGTCCGCTGCTTTTGCATCCTTGGGGAAGCGGGAAATGTGATCCCGGAAACCCTGTTCGGCCGTGCTGTAGTCGCCCGACAGGATGAACTGGTAGGAGTTGCGGTAGAGTTCTTCGGGGTTTTTGGTGTCTGGCAAAGCCGCGACCACCGTGCCATCGGACTTGCCGGCCTTGGTCGGCTTCGCGGGTGCCGCCGTCGCCGGGGCGGTGTCCTGCACCGGCGCGGTCGCCTGGGTATTGCCGTCGGCGTCGATCACATTGCCGTTCTTGTCGACGGTGATGCTGCCGAAGGTCTTGGCCGGCGCACCGGGGATCACCGCGCCGGGGTCGCCATTCGGCGATTCGACGATGACGTCCTCGACGCTCTGGCCGCCCGCCGGCGCGGTACCCGCATCGGCCGGCGCCTGCGTTGCTGGCGCCGTCGCCACATTGGTGTTGGTGTCGGTGGTGGCATCCGACTTCTTTTGCGGATCCTTCTTGGGGGCCGCGGGCGCCTGTCCGCCTTGCGTACCGCCCTCCAGCTGCTGGAAGCGGAACTCGTTGTCTTCCTGCTGCTTGCGGATCTGTTCCTGCATCTGCAGGACCTGGAAATTCAGCTCCTCGATCTTGCCGTTCATCTGCCGCAGCTGGTCCTCCAGCCCGGTGACCGCGTTCGGGTCGGACTGCGCCATCTGAACCTGCTCCGGTTTTTTCTTTTCACCGAAAAGCTTGGGCAGCTCGATTGTAGGCAGATGGAAGGAAAAGCCGCTGTCGGCTGGTTGCCCCGTGCTGGTTGCCCCTAGGCCGCCAGCAGAGGCGGTGACGCCTGATAGGAGCAGCAGCGCAAGTGTGCCGCTCAAGACCGATCTGAAATGCATGTGCCTCTCGCCGTAAATCGTTAGCCTGTTCGCGCCTTCCAATCAAAGTGGGACCAGCCAGACGCCCTCGGCTCATAGCAGGACCCGAGACTTCGGCCAAATTTTGTTTCGAGCGATCGGATATGAAAAAGGCGGCCTCACGGCCGCCTTTCAGATACGAGTGTTGCAATTCTGCCGATCAGGAACCGGCGCCGTTGAGCGTGGTGACGGCACGGCGGTTCTGCGACCAGCAGGAGATGTCGTCGCACACCGCGACCGGACGTTCCTTGCCGTAGGAAATCGTCTTCAGCCGGCTGGCCGAAACGCCCTTGGTAACCAGGAAGTCGCGGGTGGCGGCGGCGCGGCGGGCGCCGAGTGCCAGGTTGTATTCACGCGTGCCGCGTTCGTCGGCATGGCCTTCGACAACGATGGCATACTGCTTGTACTGGTTCAGCCACTGCGCCTGGCGTGCCAGCGTGGTCTGTGCATCGGCACGGATCGAGGTCGAGTCCGTATCGAAGAAGATGCGGTCGCCGATGTTGACGGTGAAATCCTGCGCCGATCCGGGCGTCGCCGCGCCGGCGCCATTGAGGCCAAGGTCAGCGGCATTGTTCGGTGTCTTCTTCGAAGCGCAACCGGCAATGGCGAGCATCGCCACCAGCGCGATCATGACCGGGTTTCTGGTAAGTGCTGCGATACGGCCCATGCCGCCTCTCCTTCGTATTCGAGTGATTTCGTTGATCACCCAGTAACCACGTTTGGGTTAACCGGCACTCAAGAAACACGGTTAAAATTTGGTTTAGCTGCCCGTCCGCAGCCGTTTGGCCCAAGGATTAACCAAGAGCCACATTTCGCGCGGACCCTAGGCGTAAATGCGGCCAAAACGCGACCAAGACGTGGAAAAGGGGGAATTGAAGAGTTGCAGAATCAAGAAACCGGGGAGGTGGCTCATGCGAGCTTCTCTCTCAAATTCACCAGCATGCCGTAGACATGTGCGTAGGATTGCAACCAATCATCGAGTTGCGCCTGCGCAATATACCCAAGGTCGAAAGCATACGAAATCCAGGTCTCCGCTTCACTGCATGAGCCCATGGCCATCGAGATGAACCGCGCGAACTCCGCCTTGGAGTGGGTTTGCTTTGCAAATCCCTCCGCCAGATTGGCGCAAATCCCTTTTGTGGAGCGGCGCAGTTGGTCGGCTAGCGCGTATTGCTCCATTTTCGGGAAAGTGAGAGTGGCTTTGTGCACCTCCAGAGAAACTGTATAGGCACGCTTGTAGACCTCCAGGTCCCTCGCGCGCCTTACATAGTTCCCTGCCTTCTCCATCTCTTCAATTCTTCAGCTCTTCAATTCAAGCCTACTCAAGCAGCGGCGACCAGGCCGGATCGGAAGCGAAGTTCGCGGTCGGGATCGACTGCTCGTTGCGGCCGGTCAAATCGACCGACACCAGTTTCGGCCCCCCGGCGGAATCGCGGAAGAACATCAGCACGCGGCCGTTGGGCGCCCAGGTCGGCCCCTCCTGCTGGAAGCCCGACGAGAGGATGCGCTCACCAGAACCGTCGGTCTTCATGACGCCGATCTGGAACTCGCCACCCGATTGCTTGGTGAAGGCGATAAGGTCGCCGCGCGGCGACCAGACCGGCGTCGAATAGACGCCGTCGCCAAACGAGATGCGGGTCTGGCCAGAGCCATCCGCGCCCATCACATAGATCTGCGCACGGCCGCCACGATCGGACGTGAACACCACCTTGCTGCCATCCGGCGAATAGGACGGCGACGTGTCGATGGCGGTCGAGTTCGTCAGCCGCGTCGTCGAGCGGCTGCGCAGGTCCATGGCGAAAATGTTGGAATTGCCGTCGTCGCGCAGCAGGCTCATGATCACCTTCTGGCCATCGGGCGAAAAGCGCGGCGCGAACGTCATGCCGGGGAAATTGCCGACCAGTTCGCGCTGCCCGGTCTCGATCTGCAGCAGGTAAACCCGCGGCTGACCGCTTTCATAGGACATGTAGGTGATTTCCTGACGGTTCGGCGAGAACCGCGGAGTGAGCACGATCGCCTTGCCGTCCGAGAGATAGCGGATATTGGCGCCATCCTGGTCCATGATGGCGAGGCGCTTCTTGCGGGCATTCTTGGCGCCGGATTCGTCGATGAACACGACGCGGGTGTCGAAATAGCCCTTCTCGCCGGTCAACCGCTCATAGATCGCATCGGCGATGATATGCGCGACACGCCGCTGATTGGCATCGTTGGCGAAGAACTGCTCGCCGGCCATCTGCTGGCCGGCAAAGGTATCCCACAGCCGGTACTGGGCGCGGATGCGGCCGTCGGCTTCCTTGCTGACGCTGCCGGTAACCACTGCCTGCGCGTTGATCACCTTCCAGTCGTCGAAGCGCGGTGCCGCATCCGGATTGGTGATCTTCTCGATGAAGGCACTCTTGTCGATCGGCGCGAACAGGCCGGACCGCTTCAGGTCGGCGGTGACGATCTGGGAAATCTGGGCCCCAAGCGCGTCACCACCCTGGAAATCCGTGATGGCGATCGGCAGCGGCTCGACATTGCCCTTGTTGACGTTGATCTCAACGAGTGCCCGCGCCGGCAAGGTGGCCATGGCGGTCATGCCCAGCGCCATGGCTGCGATCGTCAGGAGCGGCTTGAGGATGGATTTCATGTCTTCTCGCTTCTCTTAGACTGGTTCTGGGGACGCCCGGCCTAGAGGCCCAGCATCTCCCTCGGATCGAAGGTCACCCGGACCTGGGCCCAGATATCCTGTTTGCCGGGAGGAACTTGCAGGCCGGCCATGTTGCATTTCTGGACCGCCCGCACGGCGCTTTCGTCGAACTGGCGGTTTCCACTCGATTTTTCCACGCTCGGGCGGCCATCGAGCTTGCCCGAGGAGTCCAGGTTGAACAGCACGACGGCGACGAAGTTCTCCGAGCCCTCGAGCCCGACCGGCAAGGTCCAGCAACCGCCAAGCTGATCCGACAGGGCGCCCATCTCGCTTTGCGAAAGCTTCTGTCCGTGGGTCTTGTCGGCCCCGAGCGAGGCCTGCTGGGTCGAGCGCTTGGCGCCGCCGCCCGACGGCTTCTGCTTGTCGAGCATAGCGGAAATCTCGTCGGCATTGAACTGCTTGTCGTCCGACTTCGGCTTGGAGGATGCTTCCTTGACCGGCTTGTCGGCATCCTTGCGTTCCGGTGCCTTGGCGCTTTCGGCCGGTGCCGGCTGCGGCTTCGGGCGGGCTTCCGGAGCCGGTGCAGAATCCGGAAGTTGCGCCTCCTCGGTCGGCGGCGGATCTTTCGCTATGGCTTCGGCGACGGCATCGGGCTTGACCTCCGGCGTCGGATCGATCGCGGCGGTCTTGTCCTGCTGCGGTGCCGGCTTCTGTTCCTTGACCGGCGTCGGCTTGGGATCAGCCTGCTTGACCGGCTCGGGCTTGACCTCTTGCTTGGGCTGCGGTGCCGGCGCCACTTCCGTCGCCGGAATGGGCTTGGGTTTTTCCTGCGGCTTCGGCACATCCTCGGGCTTCGGCTTTTCGATCGGCGTCGGTGCCGGCGCGGGCGCCGATGTGGTGTCGACGGGCTTCGGCTTGGCTTCCGGCGTTATCGGCTTTTCGGTATCGACAGTGTTCTCGCCAACCTTCTGGGCGTCCGGAACAACGTCAGGACGCTGGGTCGGTACCGGCGCCGGCTTTTCATGCACCACGGCCTTCTTGTCGCCTTGCAGCGTTTGCGCCACCGCTTCCACGGGAACAATGTCGACCGCGACCGACTCGACATCGGACGGCGCAAGCGGAGGCGGCGCCGACAGCGTGAACAGGCCAAAGGCCAGCGCAGCCGTATGCAAGATCACCGATGTGGTGAGGCCGGTCCTCATCTTCTCGCTATTGATCCTGTTCCTGCAGTGAAACCAGGCCGATATTCTTGTAGCCAGCGGCCGAAACGCGGGCCATCACCTTCATTGCCGTGCCATAGTCGGTGGCCTTGTCGCCACGGATGAAAATACGCTCGTCATAGCCGGTCTTCGAAATGGCCTGGAGCTTGGCCACCAGATCCTCGATCGGAATCTCGGTTTCCTGGAGGAAGATCTGGCCGGCGGCATTGATCGACACGGTGATCGGCTGGGTGTCGGCATTCATCGCCTTGGCCTGCGTATCCGGCAGGTCGATCGGCACGCCGACCGTCAGCATCGGCGCGGCGACCATGAAGATGATCAGCAGCACCAGCATCACGTCGACCATCGGCGTGACGTTGATCTCCGACATCAACGCATGGTGGCGGCCACGCCGCCTGTGGCCGCGCCCGCCGCGTCCTCCCATGCCTACGGACATACCCATCTCGTTACTCCTCAGGCCTTCGGCGCGACTTTTTCATCGATTTGGCGCGAGAGTATGGCGGAGAACTCGTCGGAGAACCCTTCCATGCGCACCGCGATCTTGCTCGCGTCCGACGACAGCTTGTTGTAGGCGATGACGGCGGGAATGGCGGCGAGCAGGCCTATGGCCGTCGCCAGCAGCGCCTCGGCGATGCCGGGCGCGACCACCGCGAGACTGGTGTTCTTGGAGCCGGCGATGGCCTGGAACGAGGTCATGATGCCGATGACGGTGCCAAACAGGCCGATGAAGGGTGCCGCTGAACCGGTGGTGGCGAGGAAGCCGAGCCGGCCTTCAAGCTTTTCCATTTCGCGGGTCAGCGCCAGGTCCATGGCCTTGTCGATGCGGGTCTGCAGGCCAAGCGGCGTTTTCGCGCCCTTCTCGAAACTCTTCTTCCATTCGCGCATCGCGGCGACGAAAATGGCGCCCATGCCTGATGTCTTGCGGTCAGCCAGCGTGCGGTAAAGCTCCTCCAGTGACTGCCCAGACCAGAAAACCTGCTCGAAGCGATTGAGGGCCGCCCGCATGCGGGTATAGGAAACCAGCTTGTCGACGATAATCGCCCAGGTCCACACTGAGGCGCAAAGCAAGCCGATCATGACCAGCTTGACCACCCAGCTGGCCTGCGCGAACAGCGCCCAAATCGACAATTGCGCGCCCGGATCGGCGAGTGCGATATTTTCCATGGTAACGTCCTTAAGATTTTCCGGGCGAAGCTGGCGGCTGGCCCATGGGCATCCCTTGTGGTCGGTTCGCGCGAAGCTACCGGAACAACCCCAAACTATGCCGTTCGCGGCCTTTTCGGGGCAAATATTGGTGAAACGAAGGCGCTGGATGCCTCCAATCTTCACCACTCTCTTCATGAACCGTTATGGTTAAGGATGGGTTAGTAAATATGGCGCGGCGCATTGCCGCGCCTTGGGCCGTCAGGCTTTGGCCGTCAGCTTCCGTTGAACCTGGCTATCGCGACCTCTGAGACCCCTTGGGCGTGAAAGCAGCCACCCCCTTGAAGTACGTGAGCACTGGAAGCGC
Source organism: Mesorhizobium sp. INR15 (assembly GCF_015500075.1). Lineage (NCBI taxonomy): Bacteria > Pseudomonadati > Pseudomonadota > Alphaproteobacteria > Hyphomicrobiales > Phyllobacteriaceae > Mesorhizobium > Mesorhizobium sp. INR15. The sequence goes on along the minus strand of NZ_CP045496.1, from coordinate 1,480,270 downwards.
GGGTATCCGCCGTTTGCAGGCCGGCATCACCTGAATATCAACGCACCTTGGGCAGGAAGGCAGCAAGCCATTCCCTGGGAAAGCGCCTCGGCCGGCCGTTCTCACCGATGATCGCGGCTTCGACCCGCGCTTCGACCAGAACCTCCTCGGCCCGTTTCAGCTGCTGCGCCATGAAGATGCGCGCGCCGGAGATGTCATCGGTGCGGGTGTCGACAGTCAGGATGTCATCGATCCTGGCCGAACCGCGGAAATCGATCTCCATGCGCCGCACGATCCAGACGATCTTCTCACCATGCTTGCCGTCGGCAAGCTCGGTGTGATGCACGCCGGTCAGCCGGAGATAGTCGGAGCGGCCCCGCTCGAAAAACTCGAGGTATCGAGCGTGATAGACGACGCCTGAGAAGTCGGTGTCGGCATAATAAACACGCGCCATCAGCCGATGGCCAAAGTCGGTCAACGCCCCGGAAAGCCCTGCGGACAGCGCCGCCGATTCACCATGATCGCCCATAGCGCTTCCCTTTTTGATGCCGGCAAGGCAGGTATTTTCCGCGCATGAACCCGATGGCACTGTTGACGGCGATGATCAAGACCTTGATGGCGGCGGTGCTTGTGCTGATGTCCGTTGCGCTGCCGGCGCACGCGGCGAGCTTCACCATGAAGCGCGGCCTCAACCTCGACCAATGGACGACGTGGCCAGGCGAAGACCAGTGGGGCGACCCCAAGGCCATCCTGCCCTATCCGGAATGGCGCAGGTTTCTGGGCGAGGGTGACCTCAAGGCCCTGAAGGACGCCGGCTTCGACTTCCTGCGCATGCCGGTCGATCCATCGCCCTTCCTGTCCGAAAAGACGACGGCGCTGCGCGGCGACCTCTATGCCAGCGTGCTGGATTCCGTGCGCATGATCAACCGCGCCGGACTGAAGGTGATTGTCGACATGCACCTCATTCCTTCAGGCGCCAGCCGCAAGATCGGCATGGGCGAAGTGATGGACGACCCGGAGACCTTCGACCGCTACGTCGACATGGTTCGCAAGATGGGCCGGACGCTGGCCGGCGAAGATCCGGCGAAAGTCGCCTTCGAACTGATGAACGAGCCGATCGTCGACTGCGACGCCGAAGGCACCAGCCTCTGGCCCGAACGTCAGCACAAGCTGTTCGCGGCCGCGCGCGCCTCGGCCACAAGACTGACCCTGATCCTGACCGGCGCCTGCTATTCCGCCGCGAGTTCGCTCGAAAAGATCGATCCGAAGGCGATCCCGGACGACAATGTCATCTGGACCTTTCATTCCTACGACCCATTCCTGCTTACCCATCAGGGCGCGACCTGGGCCGGTGACTTCATCCCCTATGTCACTGGCCTGCCCTATCCGCTGACCGCGATTCCCAGGGCACAGCTCGATGCAACACTCGACACCATCCGCGCCAGGATCAAGGCCGAGGCGCCGTGGGCGCGGCGGAGCGGCCTGCTCGCCTATCTCGATGAACAGGTGGCCAGCATGGACAGCACCGACAAGCTGCTTGGCCTGATGGATGCGCCGTTCAGGAAGGTCGAGGCATGGGCGAGGGCCAACGGCATCAAACCGGAAAACGTCACACTGGGTGAGTTTGGCATGATCCGGCAGGAATACGGCAACAGCTATGTGATGCCCGCTGAGTATCGCGCCGCCTATGTCAGCGACATGATCGGCCGCGCCGAAGGGCACGGCTTTTCATGGTCGGTGTGGAGCTACGGCGGGGCCTTCGGTATCGTCGATGCTTTCAACGGCGACAAGGCCGAGCCCGGCGTGATGCAGGCGATCAAGGCACTTCGCTGAGCGGGCGAAATCCGCCTATCCGAGATCGATCGACAGGATTTCCGGGCGAACGCCAAAACGCACCGGCAGGATGCTGAAGCCAAGCCCGCCCGAGACGATCAGATTGCGATCGGTTTCCACGACATGGCCATAGGCGTAGCGGTTGCCGAAACGCGACGGCACCACCGGCGAGTAGCCGAACAGCCGCACCTGCCCGCCATGGGTATGGCCCGAAAGGGTCAGCGCGACCCGTCCCGGCACCTTCGGAAAGATATCCGGCTCATGCGCCAGCAGGATGACGGGCGAAGTATCGCTGACCCTGGCCAGCGTGCCGTCGAGGTCGTCCAGGCCCTTGAACCCTCGGTGCTCCTTGTTCGGCAGCAGGGCGAGCTGGTCGGCAAGCCCGGCGACCCAGAAGCCATGCCCGTCCTTCTCCAGGCGCACGATATCGTTCTCCAGCACCGGAATGCCGACCGCCTCCAGTGCCTTGCGCGCTATGGTCGGTCCGCCGCCTGCCTTCTGCGCGGCACGGTCCTCCCACCAGTCATGATTGCCAAGGATCGACATCACGCCAAGCGGCGCCTTGAGACCGGATAAAGCCGACGCCCATTCGGACGCATTCACCCAGTCCGCTACCAGGCGGGTGCCAGCGGTATAGTCACCCAGCAGCACAATCAGATCCGGCTGCAGCGCATTCGCGTCTTCGGCAAGCGAGGCGATCCGCTCAGGCGTCATCCACGGCCTGCAGGCGTGAATGTCGGCAAGCGCGACAATGCGCAATTTCAGTCCCGACGGCCAATGCGGCGGCGTCAGCGTATAGCGCTTCACATGTGTCAGAAGCATCGGCTCGATGCCGACCGCGTAGGCGCCGAAAGAGGCCGCGGTCAGAAACGAACCCCCAACGAATTTCAAGAACCCGCGTCTGGTAATCATTGCGCAGCTCCGGCATGCAGCAGGAGCGACAGGCTCCAAGGCAGCGACCTTTTAGACCTCCGAATATGCCAGCAAGCCGGCGGGGATTAGGAGATTTTGCGCAGGAGCGTTCACTGTTCCTTGATCGCCGCCTCGAGAAGCCGCGCCCAATGCCGGGACGCTACTCCTCCTGGAACAGGTTGATCTGCTGCTGCGCCAGGTCCTTCGGCGCATCGAGGCCGAGATGGCGCCAGGCATTGGCCGTCAGCACACGGCCGCGCGGCGTGCGCTGGATGAACCCCTGCTGGATCAGATAGGGCTCGATAATGTCCTCGATGGCGTCACGCGGCTCGGAAAGCCCCGCCGCGATCGTCTCGATGCCGACCGGCCCGCCGCCGAAATTGCGCGCGATCATCGAGAGGTAGCGCCGGTCAAGCGCGTCGAGGCCGAGCGCATCGACCTCCAGCCGCGTCAGTGCCTCGTCGGCGATCTTGCGATTGACATGACCATCGCCGGCGACGGAGGCAAAATCGCGCACGCGCCGCAACAGCCGGCCGGCGATGCGCGGCGTGCCGCGCGCCCGGCGCGCGATTTCCAGCGCGCCATCGTCGCCCAGCGGCATGGCAAGGATGCGCGCACCGCGCCGCACGATCTGTTCGAGTTCCTCGACCGAATAGAAATTGAGCCGCACCGGAATGCCGAAACGGTCGCGCAGCGGGTTGGTCAGAAGACCGAGCCGCGTGGTGGCGGCAACCAGGGTAAACCGTGCCAGATCAATCTTCACCGAGCGCGCCGCCGGCCCCTCGCCGATGATCAGGTCGAGCTGGAAATCCTCCATCGCCGGATAGAGGATTTCCTCGACCGCCGGGCTGAGCCGGTGGATCTCGTCGATGAACAGCACGTCGCCTTCTTCAAGATTGGTCAGGAGTGCCGCGAGATCGCCGGCCTTGGCGATGACCGGGCCGGAGGTCGAGCGGAAATTGACGCCAAGCTCGCGCGCCATGATCTGCGCCAGTGTCGTCTTGCCGAGACCCGGCGGACCGACAAACAGAACGTGGTCGAGCGCCTCGTTGCGGCCCTTGGCGGCCTCGATGAAGACCTTGAGATTGGCCCGCACCGCCGCCTGGCCGACAAAATCGTCAAGCGTCTGCGGCCGCAAGGTCTGCTCGGCATCCTCGCCACGCTTTTCCGGCGCAATGAGACGGGGGGAAAGGCTCATGCCAGCAATTCCATGCCTGCAATGGATTTAGCAGCCCGATGATCGAACGTGACCGTATGCGAGCAGCCCAGATTCCTGTGGTGCTCGGCGATCAGTGCATCAGCAAAATCAACTTGCGGCATGTTGGATCTTTCAAGTGCGATCACGATGGCATCGAAATCCTCGAAAACCAACGTCCTGATCTTCAGCAGCCTCTGGATCGCCGCCAGAACTTGCTCTTTGGGCATCTTGTAGCGCGAAATCAACGACCAGCTGAACTCGACCAGAACGATCAAGCTGACAAAGCCGGGCGTGTTTTCCGTAAGGCCTTTGCCGAAAGCGAGAGCCTTTGCCCGCTGCTCGGCATCATCATTCAGCACCATTCGCAGCAAAACGTTCGTATCGATGCCTATCGACGTCACGCGCCGCCCTCGTGCCCGCCTTTCGGCTCATCTCCCACAACATGCCGCCCGACGGCCTCGCGCACCGCGGCATCGATCTCCTCAAGCGAGGCCGGGCCACCTGGCGGATCTCCCAGGAATCCGGCGAGGTCGGCAAAATCGAGATTGCGGGGCGTTCCGATCAGATAGCCATCGACAACCGTCCAGGCGATCATGTCACCCGCCTTGAGCGACAGAGCATCTCGAACGTCCTTCGGAATGGTAAGCTGGCCTTTCGATGTCAGGCTTGCATAGGCGCCCATTTTCTTACTTTCTAAGAAATTCCTTACAAAGGCACTATAGTCGGAATAGCCTTTTCAGGCAATCACCGCGCCAGTTCCTTCAGCCCGAAGCGGATCAGCTTCGAGGCATCAGCGTCCTCGCCCGCCGTCTTCAGCGCCGCCGCGACAGCGTTGGCGGCGGTGTCGCGCGAGTAACCGAGATTGACCAGCGCCGAGACGGCGTCGGCGATCGGCGCTGGCGCCACGCCTTCGCCGAGTTCCTGCTTCAGCCCGATGGTGCCCGAGGCGGAGCCGGCATAGGCCGGCGCCTTGTTCTTAAGCTCCGTGACGATGCGTTCGGCCACCTTCTTGCCGACGCCAGGCGCGCGGGAAACCATCGCGATGTCGCGCAACGCGATCGCATTGGCCAGATCAGCCGGCGCCAGCGTCGACAGGATGGCCAGCGCCACCTTGGCGCCGACGCCCTGCACGTTGCTCATCAACAGCCGGAACCACTCGCGCTCTAGCTGAGACTGGAAACCGTAGAGCCGGATCATGTCCTCACGCACATAAGTCTCGATGAACAGCACCACCGCTTCGCCTGGCGCCGGAAGCGCGGCAAGTGTGCGCGCCGAACAATAGGCGACATAGCCGACGCCATGGATATCGACGAGGCAATGGTCCTCGTCGATCTCGTCCAGTGTGCCCTTCAGCTTGCCGATCATGCGTGATGACCCTTCATGCCAGGAGCGCCATCCGATAGGCGACGCTCTGCCGGTGATGTGCATGGCAGATGGCGATGGCCAGTGCGTCGGCGGCGTGTTCGGTGTCGAAAACAGCCTTCGGCAACAGCACTTTCACCATCATGTGGATCTGCTTCTTGTCGCCATGGCCGACACCGATCACCGCTTTCTTGACGGCGTTCGGGGCATACTCGGCAACGACAAGGCCGGCGCGCGCCGGTACCAGCATGGCAATGCCGCGCGCCTGGCCAAGCTTCAGCGTCGCCACCGCATCCTTGTTGACGAAAGTCTGTTCGACGGCTGCCTCATGCGGCATGGCAGCGTGCAGGACTTCAGCTAACCCGTCATGCAACTGGCAGAGCCGTGTCGCCAGTGCCGCCTTGTCCTCGGAACGCACCGTTCCGGAAGCAACGAAGCGCAACGAATTGCCGAGGCTCTCGACGATGCCCCAGCCGGTGCGCCTGAGCCCGGGGTCTATGCCGATGATGCGAATCGTTTCCGCCATGCGCCAACCTTATCTCCACCGGAGATCGATGTCAGCGAAATGTGAACAAACCGGAAACGAAGGGCCGATCGATCTCAGCCGCGGCCGAAGGCGGTGTTGAGAAGCGTGATCTGATCGGAAACCGGATTGGGCCGGCGACCCATGATCTGCATGTCGACCATCGAACCCGCGCCGTAGATCTCGTCATCCATGCGGCGGACCAGCGCCTGCAGGCGAAGCGAGCGGGTGACCAGATCGAGAAAATCCTCGGGCAGTTCCGCCCAGCCGACCGCTTCATCATGAGCGGAGGCGGTGTCGAGGCGGACCTTGGATTTTTCGGAAGCGACCTGGTCGCGGGTCATCTCGCCGGAATTGGCGGCGCGCTGCAGCAGCAACCAGGAGGCGACCTGCATCAATCTCGTGGTCAGCCGCATCGATTCGGCGGCGTAGAGTGTTGCCGCCAACCGCGACAGCTTCTTCGCCTCGGCACGGCCCTTGCCGTCCAGATACTCGGCGGCCTGTTCAACCAGGCCCATGCCTTCCTGATAAAGCGGCTTGAAGGACTGCGAGAATACCCGTCGCTCCGCCAGTTTGACGGTTTTCGCATTGCCCTTCGAAGGCTCGTTCATTGATACGCCCCTGCACTAACAGCCGGCCGATTCGGCTTACTGCCGATACGCCCAGCACCCTACCCGAGTGAAGCTTGAAAATGCGCTTCGTCGTGGGTGAAGGCAAGCACATGTTTAACAGAAGGTTAACGGCCCGCCGCTGGCAGGCATGCCTGAACCCCGGACAAAAAAAGAGCCGCGGATAAGGCGGCTCTCAGGAGTTTAACAGGGAGGCGTCAAACAAAGTGGCTCCAACCACTCGGTAAGAATCCAGATCACTGGATGCACATAGTAAACGCCTGTAAAGCTTAATGAACCTTTAACGGCCCCGGTATTTTGGGCAAAATGTCATCTTTCTGTGCCGTAACAGCACAGTGCGACCTTCATGCCTTTTTCCACACCGCCGGCAATGCAATGACGGCAAACAGCAGCATGGCCGCATAGAAGCCCATTGAAGAGGCGGCCACCAACGGCTCGATGGCAGTGTTGCCGGCGAGCAGGAAGTACAGGCCGATCATCAGGCCGATGCCGCTGACCGCGGTCAGCCAGAAATGGATGACGGCGAGCGTCTTTTGCGCGACCGCCGGGAACAGATGATAGAAAAACGCGAACACCGCCGACATCAGCCATCCCGCCACCATCGTATGGGCATGGGTCGGCATCTGGCCGTGGTCGTCGGTGATTGCCATGTGAAGGCCGAGCGCCATTCCGCACAGCGCGTAGATGATTGCCAGTGTGAAGAAATTTCGAGCTACCCCTTGCATATCCGTCCCCTCATTGCCTTTTCCCGCCCGCGGGAATGGGTTGATCATCAGGCGATTGTTTCGCCACCGGGGCTCCCGGCGTCGGCGCACTAGCATCGGCTGTGTTTCCGGATGATGTCGCGCCGGCCCCTCCCGACGCTTGTCACAATAGCAGAAAATCCTTCGCGCGTCCGCCGTCGCGCCCGGGCAAGCGGTGGAAACACAGCCGGCTTTTTCGCGACATCTTGTTGAAACAGGCGCGGCGCTAAACGGTCGTTCATCGACGCGAGGCGGGCCACGATCCGCCCCGCCCGCGACCATCAGATCCCAAGGAGAGAACGATGGACTGGTATTCCGTTGTCAAATTCCTGCACATCATCTCGGCAACCCTGTGGGTAGGTGGCGGCTTCACGCTGATGCTGCTGGCCTTGCTTGCCGAGCGCGCTGGAAATATCCAGGGAACGCTGCAAGCGATGCGCGCCACCGGCGAACTCGGCAACACGTTCTTCGCGCCGATGTCGATGGCGACACTGGTGTTCGGGCTCATCATGTGCTGGTTCTGGGTCGGTTTCTCCGACCTGTGGATCGTGATTGGCCTGGCCGGCTACGCCATGACCTTCTGCGTCGGCATGTTCGTCTTCAAGCCGACAGCCGACCGGATGGCCAAGATGATCGCCAGGGACGGCATAACACCCGCGGCCCTTGGCCATGGCCAGCGCATTCTCAACGCGGCGCGCTTCGACTATTCGGTGATGCTCGTCATCGTCGTCGACATGGTGCTGAAGCCAACGGCGCATGACATCGCCACGCTGGTTTGCATGGCATTGATCATTGTCGCCGGCGCGACGCTCGCGCTCGGCCGGCCCCGGCGGCTTAGGCCAAGCGCTGCCTGACAAGGCGCCAAAATCTCAGAGCAGGCCGGCGATCCCGTCCCACAAGAGTTTCGCCGCGACGACCGCGACGGTGGCGTAGGTGAAGGGATAAAAGACCTCTGGCCGCATCCGCCGCACCAGCCAGGCGCCGGCAATGGTCGAGAGCGGCGCCAGAGGCACCAGCACCGCCGACGCGGTCAGGTTGGCGGTGTCGAACTGGCCAAGCGCGAAATAGGGCACCAGCTTCAGCGCATTGGTGGCGGCAAAGAAGATCGCTGCCGTGCCCGACAGCACCTTGGGATCGAGCCGGATCGGCAGCGCATAGACCTGGAACGGCGGGCCGCCGACATGGGCGACGAAGCTGGTGAAGCCGGCCACAGTGCCCCAGATGGCGGCAGCGATACGGTTTGGCGCCGCTGCGTGGTCGGAACCGTGGCGAAACTGCAGGTAGAGCCAGCGCAGGACGAAGATAATGGCGACCGCGCCGACAATCAGCCGCACCGCCTCCTCGGTGACGAGTGCGGCGGTCAGCCAGCCGAGGCCGATGCCGACGACCGCGCCCGGCATCATGTCGACCAGCATCTTGCGGTCGTAGACGCCCCACCAGGTCCATACCGAGACGATGTCCATCAGGCACAGGATCGGCAGCAGGATGGCCGCCGCCTGCACCGGCGGCATGGTCAACGCCATCAGCGGCACGCCGACGAAACCGACCGCACCGCCAAACCCGCCCTTGGACAGGCCAACCAGAATGACCGCCGGAATGGCGGCGGCATAGAACCACGGATCGCTGAGCAGGCCTGACATGGGGAGGGGGACGAGGCTGGAGGGAAAGCTTGGGACGCCTGAATAACCCAGAATTCCGCGTCGGGCGACAGCAAATATGACGAATGCCGGCGCTGTTACCGCTACCGGCGGGCGGAGACCAAAAGGAACATTGGCCGTTCCAGTTCTTCGGCAAGCGCCGGCCTGGCCGCGATCTGTTCAGCGGTCGGACAGAACTCCTCGACATGCGCGATGATGAAGCCGGCCTGGATCAGGCAATTGAGCGTGGTGCCGATAGTCCGATGATGCTTGACCACCCCCTTCGCGAGCCAGTCGGTCGATCGCGGACCTTCCATCAGATACCGGTCGACAGGCCACGTCCTGCGGCCTTCGGCATCGACCGACCAGCCGGGATTGCTTGGCGCCATGTAAACAGGGTGTTCCGTCGAGAAGACGAAGTGGCCGCCCGGCGCCAGCGCCTGATGCACCGTCCCGAACAGCCGCATGACGTCCTCGACGTAATGCAGGGCGAGCGAACTGTAGACGAGATCAAAGCCCGCTGCCGGCAGGCTTAGCTGTTCGAGGTCGGCCCTTTCGTAGACGATCGCGCCAGCCGGACCCGCTTCCCTTGCCCGCGCCAGCATCTTTTCTGAGAGATCGAAGCCGAGCACCCGTGCCGCCCCATGGTCCAGCACCCAGCGGCAGAACCAGCCAAAGCCGCAGCCGAGATCGGCGACCCTCAGTCCTCTCACATCCGGCAACATCGCGCGCAATGCCGGCCATTCGGCGGCACCGTCCAGGCCTTCGACCGAACGGCCAAGCTGGCTGTAGCCCTCGAAGAACTCCGGTCGATCGTAGATGTTTTGCGCCATGACGTTTCCGCTCTCGATGCATGCCGCAACCTAACGGACCAGCCGCCGGCTTTCCACTGGCGCGCCGATTGGCCTCCCAGCAGCCGCCACTAGGCTCCTGCTCAGGCTCAGGCGCCACCCAGTGGTGGCGGCCGCCGCCGGATCGGCTGCGCCTTGATGATGGCGGTGCTGGTTTCCGCCTTGTCGGCGATCCGGTCGAGTATCCCGTCGAGGTCACCGATCGAACGCACGAACAGGCGCGCGACAAAGCAGTCGTCACCCGTCACCTTGTCGCATTCGCCGAATTCCGGAATCTCCTCGATCAGCTTCTGGACGATATGCAGCTTGCCCGGCAAGGGCCGGATGCGAACGATCGCCTGCAAGGTAAAGCCGAGCGCCAGCGGATCGATCTCGACCGTGAAGGCCCGGATCACGCCGCGATCTTCGAGCCGTCGAAGCCGTTCCGACACACTGGGCGACGATAGCCCAACCTGGCCGGCCAGGTCCTTCAGCGAGGTACGCGCATCCTTGACCAGGATTTCGAGCAGGCGCCGGTCAAGATCGTCGATCATCTTATCTTCCATGGCGAAATGGCCAATATACCTTCAATAAGTAGGGTGGATTCTCATATCGCCTTCTCAAGAGCATGGAAAGCGTTCGCCCCGGATGAGATTATAAACCCTTGGGCAATCTCAGGGAGTATCCAATGGATGAGAAGGTGCGCGGCACGATCGAAATGTCAGCCGCAATGGCGATCCTGGGAACCATTGGATGGTTCGTCGTCATGTCCGGCCAGCCGGTCATGGACGTGGTGTTCTGGCGCTGCGCTTTCGGGGCAATAACACTGCTGATCATCTGCGGCGGGTTGGGATTGCTGCGCAACACGCTGTCGCCGCGCATCATCGGCATCGCCGCGATCGGCGGCGCCGCCATCGTCATCAACTGGCTGCTGCTCTTCGCGGCCTTCTCGCGCGCATCGATCTCGATCGCGACGGCGGTCTACAACACGCAACCCTTCATGCTGGTCGGCTTTGGCGCATTGCTGTTTTCCGAGCGGCTGACGATGACGAAGCTGGCCTGGCTCGGCATTGCTTTCGCCGGCATGATCCTGATCGTGCAGACAGCGCCGGATGCCGGCTCTGTCGGTACCAATTACTTTCTTGGCATCGCGATGGCGCTGGGAGCAGCATTCTTCTGGGCGGTGGCGGCCATCGTCACCAAGAAGCTCAAGGGCACGCCGCCGCACCTGATCGCACTCATTCAGGTCAGCGTCGGTGTCGTCATGCTGGCGCCCTTCGCCAATCTTGGCCATCCGCCCGGCAATGCCTGGAGCTGGGCGATGCTGGCGACACTGGGCGTCGTCCATACCGGCCTGATGTATATCCTGCTGTACGGCGCCATCCAGAAACTGCCGACATATCTGCAGGGATCGCTGTCCTTCATCTATCCGGTCGTCGCGATCATGGTCGATGTCCTGGCATTCGGCCATCGATTGCATGTCACCCAGATTGTCGGCGCCGTTTTCATCCTGTTCGCGGCGGCCGGCATGAACCTCGCCTGGTCGCTGTGGCGGTCGAAAGCACCGGCCTGAGGGTACCCGGCAGCCTGTTCAGACATTTCATCGATCGATAATCTCCGGCAGGCTGTTAGGCATTTCAGCCGGCGGCCCTCGCCCCTGCCTGTTCAATCCCTGCTCTTTGCTCTATGCCGCAATCCAACCATCTTCGCCCGGCATAGGCGAAACCCGGGATCGAAAACAATGAATGACGCAACGCCACCCAACCGCTGCCGCATCGTGCTGATCGCACCACCCGGCGTCACGGCTGCCCGCATCGCGGCGGCACTTGACGGCGGCGACGTCGCCTCACTCATCCTGCCGGAGAATGGCATGGATGAGGCGTCCTTCCAGGCCTTTGCCGAACAGATCGTGCCAACGGCGCAGACCGCCGGTGTCGCGGTCGTCATCGCCGGCGACAGCCGCATCGCCGGCCGCGTCCATGCCGACGGCATCCATGTCGAGGTTGGCAAGGCCGAACTCGCGGAGACGATCGAAAATCTGCAGTCCAGGATGATGGTCGGCGTCGGCGGGGCCAAGACCCGCGACGATGCGCTCGAGCTCGGTGAAACGCGGCCCGACTATATTTTCTTCGGCCGCTTCGGCTACGACAACAAGCCGGAACCGCATCCGCGCAACCTGTCGCTCGGCCAATGGTGGGCGGACATGATTCAGATCCCCTGCATTGTCATGGCCGGATCCGACATTGCGTCGGTGGAAGCAGTGGGCGCTACCGGTGCCGAATTCGTGGCGCTGTCGAGCGCCGTGTTCGCTGACGGAACCGATCCGAAAACAGCGGTCGCCACCGCCAATGCGCTGCTTGACGAAACCGCGCCGCGCTTCGAGGACTGACGTGTCCTCGGTGCCGCTTCCTCTCCAGGCTCTGCTTGCGGTGCTCATGGTCCAGGCGGCGGCCGCGGAAAACATCCCGTTGCCGCAGCCCAAGCCGGAAGTCGGCGTGCACACCGACAAGCCTATCGACAAGCCGCTGCCACAGCCGGCCACAACGGCCGAACCGGCACCGCTGCCATCAGCCGACGCCATCAACCCCGATCGCTTCGGCGCCAAGCCCGCCGACGCCGCCTACGGCGCCTTCCAGCGCGGGCTTTACAAGACGGCCTACAATCTGGCGCTGACGCGGGCGGAGAACGGCGATCCGGCGGCGCAGACCCTGGTGGCCGAAATCCTGTCGCGCGGGCTGGGTGTGCCGCTCAATGCGGCGGACGCGGCGAAATGGTACGCGCGGGCCGCCGAGCAAGGCGTGCCGGAATCGCAATTCCAGTACGCCCTGATGCTGCTCGATGGCCGCTACGTCAAGAAAGACGACAAGGAGGCCTACGCGCTGATGCAGGCTGCCGCTGAAGCCGGCAACCGGCTGGCGCAGTTCAATTTCGCGCAGCTTCTGGTCCAGCAGGACCCGGGCGATGCCGGCATCGCCAAGGCGGTTACTTACTACGAACGCGCCGCCGCCACCGGCCTCGCCGATGCGCAATACGCGATGTCGCAGGTCTATGCCAACGGTGTCGGCGGCAAGCCGCGCGACGATGCGCAGGCCAGGCGTCTGCTGGCGCAAGCCGCGCGGCAGAACTACGACACCGCGCAGATCGACCTCGCCGCCTGGATGATCGAGGGGCGTGGCGGCGACCGCGACCTGAAATCCGCCTTCGGCTGGATGAAACAGGCGGCGGAAGGCGGCAATGTCGCCGCCCGCAACCGTCTCGCCAAACTCTACATGGGCGGCATCGGCACCGAGCCGGACCTTATCCTCGCCGGCGCATGGTACATCGTCGCCCGCCGCGCCGGCCTCATCGATCCCGAGATGGACGATTTCCTGCAAGGTCTGAGCGACGACCAGACCAAGCAGGCGCTGCAAAAGGCAAACCGCCTACCCTGACACCAGATGTGGGAGCCCGGCACGCGGCAACATTCCGCGCTTCGCGCGCCACTACGACTGGAGGTCGGATAGACTGGTTTATCGGGCGACTGACCACGAAAATATACATTCCCTTGGAAGCCCCCCGACCACGAAATTCTATCCGGTTGCCGCGCGGACAGATCCACCGCCAGTAGCCTCCCCGGCCCGCTCCCTTGCCTCTCATGGCAATTTGTGGTCTTGGAGGCCGCGAAATCGCTTTCTCGGCGAACATCCCCTGCCACGGCCTTGCCGTCGGTATCATTCCGGATCAGATCACCATGGCCAAGATCAATGGCAACGAAATCCGTCCCGGCTATGTCATCGAGCACGATGGCGGGCTGTGGGTGGCGGTCAAGACCAATACAGTCAAGCCCGGTAAGGGCGGCGCCTACAACCAGGTCGAGTTGAAGAACCTGATCAACGGCACCAAGCTCAACGAGCGCTTCCGCTCGGCGGAGACGGTCGAGCAGATCCGGCTCGATCTGAAGGATTTTTCCTTCCTTTACGCGCAGGACGACGCGCTGGTGTTCATGGACACCCAGAGCTACGAGCAGCTGGAATTGAACAAGGATTTCGTCGGCGACCGCGCGGCTTTCCTGCAAGATGGCATGATGGTGACGGTACAGCTTTACGAAGAGCGGCCGATCGGCATTTCGCTGCCCGACTATGTAACGCTGACCATCACCGAGGCTGATCCCGTGGTTAAGGGGCAGACAGCCGCTTCATCCTACAAGCCGGCGATCCTTGAAAACGGTATCCGCGTTCTCGTGCCGCCGTTTATCGGCGCGGGCGAACGCATCATCGTCGACACCAACGAAATCACCTACGTGCGCCGCGCCGATTGATGCATGTTGCCCAAAGACGGGTGACCGGCATGCATCAAACCAAAAATTGACCGCGCAGCAGCAGGAAGAAAAGCACTATGGCACGCTCCGCACTTCTCAACGTCATGGTCCAGGCCGCCATGAAGGCCGGCCGTTCGCTGTCGCGCGATTTCGGCGAGGTACAGAACCTGCAGGTCTCGATGAAGGGCCCGGGCGACTATGTCAGCCAGGCCGACCGCAAGGCCGAGGACATCCTGTTCGCCGAACTGTCGAAGGCGCGGCCAGGTTATTCCTTCCTGATGGAGGAGCGCGGCGTGGTCGAGGGTGACGACGCCCAGCATCGCTGGATCGTCGATCCGCTCGACGGCACCACCAATTTCCTGCACGGTATTCCGCAATTCGCCATTTCGATCGCGCTGGAGCGCCAGGGCCAGATCGTGGCCGGTGTCATCTACAATCCGGCGATGGACGAGCTCTACACGACCGAACGCGGCGGTGGCGCCTTCATGAATGACCGCCGCTTGCGCGTCGCCGGCCGCATCAAGCTGGTCGACACGGTGATCGGCTGCGGCGTGCCGCATCTGGGACGCGGCCATCACGGCAATTTCCTCGTCGAGCTGCGCAACGTCATGGCGGAAGTCTCGGGCGTGCGCCGCCTGGGCGCCGCCTCGCTCGATCTCGCCTATGTCGCCGCCGGCCGCATGGACGGTTTCTGGGAGACCGGCCTGTCGCCGTGGGACATCGCCGCCGGGCTGCTTTTGATCCGCGAAGCCGGCGGCTTCGTCTCCGACATGGATGGCGGCCAGGACATGCTGGAGCACGGCTCGGTCGTGGCTGGCAACGAAGTCATCCAGCGCGCGCTGCTGAAGGCCGTGAAGAAGCCGCTCTCGGCGCGCTGAAGCGCCGCAGTCGCAAAACCGCAACGCAAGCTTGAAATACTATCCCGCGACCGCCCAGATAGAAGGCAGGGCGCAGGAACCAGGCCGTGAACGACAGCAGAGTAAAACCCGATATCACCATCCCGCCCGGTATCACCGTCCCGTTTGTCGGACGCTGGCACTATTCGCGCGCGGAAATGATCGCCGACGGCGTCGTCCATGCGGTCGGCATCGTGCTGGCGATATCAGCCGGTTCGGCGCTGCTGGCGCTGGCCGCCTTCCGCACCGGTCCTGGTGAATATATCGCCGCCGCCTTCTATGTGGTCTCCTTGCTCACCGTCTTGTCCGTGTCGCTAGCCTACAATCAGTGGCCAGTGACATCGCCGGTGAAATGGGTGCTAAGGCGCTTCGACCATGCCGCGATCTACCTGCTGATCGCCGCGACCTATACCCCGTTCCTGGCGCAGCTCGACGGCTCGCCGCTGGCCATCTGGATGATCGTCCTGGTCTGGACAGCCGCCGCCCTCGGCATCGCCATCAAGGTGTTTTTTCCCGGCCGGTTCGACCGGCTGGCGATCGTGTTCTATCTCGCCATCGGCTGGAGCGGCATCATCCTGGTCAAGCCGCTGGTCCAGACACTGCCGACGGCATCGATCGCGCTCATCGTCGCCGGCGGCATTGTCTATTCCTGCGGCGTCATCTTCTTCGCCTGGAAGGCACTCCGCTTCCACAATGCGCTTTGGCACGGCTTTGTCGTCACCGGCGCCGGTCTGCATCTGGCCGCCATGGTCGACTGCCTGGTCATCAATCGCCTGTGACGCGGATGACCGGCGCGGCAATATTGCCAAGCGCCATTCAATTTGGTCACAATTCCGTTTAGAGTCGCGAACTACGTGATCGGCGGCATCGGAAACGGGGCACGAATGGCTTTTCTCAGATCCTTCGGCGTGGGCAGACGTTCCGACGTCCTGATGTATGATCCCCATAAACTCTCGAGTCCGCAGGTCTTTCTGCTGACGATGGTGATCTTCCTGGTCATCGTCGCCTTCATCGCAGCGATTCTGACGCGCCAGATTTCAACCGCCTTCGTTACCAACCCCGGCCTCAACGGCTTGATCGTCGGCGTGCTCGTGGTCGGTATCCTGCTGGCGTTCGTGCAGGTCGGGCGCCTGTTTCGCGAAGTGCGCTGGGTCAATTCCTTCCGCGCCGGTTCAGAGACCACCGAGCCGGTGCTGCTGGCGCCGATGAAGGCGATGATCGGCCGTTCGTCGGCGACCGCCTTCTCGACCAGTTCGATGCGCACCATGCTCGATTCCATCGCCACCCGCCTCGATGAAAGCCGCGACACCTCGCGCTATCTCGTCGGCCTGCTGGTTTTCCTCGGTCTGCTCGGCACCTTCTGGGGCCTGTTGAACACCATCGCCTCGATCCGCGAAACCATCGAGTCGCTCGATCCCGGCACGGGTGATGCGGCAGCAGTGCTCGATTCGCTCAAGCAGGGGCTATCGGCGCCGCTGGCCGGCATGGGCACTGCCTTCTCGTCCTCGCTGTTCGGCCTCTCCGGCTCGCTGGTGCTTGGCTTCCTCGACCTGCAGGCCGGCCGCGCCCAGACGCGCTTCTACACCGAACTCGAAAACTGGCTGTCGTCGGTCACCGATCTGTCGTCCGACATCGTCGTCTCCGATCCGGCCAAGGCCGAATCCTCGGACGAGATCCGCGTCCTGTCGGAACGGCTGCGCAGCATGCAGGAAAATGGCGGCGGCTCCAATCCGCGCGTCGCCACCGCCATGGCCAATCTCGCCGACGGCATTTCGGGCCTGGTCAAGAACATGCGCTCGGAGCAGCAGATCATGCGCGACTGGGTCGAGGCACAGTCCGACGAGCAGAAGGCGATGCGCAACACGCTGGAAAAGATCGCCGACGCCCTGAAGAAACCTGGGGTCCACTAGCATGGCACTCGCCAGGGGCCGGCGCACCGACCGCCGCATCGACTATTGGCCTGGCTTCGTCGACGCGCTGTCGACGCTGCTGCTGGCCATCATGTTCCTGCTCACCGTCTTCGTGCTGGCGCAGTTCCTGCTTGGCCGCGAAATCTCCGGCAAGGATCAGGTGCTGACCCGGCTCAACTCACAGATCAACGAGTTGACGCAGCTTCTCGCACTCGAGCGCTCGACGACGCAGGACAAGGACGATTCGCTCGCCAATCTGCAAGCGTCGCTGTCAGCGGCGGAAGCGGAAAAGAGTCGGCTCGAACAGCTTCTCGCGCAAGGTGCGGGCGCCGGCGACGCGGCCAACCAGCGCGCCGTGGCGCTCTCGGGCGAACTCGATGGCCAGCGCCAGATCAGCCAGCAGGCACTGAGCCAGGTCGAAATCCTCAACCAGCAGATCGCGGCGCTGCGCAAGCAGATCGGCGCGCTCGAGGATGCGCTCAACGTGTCCGAAACACGCGACCGCGATTCCAACACCAAGATCGCCGATCTCGGCCGCCGCCTGAATGTCGCGCTGGCGCAGCGCGTGCAGGAGCTCAACCGCTACCGGTCCGACTTCTTCGGGCGCCTGCGTGAAATCCTCGCCGACCGCGAGAACATTCGCATCGTCGGCGACCGCTTCGTCTTCCAGTCGGAAGTGCTGTTCCCGACCGGCTCGGAAGTGATCAACGACGCCGGCAAGGTCGAGATGAAGAAGCTCGCCGACGCCATCATCGAATTGCAGAAAGAGATCCCGCCGGAGATCAACTGGGTGCTGCGCGTCGACGGCCACACCGACAACAAGCCGCTGTCCGGCAATGGCCGCTACCGCGACAACTGGGAATTGTCGACGGCGCGTTCGACCTCGGTGGTGAAATTCCTGATCGACAACGGCGTGCCGGCCAATCGGCTCGTTGCCGCTGGCTTCGGCGAGTTCCAGCCGCTCGATCCGGCCGACACCGAAGAGGCTCGCAACAAGAACCGCCGCATTGAACTGAAGCTCACTGAACGTTGATCCACAATCACGCGAAGTTGCTTGCAGGTTCAACCCTAGGGCGCGGAGTGTGCCCGGCAAGACCTGAAAAGATTATCTTTTTTTAATTACACATTGCCACGGCATGCTCCTAGCTTCCCATGCGGGCCGAGAACCGCCGGCGATGAATTCTCCCTCATCGCGACGCGACGGGACCGGACGGCCCGCGACCGGAAGGCAGATGGAACAAGCATCGCCTTCCCCAAGAAAAGGAGACGCGGACATGCGCTCTTTCACTCCCAAGACCACAATCAGAACTGCGGCCATCGCGGCATTCCTCGCCGCTGTCCCACTCGCAGGCGCCTATGCCGCGGGACATCACAAGGGCGCCCTGGATGCGACCGACCCAACCGACTTCACCGGTCCGCGCGTGACCGGTCTCATCGATCAGCTGCAAGGCATAAGACAAGGCATCGTGGACGCGAAACAGGCGAACACCATCACGCCGGCCGTGGCGCAACAGCTGGAGATGCGGGTGTCCCGCATCACTCAGGCCGCCGAAAAGACAGCGGCGGCGGATCATGGCCGGATACCGGCGGCGCAATACCACCAGTTGCTGCACCGGGTCGACAATCTCGACCAGAGACTGATGATCGACACCGGCAGCGGCTTCAGCATGGGTGACGGTTCCGACGGCGGAAACTATCCGAACGGCTGAGGCCTTCCGTTATCTCGATACCGCGCAAGATTTGGCAAAATCCTGCGCCAGGAAGGGACCACCTGACGCCTTCGGGATATCAATCCCGCGGGCGTCCTTTTTGACTACCAGCCCATCCAGACCGCGATCAGGGCAATCGCAGCCGGCACTGTCTGAATGAACAGGATCTTCCTGCCGACGGTCGCCGCGCCATACAGACCGGCAATGGCGACGCAGAGCAGGAAAAACACCTTGATCTGGAAACCGCCCGCGCCGAGGTAGAGACCCCAGATCAACCCGGCGGCCAGAAAGCCGTTGTATAAGCCCTGGTTGGCGGCGAGCACTTTCGACGCACTGGCGAATTCGGGTGTCAGCTTGAATGCCTTATGGCCGCTCGGCGTGTCCCACAGCACCATTTCCAGATAGACGATGTAGACATGGATCAGGGCCACCAGCCCAACCAGGATATTGCCGATCATCGTTTCCCCTCCAGCGCAGTGATCTGCTACTTGATCACGCATGTCCTCGCATCCGCAAGGCATCGCGTTGCATCCTGTCTCAGGGTTGCCAACATCGGCGCGTTGGTATCTTTTCCCGCCGTCCCAAGAACACCGGAACCTGCCATGTCCTTTCAAAAACTCGATGACCTCGGCCACAAGCTCGAAGCACTGGAACATGCGCTCGCCATTCTTGGCGCCGATGAGGCAACCCACATGGCCGTTGGCGGCGGCGAGAAACGCGCCGAGGCCGTGTCGACGCTGGCCGGCATGTATCATGCCCGTGCCACAGCGCCGGAAATCGGCGACTGGCTCGCGGCTGCCGAAGGCGAGGCGCTCAGCGATGAGCAGCGCACGGCGGTCTCCGAATTGCGGCGGCAATACACCAATCTGACCTGCCTGCCGGTCGAATTCGTCGAGCGCCAGACCACCGCACGCATGCGCTCCGAGCAGCTGTGGCGCGATCTGCGCGCCAAGAACGACTGGGCGGGCTTCCTGCCGGCGCTGGAAGGCGTTGTCGCGCTGGTGCGCGAAGAGGCCGCCTTGCGCGCCGACGTGCTTGGCCTAGACCCCTACGACGCGCTGATGGAGCAGTTTGATCCGGGCAACCGCGCCGCCGACATCACGCCGGTCTTCACCGAATTGAAGACTTTTTTGAAGGGCTTTGTCCCCGAGGCATTGGCGGCGCAGGAGACAAGGCTGCGCAAGCGCCCGCTCAAGCCGCTCTCCGGCAGCTACGCGATCGACAAGCAGCGCGAACTTGGCCTTGCCATGATGGCGGCAGTCGGCTTTGACTTGACCCATGGTTCGCTGTCCGTGTCGCACCATCCCTTCTGCGGCGGCGTGCCGAGCGACGTGCGCATCACCACCCGCTACAAGACATCAGATTTCCTGTCGGCGCTGATGGGCGTCCTGCATGAGACCGGCCATGCGCTCTACGAGCAGAACCTGCCCAAGGCATGGTCGCACTGGCCGCTCGGCAAGGCGCGCGGCATGGCCGTGCATGAAAGCCAGAGCCTGTTTGTCGAAAAGCAGCTTGGCCGCAATCCCGCGTTCTGGCGCTGGGCCCTGCCGGTGGTCGAAAAGCATCTCGGCGAGGCGTGGTCGCTCGACGACATCCTTCCGCATGTGCATCGTGTCGAGCGCGGCCTGATCCGTGTCGATGCCGACGAGGTGACCTATCCGCTGCATGTCATCCTGCGCTATGAACTGGAGCAGGAACTTGTCTCGGGCAGGCTGGAAGTGGCTGAATTGCCTGAGGCGTGGGACGCCAAGATGCGCGATTATCTCGGTCTCTCCACTATCGACAATCCCGCCGACGGGCCGATGCAGGACGTGCATTGGCCGGGCGCTGCCTTCGGCTATTTCCCATCCTACACGCTGGGCGCCATGATGGCGGCGCAGCAATGGGCGGCGCTGACACGCGAGCATCCCTCCGCCGACGACGATCTGGCCAAGGGCAATTTCGCGGCGGTCAACGACTGGCGCCGCGACAAGATCTGGTCGCAGGGTTCGCGCTGGTCGA
This sequence comes from Mesorhizobium sp. INR15, assembly GCF_015500075.1. Classification (NCBI taxonomy): domain Bacteria; kingdom Pseudomonadati; phylum Pseudomonadota; class Alphaproteobacteria; order Hyphomicrobiales; family Phyllobacteriaceae; genus Mesorhizobium; species Mesorhizobium sp. INR15. Next base: position 1,459,811 of record NZ_CP045496.1, on the reverse strand, counting down.
CGCCGGACCTGCTTCAGCGCGCCACCGGCGAGAAGCTCAATGCCGCTTATTTTGTCAACCATCTGAAGCAGCGCTACGGGCAAGCGTAGGGAGAGCCCCAGGCGCATGAGGGAACCATTGGCTGATCAGCACAGCGCCTCAACCGTCCAGCAGGTCGCAGCCGCGATTGCCGCCGCCGTGCGCGGCGGGCATCTGGCGCCGGGGCAACGGCTGACCGAAGCGGAGTTCGTGCGCCGCTTCAGCGTCTCCCGCTCATCCGTTCGCGAAGCCTTTCAGCGTCTTGCCGCCGACGGCCTGCTGACGTTCGAACCACACCGTGGCGTGGTCGTGCGCCAGCTGTCGCGCAAGGAAGTCGACAATCTTTTCGAGGTTCGCGGCGCTTTGGAGGCTCTGGCAGTAGGCCTCGGCGCTCCCAAATTCCATGCGGATCCGCAACGGCTGCTCGCCTTGCAGAATGAAATGGACCGCGCCGTCGAAGCCAATGACATGAGCGGCTTCTCCGATCTCAACCGCCGTTTCCACGCCATGTTCGCGGAGACCGCCGACAACGCACTCCTGGACGAAACGCTCGGGCGGCTTTCCAACTCGATCTACTGGCTGCAGTTCCGTCTTTTGATCAACCGGCAGCAGGTTTTTCAGAGCAACGCCCAGCACCGGCTCGTCGTCGAGGCGATCATCGCCGGAGATGCGCAGGCGGCGCAGGCAGCAATGCGCGAGCATGTCGACACATCCCGCCGGCTGATCCAGCAACTGCCCGACGATCATTTCGCTTCGGCCTGACGACAACCGGATGGATCGAGGCTTGCATTCCAATTGATTGTCGGACAATATTGTTGGACAATCCTGAGAGAACCGATGAAACCGACCCAAAACTATTTGCCGATCCCGTTGCCCGACTATCGCGAGATGCCGGTTGAGGACATGCGCGCCAATGCCGAGGCCTTCTATGCCGAACTGCGCACGCGTCACACCGTGCGCGAATTTTCAACGCGGCCGGTGCCGCGCGACATTATCGAAACCTGCATCCTCGCGGCAGGCACCGCGCCGAACGGCGCCAACCATCAGCCCTGGCACTTCGCGGTGATCGGCAATCCCGAGATCAAGCAGAAGATCCGCGAGGCGGCCGAGATCGAGGAACGCGCCTTCTACGCCGGCCGGGCCGGAGAGGAGTGGCTGGCAGCCCTTGCCCCGCTTGGAACCGACGAGAGCAAGCCTTTCCTGGAAGAAGCGCCGTGGCTGATCTGCATCTTCGGCGAGCGCAAGAGCCGGTCGGCGGATGGGGTCCTGCGCAAGAACTATTATGTCCCGGAATCGGTCAGCATCGCCACCGGCTTCCTGGTCACGGCGCTGCACCGCGCGGGCCTCGTCATGCTTACCCACACACCCAATCCGATGAGTTTCCTCAACCAGATCTGTGGCCGCGATCCGCACGACAAGCCCTACATCCTGATGGTCGTTGGCTATCCGAAGGAGGGCGCGACAATCCCGACGCACGCCCTGGAAAAGCGGCCGCTGGCCGACATAGCGACCTTTCTGTAGTCACCAGCCCGGGACGGCGGCCTACTCCGCCGCCCCCCGGAAGGCGCTGGCGCCAGTCTCGAACTGCAGCTTGGCCAGCCGCGCGTAGATGCCACCCTTGGCGACAAGACTCTGGTGCGTGCCTTCCTCGACGATGCGGCCGCCATCCATGACCAGGATCCGGTCGGCCTTCAACACTGTCGCCAGCCGATGCGCGATGACGATTGTGGTGCGGCCCTGCATCAGCCGTTCCAGCGCCGTCTGTACCAGCGTCTCGCTTTCGGCATCGAGTGCCGAAGTGGCCTCGTCGAGCAGCAGGATCGGCGCGTCACGCAGGATGGCGCGGGCGATCGCCACGCGCTGGCGCTGGCCGCCGGACAGCGTCACGCCGCGCTCACCGACCGGGCTGTCATAGCCTTTTTCAAGCTTGAGGATGAATTCGTCGGCAAGCGCGTCCTTCGCCGCTGCCTCGATCTCGGCCTCGCTGGCGCCTGGCCGGCCGAAGCCGATATTGTCGCGGGCGCTGGCGGCGAAGATGGTGACGTCCTGTGGCACGATGGCGATGCGGGCGCGCACCGCGGCCGGGTCGGCCTCACGCACGTCGACGCCGTCGACAACGATCTTGCCGGTTTCTGGATCATAGAAGCGCAGGATCAGCGAAAATACGGTGCTCTTGCCGGCGCCCGAGGGACCGACGATCGCCACCGTCTCGCCGGGCATGACCTGAAAGCTCAAGCCGTGGACCGCGGCGCGGTCGGGCCTTGCCGGATAGGAGAAGGAGACATTGTCGAAGAGGATCGCGCCCTTGGCCGTCAGCGGCAGCGGCTTGGGATTGGCAGGCGCCTGGATCGCCGGCTTTTCGGCCAGGATCTCGGTCAGCCGCTCGGCCGCGCCCGCTGCTTGCGCAAGCTCGCCCCAGACTTCGGAAAGCGCGCCGAGCGCACCGGCGGCGAACACCGAATAGAGCAGGAACTGGCCAAGCGTGCCCGGCGACAGCGTGCCTGCAAGCACGTCTCGCGAGCCGAACCAGAGCACCGCCACGACAGAAGAGAAGATGGTGAAGATGGCGAAGAAGGTGAGGAATGAGCGGGCGAAGATCGAGGAGCGCGCGGCCTGGAAAGCAGCGTCCACGGCACCGGAGAAATGCCCGGTGACAAGCTTCTCGTTGGTGAAGGCCTGCAGCGTGCGCACCGCGCCGATCTGCTCGCTGGCATAGGCGGTGGCATCGGCAAGCGTGTCCTGCGCCTGCCGTGACTTGCGCCGCACCGAACGGCCAAAGGCGACCAGCGGCAGCACGATCACGGGAATGGCGGCAATGACGAGGCCGGACAGTTTCGGGCTGGTGATGACCATCATGGCCAATGCCCCGAAGCCAAGGATGACATTGCGCAGCGCGACCGAGGCAGTGGCCCCGACCGCTGACTTGACTTGTGTTGTATCGGCGGCGAGCCGCGAGACGATCTCGCCCGACTGGGCCGTGTCGAAGAAGGCCGGCGACAGCGTCGTGACATGCGCGAAGACATCGCGGCGGATGTCGGCGACCACGCGTTCGCCGAGCGTGATGACGAAATAATAGCGGCCGGCCGATGCCGCCGCGAGCAAGGCGGCCATCGCCACAAGCGCCCCGAAATACTCGGCGATGAAGGTGGTGCTGGACGACGAGAAGCCGTGGTCGATCATGCGCCGCACGGCCAGCGGCAGCGCCAGGGTCGTTGCGGCGGCAATGACCAGCGAGATGATCGCGCCGATCACCATCGTGCGATATCCGGTTATATAGGGGAACAGGCGCCTGAGCGGCTTGAGCGAGCGCCGGCGCTCGTCTGCGCTGCTGGATTGCGCCATCCTGGTGTTTCCTCTGACCGCTTCTGGTAGGCGCCATCAATATGCGCTTGCCGCGGCCTTGTGATTCAATTCCGGCTGATGTATAGGCTCGCCGACCGTTTTAGAAGCCGTGGCTCCTCAATAGCTGCGGCTTCGAGTTTTAAAAAGGGGCGCATCGACGCAGGCTCATGCCCGTCAGCCGCGCCACGCAAGCCAGGAACAGAGCGATGAAGACTGCCATCCATCCCGACTACCACAGCATCAAGGTCGTCATGACCGACGGCACCGAATACATGACCCGTTCGACCTGGGGGAAGGAAGGCGATACGATGAACCTCGATATCGACCCGACCACTCATCCGGCCTGGACCGGCGGCCAGCAGACCCTGCTCGACCGCGGTGGCCGTCTGTCGAAGTTCAAGAAGCGCTTCGAAGGCTTCGGCATCTAATTTTATCGCTGTTCGCGAGATCGAAGAACCCGCCCTCGAGGCGGGTTTTTTGTTGCCCATGTCCCTTCGGCCAGCAATTGCCTAAGCGGCCAGCAATTCGCGCAACGCCATGCGCTTGTAGGCCGCGACAAGGCTGTCGCCTTCCTGCCGCTTAACTGAGATCGCCAGCCGCATCACCGCCTCGCCCATCTGCCAGACGAGAAGCGCCGTGGTTTCCAGGCTCGCCGTATCGGCGGCAGGCCGCAATCGCTTCAGCGCCCCGGTGAGGAATTCAGCATTGGCCCGGCTGTCGGCGAGTTCGAGTTCGCGCAACGCCTTGTCGGCCTGCGTGCCCGACCAGACGTCGCGGATCACCGGCTCGGCCAGGAACAGCCCGTAATAGATATCCACCAGTTCGGAAAAGGCCCGGCTCAGGCCTTCGGCATCGCTGACGTCCTTCAGCGCGGCGGCGATGCAGGCCTGGCTTTCGGCGGAATAGCGCTCCGCCAGCGCCCAGACGATCGCCCGCTTGTCCGGAAAGAACTGGTAGAGCGAGCCGATCGAGACGCCTGCCCGTTCCGCCACCTCGCCCATGCGCATGGCGTCGCTGCCTTGCTCGGCGATCAACGCTGAAGCCGCAGCCAGCATTCGCTCGACCCGTTCGCGGCTGCGCTGCTGGGTCGGCGACCGACGCGGCGACGCGATCTGCCCCTCAGGCTGTGCGGCTGTGCCTTCCATGACTGTCTCCCAACAGAACCCTTCGGCGAAATCACCGAAATTGGCTTGACTTGTAAAATACGAGGGTTTATCACGTTTTGCAAATGTGAATATTACTCACGTTTTGACAGAGGAAATCCGAGATGACTGACACGACGACAAAACCAATCCTGATCCTCGGCGGCACCGGCAAAACCGGCCGCCGCCTCGCCGAGCGGCTGACGGCGCGCGGCCTGCCGGTGCGTATCGGCTCGCGCACGGCCACTCCGCCCTTCGACTGGGAGAACGCCGCGACCTGGGCACCTGTCCTCGACGGCGTCCGCGCCGTCTACATCACCTACTCTCCAGACCTTGCCGTGCCCGGCGCCGCCGAAGCGGTCGGCGCCTTCGCCAGCCTTGCGGTGAGGCAAGGCGTGCGCCGGCTGGTGCTGCTGTCGGGCCGTGGCGAGCCGGAAGCACAGCGCGCGGAAGACATGCTGAAAGCGTCGGGGGCCGACTGGACGATCCTGCGCTGCGCCTGGTTCTCCCAGAATTTCAGCGAGAGCTTCCTGCTCGAGCCCTTGCTGGAAGGTGAAGTGGCATTGCCGGTCGGCGCTGTCGGCGAACCTTTCGTCGATGCCGAAGACATCGCCGAGACCGCCGAGGTGGCGCTGACCGAGCCGGGACATATCGGCGAGCTCTACGAACTGACAGGCCCGCGTCTCCTGAGCTTTGCCGATGCAGTTGCTGAAATCGGCAAAGCGAGCAGCCGCGACATCCGCTTCGTCACGATTTCCCATGACGATTTCACCGCTGGCATGGCGGCACAGGATATCCCACCGGAATTCGTCTGGCTGCTCAACGAGTTGTTCACCGAGGTGCTCGACGGTCGCAACGAGACGCTGGCGGACGGCGTCCAGCGCGTGCTTGGCCGCGCACCAAAGGACTTTTCAACCTACGCGGCCGAGGCCGCTGCAACCGGCGCCTGGAGCCATTGAGATGATCGCGAAACTTCTTCCCACCCTCACCTTCGTGGCAGCGCTGGGCTCTGGCGTTGTCGCCGGCGTCTTCTTCGCCTTTTCCAGCTTCGTCATGCCGGGCCTCGCCCGTATGCCGGCCGCAGGCGGCATCGCCGCCATGAATTCGATCAACATCACCGCCGTGACGCCGATGTTCATGACCGCCTTGTTCGGCACCGCACTGGTCTGCCTTGTGGTCGGCATCGGCGCCGTCATGAACATGGCTCAGCCGGGTGCGCTCTGGTTGCTCGCCGGGAGTCTGCTCTACATCCTCGGCAGTGTCGTGGTCACGGCGATCTTCAATGTGCCGCTCAATGACGCACTGGCGGGCGTCGATCCGGCGAGCGCCAACGCATCGGCGGTGTGGACCAGCTATCTCAGCGACTGGGTGATGTGGAACCACGTCCGCGCCGTCACCGGCATCGTGGCGTTGGGCTGCTTCATCTTCGCATGGCAATGAAGGCAGAAAAGGTGTTTTGAGATTCAGGTCAGGCCGAGTTGAAAACGATGGTTCCTGAGAACCGGAGCGGAGCGTACCTGAAGTACGTGAGCACCGGAAGCGCAGGGAACTATCGTTTGCAGGCCGGCCTCACCTGAATATCAATGCACCTTCAGGCGGGGTCTTTTGACGTGTGGCCCTTGCGGTCGGAATGACCGAGATCGCGCTCCGGATCGATGACGTCGCGGACGAGCTGCTTGAGCTTGGCCGCTTCCGGAAAACCGCCGTCGCGCTTGCGGTCCCAGATCAGCACGTCGTTGCAGGAAATGGTGAAGATGCCGCCGGTGCCGGGCACCAGCGTCACTTCACCGAGATCGGTGCCGAAGGTCGACAGAAGCTCCTGCGCCATCCAGCCGGCGCGCAGCAGCCACTGGCACTGCGTGCAGTAGGCTATGCGGATGGCGGGTTTTTCGCTCGTATTAGGCTGAGCCGTGCTCATGCCGCGCTGAGCTTGGCCATCGTCTCGTCGTCGACTTCGAAATTGGCGTAGACACTCTGCACGTCGTCGTCATCTTCCAATGTGGCGACAAGCTTCATCAGAGACTGCGCGCGCTCTTCGTCGACGGCGATGTTGTTCTGCGGCTTCCAGATCGCCTTGACCGATTCCGCCTCGCCGAGCGCGCCTTCCAGTGCCTTCGACACTTCGCCGAACGTCTCGAAGCCGCAATAGATCGTGTGGCCTTCCTCGTCCGATTCGACATCGTCGGCGCCGGCTTCGATCGCTGCGTCCATGATCTTGTCGGCACTGCCGGCCGATGCCGGATAGTAGATCTCGCCGGCACGATCCCACATGAACGATACCGAGCCGGTTTCGCCGAGCGCTCCACCGGCCTTGGTGAAGGCGGCTCGGACATTGGAGGCCGAGCGGTTGCGGTTGTCGGTCAGCGCTTCGACGATGACAGCGACACCACCTGGGCCATAGCCTTCGTAGCGCACCGCTTCGTAATTCTCGGCATCGCCCATCGCGGCCTTGTTGATGGCGCGCTGGATATTGTCCTTCGGCATCGACACCGCCTTGGCGTTCTGCACGGCAAGGCGCAGGCGCGGGTTCATCGATACGTCAGGCGTGCCGCTTTTGGCGGCAACGGTGATCTCGCGCGCCAGCTTTGAAAACATTTTCGACCGCACAGCGTCCTGGCGGCCCTTGCGGTGCATGATGTTCTTGAACTGTGAATGGCCAGCCATGGCACCCCTGTCGTCTTTTCGGCTAGGGCATCGGCAGCCAGGTGGTTCCACCAGGTGTCTTGCAAATGCCCTGATACAAATTTTTCAGAGCGTCCCTGAAACATCCAGGCGGATGCACGGCGTTCTCTGTCGGAATGGCCGGCTTATAGATAAATCGGCTCAATTCGTCCAGCCGCACGGCGCGCGGACGGCTTCATCTGCTCTCTGATGAGCAGTCGCGGCTGTTCAGGCCTCCAGATCGGACTTGAGCCGGTCGAGAATGCTGATCGCGTGCGTGGCGTACTGGCTGATCCAGCGGTCATGAATCTGCTTGATCGGCAGCGCGTTGAGATGGTTCCAGCGTTCGCGCCCGTCACGCCGCGCGACAAGCAGGTCGGCCTCTTCCAGCACCTTCAGATGCAGCATGACAGTGCAGCGGTCCATGTCGGGAAAGGTGTCGCACAGCATGCCTGTGGTCCGCGGCGCATCCTTCAACTGATCCAGCAACGCACGCCGGCGCGGATGCGCCAGCGCCTTGAAAACATGGTCATCCTGCGATTGGCTTGACATGTTATGTTTCTATAACATATCGTTTGGTGAAGCAAGGAAAGGGCTGTGGATATGTCTCTCGGATTCAGGGTGTCGGGCCGCATTGGCAAACCGGTCGCCGAAGTCTTCGACGCGGTCGTCAATCCGAAGAAGCTCAGCGGCTATTTCACCACCATCGGCGGCGCCAGCGCGCCCTTGGTGGCCGGCGCCGGCGTCGTCTGGTGGGGCAAGGTGCCCGTCGAAGTCGATGAGGTGACGAAGGACCACCGCATCGTGCTGCGCTGGGACGCCACCGATGCCGATGGCAAACCCGCCTACAAAACCCGCATCGAGATGAATTTCGAGCCGCTCGACGATGGCGGCACGTTCGTCACCATCGCCGAGAATGGCTGGCAGGAGGACGCGGTCGGATTGAAGAAATCCTACCTCAATTGCGAGGGCTGGTCGCAGATGCTGGCCTGCATGAAGGCCTATGTCGAACATGGCATCAATCTTCGCGACGGCTACTACCGGAGCGAGATGAGGGGCGAGCCCGCCAGCGAGAGCAATATCTGAGTGTCTGGAACGAGGAAGACTGGGATGACAGAGAAGATCACCGGCGGCATCAACATCGCCATGAAAGTACCGCCGCACCAGTACGAGGCCACGATCGCCTTCTACCGTGACGTTGTCGGCCTGAAGCCCTTCACCGCCAAGGCGCCGGCCATCGGCTTCGAGCTCGGCCCGAACCGGCTATGGATCGACGAAGCCCCTGTCATGAGCCAGGCCGAAGTCTGGCTGGAGCTCTTCACCGAGGACTTCTCGGCGGCCGCCGATCATTTCGCCAAGGCTGGCGTCGTGCGATGCGATGTCATCGAGCCATTGGGCGATGGTTTCCGTGGCGGCTGGATCACCAACCCCGCAAACATCATCCACATGGTGCGCGAACCCGACGCTTGGTGAAGGCATTCGCTAAGGAGGCTCATATGGAAATCCACGAAACGCCAACGGCGCAAGCCGGCATGCTAATCCGGCGGCCGGTCTCCGAGGTCTTCGAAGCGATCGTCGACCCGGCCATCACCGCCAAATTCTGGTTCACCCACGGCAGTGGCCGGCTGGACGGCGGCAAGCCGGTTCAGTGGGAATGGCGCATGTACGGCGTCTCGACGACGGTCAATGTCGGCGAGATCGTCAAGGACGAGACGATCGTCATGACATGGAACGATCCGCCGACCGCGGTGGTCTGGACCTTCACCGAGATGCCTGGCGAAACGACCTTCCTTGAAGTCCGCAATTTCGGCTTTGCCGGCAGCGGCGACGAGCAGGTCAAGCAAACCGTCGGTTCAACCGATGGCTTCGCGCTGGTGCTCGCCGGCGCCAAGGCATGGTTGGAACAAGGCCTGGAACTGGGCCTGATCGGCGACCGTTACCCGAAAAGCGTTCCGGCGGGCTAGTCGTTCAGGATCGCCGCTTTTCCTGCTCAATCACATGGTGGCGAAGCACACGATTGATCTCGGTCTGATAGCCGCCGCCGCCCACGTGTTCCTTGAACCAGGACAGTACATCGGCGTCGAGCCGAATGGTCACCGGCTGCTTGAGCGGACGATAGAGATGCCCGCGACGGGCATGAATCCAGTTCTCGGTGGGGGCTTCAGGAATGTCGGAAGTATCAATCTCGCTGTCAGGCAGATCGGCGAGTTTGGCAAGCTGGTCGCGCTGATCCTCGCTAAGGGGCTTCCTGTTCATAACGCCTCCTTTCATGCGACGTCGCTTTCCGGGCGCCAACAATCCGAACTCGGTCTTCATCATCGCGATCAGGGTAGGCATGGACAACCAGCAGAACCACTATTGCTTCGACCATTCCGATCGCGTGCCATCGTTGCTCACCGTCTTCAAGCCGGTCAGGCACAATGAGATGAAGCGGATCATCGAACACCTTCCGGGCAAGATCGAAGGTGATGCCATGCTTGGCAAGATTGCGCCTGGCTTTTTCTGGATCCCAGTCGAACTGCAAAGCGCCACCGCCAAGTACAATATTGTACGTACAATTCCGTAGGAGTCAATCCAACTCCATACGTGTGATACGCGCGGGCTCAATGCCCGCCGGATTTCGACTTCCGCCGGTTCCGCGCCAGCATGTTGAGCCCTTCGACCAAAGCCGAGAAGCCCATCGCGGCATAGATGTAGCCCTTGGGCACATGGTAGCCCATGCCGTCGGCAATCAGCGTCATGCCGATCATCAACAGGAAGCCCAGCGCCAGCATGACGATGCTTGGGTTCTTGGCGATGAAATTGGCCAGCGGCCCAGCCGCCAGCATCATCACCGAAACGGCGACGATGACCGCGATATACATGATGGCGATCTCGTCGGTCATGCCGACGGCTGTGATGATCGAGTCGATCGAGAAGACGAGGTCGAGCAGCAGGATCTGGAAAATGGCGCCGGCAAGGCTGATCTGCAGCGTCTCGCCCAGCATCGAATCCTGATGATCCTCGGGATCGACTGTGTGATGGATTTCCTTGGTTGCCTTCCAGACCAGGAACAGGCCGCCAGCGATCAGGATCAGGTCGCGCCAGGAGAAACCATGGCCGAAGGCGGTGAACACCGGTGCCGTCAGCTGGACGATGATCGAAATCGTCGCCAGCAGCACCAGCCGCATGATCAGCGCCGCCGAAATGCCGAGCCGGCGGGCACGCGCCCTCTGCGCCTCCGGCAGTTTGTTGGTCAAGATCGAGATGAAGATCAGATTGTCGATGCCGAGCACGACCTCCAGAACAATCAATGTCAGCAACGCGACCCAGGCGGTCGGGTCGGAAACAAAGGCAAAGTGAGGCGCGAGAAACTCGACCAGCTGCATTACGTCTTCCCCCGATGGCGTATCAATCTACATTAACGTCGCCGCCAGTTAGGTACTGCGGACCTCTATATCAATGTCACGACCAGAAGGATGGCGCGGTTTCTTCCAGTCTTGGGCCGCGACGAAACGGCGCGATCTTCTCGGTCAGGCCGGTACTGTCGGAAATGGTGACGCCGACGCCGCACAATGTCGCCGGTCCGGTCGCCGCCTCGAAGCGCCCTTTCGGTACCTTTGACAGGAACCGGTTGAGCGGCTCTTCCTTGTCCATGCCAAGCGAGGAGTCGTAGTCGCCGCACATGCCGGCGTCAGAGAGATAGCCGGTGCCACCATTGAGGATCTGGTGATCGGCGGTCGGCTGGTGCGTGTGGGTGCCGACGACGAGACTGGCGCGGCCATCGACGAAATGCGCGAAGCACATTTTCTCCGACGTCGCCTCGGCGTGGAAATCGATGACCACCGCGTCGGCCTGCTCGCCGAGCGGACACGCCGCAAGCTCGCGCTCGCCGGCCTGGAAAGGATCATCGAGCTCGGGATGCATGAACACCCGGCCCATGATGTTGGCGACCAGCACGCGTGCGCCATTCTTGGCGATATAGACGCCGGAGCCGCGCCCGGGCGTCCCCTTGGGAAAATTGGAGGGCCGCAGGAAGCGCTGCTCGCGCGGCGCGAAAGCCAGCGCGTCGCGCTGGTCCCAGACATGGTTGCCGGTGGTAACCACGTCGGCGCCAGCCGCGATCGTTTCGCGAAAGATCTCTTCGGTGATGCCGAAGCCGCCGGCGGCATTCTCGCCATTGACGATGACGAAATCGAGTTTGAAATCCGAGATCAGGCCTGGCAGTTGTTCCCACACCGCCGTGCGTCCTGTTTTGCCAACCATGTCGCCGAGGAAGAGAAGTCGCATAGCATCCCGAAAGTTGCATGACTTCCGGAAAAGATCATGCGTTCAAAAATCTATCTACAATTGCGGCGCAAAGCGGCGCAACCCACTCTCGGTCAGTATTTCCGAAATGACCACGTCGTGCGGCTCATCGGGAACCAGCGCCACTTCCTGGCAATCGAAGGCAATGCCGATCAGCCGGGGCGGATTGCCCTTGTCGGCCAGCTTGGCGATGGCGCGGTCGTAATAGCCGGCGCCATAGCCGATGCGATGGCCGCGCGGATCGAAAGCTGCAAGCGGCACCAGCATCACCGAGGGATCGAGGACCTCGGCCTCTTCATGCGGCCCGACGGTGCCGAAGCCCATCTCGACCATCGGCGCGCCGCGCACGAGTTCGCGAAAGACGATGGTGGTCTTGTCGAGGATCGCCGGCAGGCAAAGCCTTGCCCCCTTCTCGCGCAAGGCGAACATCAGTGGCCGCACATCGACCTCCGAGCGCATCGGCCAGAAGCCGGAGACAATCTGGCCTGGTTCGACCTCCAGATGGTCGCGCGCCGTCTCGGCCATTTCGAGGGCAACCTCGACCCGCCAGAAATCGTCGAGTGCATCGCGGCGCCCGAGCGCCTCGAGGCGCAGCTGTTTTTTCAATTGCTTGGGAGAGGTCATGCCGACACGGTAGAAAAGATCGGATTTGGATGGAGCTTTAGGAGCGACGTTTTCTACCTCGGGATTCACCAAATCGTGCGGGAAACCCTGGCGTTGAGTGACGATCCACACAACCGGTGGAGAGAGCGATCCCGGGAACCTACAAAGTAGGTGGGCGCCGTATGAGAAAACCCACGGGTCTTCCCAGGGACAGCTCCCTAGGGATGATTAAGGCCCCGGGGAAAATGTTCTCCTGCCGGGAAGCGCAGATCGTCCTCACCAATATAGGCTGCTGGTCGGCTAAGCGCCAGTGAGGCGCGCGTTCTCAGCCGCTTTATTCGCGACCCGCGCCTGCCACCAGACCAGCACCGGCACCGCCAGCAATTCGACACAGAGCCCGGCAATGTGCCCCATCGACGGCACGCCGGCCGTGACCAGCGACAAAAGCCGCGCCAGACCACCGCAGAAGGTGCATGCCGCGAGCAGCCGAAAACGTTCGGTCTTTGTCTCGATATCGGGAATACAGCTGTACCAGGCAATGCCGACAGCGAGGAAGAAACCGGACAGGAAGCTGAAATGACTGTCGAGATCGACCGGCCACGGCGTCATGACATGCAGGAATTCAGGCCCCGACAGTATGCCTTCGAGGCCGACCAGCACCGGCGTTGCCGCGAGCACCGCGACGATCACCTGCAGCGCCGTCTTGCCGGATGTCTGTTGTTTCAAGCCTGTCATCCCATGGCACGTTGGTGGGCCTGATACAGGAACGAAGTTTCAGCCGCGAGGTTTCACCACCGCTGTACGGCGCGCCACTCGCCCCCTTGCAGGGGCCACCCGCTCTTGCACAGCCAAGGCGGCGTCCTTACGGTCGCCAAAAGCGAACCGAGGAGCAAGAATGCGTTTTGAAGGCACGGCGGCCTATGTCGCCGACAAGGATCTGATGGTAGCGGTCAACGCGGCGATCGCGCTGGAGCGGCCATTGCTGGTCAAGGGCGAACCTGGAACCGGCAAGACGGAGCTCGCCCGCCAGGTGGCGGCGGCGCTTGGCCTCGAACTGATCGAATGGCACGTCAAGTCGACCACCAGGGCGCAGCAAGGCCTCTACGAATATGACGCAGTCTCGCGGCTGCGCGACAGCCAGCTTGGCGATATCAGGTTCAACGACATCAAGAACTACATCAAGCGCGGCAAGCTGTGGGAGGCGTTCGCCGCCGGCAAGAAGGTCGTGCTCCTGATCGATGAGATCGACAAGGCCGACATCGAATTCCCCAACGACCTGTTGCAGGAACTCGATAGGATGGAGTTCTTCGTGTACGAGACTGGTGAGACGATCCGCGCCGCGGTACGGCCGATCGTCATCATCACCTCCAACAACGAAAAGGAACTGCCGGACGCCTTCCTGCGCCGCTGCTTCTTCCACTACATCCGCTTCCCCGATGTCGAGACGCTGCACAAGATTGTCGACGTGCACTATCCCGGCATCAAGCAGAACCTGGTGCGCGCGGCGCTGACCCAGTTCTATGAAATTCGCGACGTGCCGGGCCTGAAGAAGAAGCCGTCGACCTCAGAGGCGCTCGACTGGATCCGCCTGCTGGTCGCCGACGACATCGCGCCCGAGGACCTGCGCGCCGACCCAAAGAACGCCCTGCCAAAACTGCACGGCGCGCTGCTGAAAAACGAGCAGGACGTGCATCTGTTCGAGCGGCTGGCGTTCATGGCGAGAAGGCAAGGATAAGAAGATGCAGTTCTGACCTGCGGCCAGAACTGCACAACCTCAACCTCTGATCTCGAGCAAAGACCTCCTGTTGCTACGAGCAGGCCTCCGCGGCGCACTGGACGGAACCAAGCCCTGTTTCCTCCGATGCGGCACGCTTCGGTCCGAAGATGAGGAACCCGATCGCCGAAAGGGCGAGAACGCCGATCCCGCTGTAAAGCATGACCCAGCTGAAACCGTTGACGAGGGCGGCGTGCACGATGGCGCCGGAGGGGTCGAGAGTGCTCAGCTTGGGCGAGAATTGCGTCAGGCCATCGAGATTTCCGCCGGCGATCTTTTCCGCCAGCGAGCGCAATTCACGCGGATCGAGCGCCTCTCCGAATGTGTTGCGGAGATGGGAAACAATCCCCTGCGTCAACAGCAGGCCCAGCACCGCGATATTGATGGCGAGCGTGATCAGGCGCGCGCTGATATCGATGCCCGACGCCATTCCGGCCCGGTCCGGCGAGACCGATCCGGTCGTGGTGTTGGTGGTTGGCGAATTGGTCAGGCCGATGCCGATGCCGGCGATCAATGTGCCGGGCAGCATGGTCAGCCAGTTGGCTTTCTCGAGGCCGGACCCTACCCACATGGCGATGAAGCCGATCCCCAGGGTCAGCAAGCCGAGCGGGATCGCGATCCGCGCCTGGTAGCGGGCCCGCAGACGCTCGGCGATCGGCGGCATCACCATGAAGGGAAGCGTGTAGACGAGCAGCAGCAGCCCGGTCGTGGTGCTGTCGTAGCCGAGAACGCCCGAGTAGTAGATCGGCAGATAGATGATGAACGGCCAGTAGCTGAAATTCATGCCGATGGCGCCGACGATCGCTCCCGAGAACTGGCGGATGCGGAACACCGAGAAATCGAACATCGGATAGGGACTGATCCGCTCGGCGACAAGAAACGCAACGAAGAACGAGGCAGCCGCGATGGTCCCGCCGATGCGGACGCCAAAGCCGAGTTCGGCCCCCTGGGTGATCAGATAGGAGAAGCCGAACACCGCGAGCGAGAGCGTCAGGATGCCTGCCCAGTCAAGCTTCTGGGCGTTGTGGTTGCGTGATTCCGTGACACCGGCGCCGATGAACACCAGGGCAAGAACCGCAAGCGGCACGTGGATGAGAAACACCCATTGCCAGCTTGAGAGCGCCACGATCAGTCCGCCGATGGCCGGACCAAATCCGAGCCCGATGCCCGTGACGACACTCCAGGCAACGAAGGCCCTGCCGCGTTCAATACCGTCTTGAAACTGATGCGACAGCACGGCGACGCTGCAGGTCAGCATCGCCCCGCCGGCGAGACCTTGCAGGAAGCGCGCAATGATCAGAAGCGGTGCCGTCGGTGCGAGGCCGCACAGCAGGGAGGCGAGGCCGAAGGCGACGGTTGTCGTCACCATCACGCGCTTGCGGCCGAAGCGGTCGGCCAATGTCCCCGTAGCCATCAGCACCGTGGTGCAGGCAATGGTGTAGGCATTCATGATCCACTGCAGATCCCTGAAGTTGGCGCCAAGCATGGCTTCCAGTTTGGGAAGGATCACCGGCACACTGGAGATTTCGAGGCCGAACAGCAGCGAGGCGAGGCAGACACCCGCCAGCGCAATGGTGTTTCGGTTTGGCTGAAACGTCATGTCGATCGCTTTCCATGTGAGCATTGAGAAGAAGAAAAGCGTTGGTGCTCTTCTTCAAACTGCGGTCAGCGTGACATAGATGAGCCTTGACCATGAAAAAAGGCTATGTGTATCTATTTCAGAAATGACAAAATGGAATGACCGGAATGACCAGCCTTGATGTCGATGCCGTACGGACCTTCGTGATGGTGGCGGATTTGCAAAGCTTCACCCGCGCGGCCGCTGCGCTGGGCAGCACCCAGGCGACGGTCAGCGTCAAGCTGCGCCGGCTCGAGGAAAAGCTCGGCGCGCGCTTGATCGAACGCACCCCGCGCCGCGTCCACTTGTCGGCAAAGGGTGCGGCCTTTCTCCCGGCGGCCCGCGATTTCCTTGCCGCGCATGAGCGCGCCATGGCGGAGTTTTCCGCCGCGCCTTGCCGGCTGGCCCTCGGCTTCGTCGATCATGTCGCGGGACCCGAGCTTTCCGTGCTGCTGGCTCAGTTGCACGCGCACGATCCATCGCTGGCGCTCAGCATGAAAATCGATACGTCCTATCTGCTGGAAGAGGCTTTCGATCGCGGCGAACTCGACGCGGTCATCGTGCATCGGGAAGGCGACAGCCGCGAAGGCAAGGCCTTGTCGCGCACCCACTACGGCTGGTTCGCGTCGCCCGCGTTCGAATGGCAACGCGGAACGCCGCTGCGCCTGGCTCTTCTAAGCACCGTGTGCAGCTGCCCGGATCGCCTGAGAGCGATCGAGGTGCTCGATCGGGAAGGCATCGCCTGGGATGAAGCCTTTGTCGGAGGCGGCGGCACGGCGGTCAACATAGCGGTTTCGGCCGGTTTCGCCGTCTCCGCCCTTGCCCATCGTGTCGTTCCTCCTGGGCTGGTCGAAGTCGGCCGCAAGCTCGGCCTGCCGGCGATCCCGCCCTCCGAGGTCGTTCTGCACTCACACACCTTGTCGCCGCGCGCACGAGGGGCGCTGAACATGCTCAGCACCGCATTTCGCGAGTACAATTTGCTGGCGGGATAGGGCAAAGGTATTGCTTGAGCGTGATTCCTTCGGAATGGCTCAGCCTTTGGAGGAAAACGAAATGTCCGAGATCATCGTCCGCCCGCTCGCTCAATCCGACCACGCCGACTGGCACCGTCTCTGGACCGACTACCTCACCTTCTACGAGACAAAGCTGCCGGAAGAGGTCTACGCCGTGACCTGGAAGCGGCTGTTCACGGCGGGCGAGTTCGAGCCCAAGGGTTTCATCGCGACGCTCGACGGCAAGGCCGTCGGTCTCACCCATTATCTCTACCACCGCTCCGGCTGGTCGGAGAAAAACAACTGCTACCTGCAGGATCTGTTCGCCGACCCTGATGTGCGTGGCAAGGGGATTGGCGCCGCATTGATCAAGGCGGTCAAGCAGGAAGCCGGCAAGGTCGGTGTCACGAACGTCTACTGGATGACGCACGAAACCAACGCCACCGCGCGCAAGCTCTACGACCATGTGGCGCGCCGAACCGGCTTCATCGAGTATGATCTGCTATAGATAGCCGATGTTCCTGCCCTTCTTCCTTGAACTGAAAGCCGCGCGTGTTCCCGTCTCGCTACGGGAATATCTGTCGCTGCTCGAAGGCCTGGAAGCCGGCCTGGTCGACTATGATGTCGAGGGGTTCTACTACCTCGCCCGCGCGGCGCTGGTGAAGGACGAACGCCATATCGACCGCTTCGACCAGGTCTTCGCGCATGTCTTCAAAGGCATCGAGGCGTTGAGCGGACCGGATGCGGTTGACGTCGAGAACCTCCCCGAGGAATGGCTGCGCCGCCTTGCCGAAAAGCACCTCACCGAAGAAGAGAAGAAGCTGGTCGAGGCGCTGGGCGGTTTCGAAAAGCTGATGGAAACCCTGAAGCAGCGGCTGGAGGAGCAGAAGGGCCGCCACCAGGGTGGTTCGAAATGGATCGGCACCGGCGGCACCTCGCCTTTCGGCGCCTATGGCTACAACCCCGAAGGCGTGCGCATCGGCCAGCATGAGAGCCGCAACCGGCGCGCGGTAAAGGTCTGGGACAAGCGCGAATTCCGCAATTTCGACGATTCCGTCGAGCTCGGCACCCGCAACATCAAGATCGCGCTGAAGCGCTTGCGCCGCTGGGTGCGCGAGGGCGCCGAGGAGGAGTTTGATCTGCCCGGCACCATTCACGCCACCGCCGAGCACGGTTATCTCGATGTGCGGACACGGCCCGAGCGGCGCAATGCGGTCAAGCTGCTGATGTTCTTCGATGTCGGCGGCTCGATGGATGATCACATCAAAGGCGTCGAGGAACTGTTCTCGGCCGCCCGAGCCGAGTTCCGCCGGCTCGAATATTTCTACTTCCACAACTGCCTCTACGAGGGCGTCTGGAAGGACAATCGCCGCAGGCACGCCGAGGTGATCCCGACTTTCGACCTGCTCCACAAATATGGACCGGACTGCAAGGTGATCGTTGTCGGCGATGCCTCGATGAGCCCTTATGAGATCGCTCATCCCGGCGGCTCGGTCGAGCATTGGAACCCCGAGGCTGGCACCGTCTGGCTCGGCCGCCTGTTGCAGCAATGGCCGAACGCGATCTGGCTGAATCCGGAGCCCGAGAAACACTGGAGCTACACCCATTCGATCGCCATGATCCGCGACATCTTTGGCGGCCGCATGTTCCCGCTGACGCTCGCTGGGCTGGAAAGCGCGACCAGGCAGTTGTCGCGCAAACATTGAACTATCTTATGGAAAGAACCGGATGACCTGCTTCCTCTGCCTGCAATGCGGCACCCAGTTCGCGGCGAGCGAAGCGCCGCCAAAGCGCTGCCCGATCTGTGAGGACGAGCGGCAATATGTGCGCTGGGAAGGCCAGGCCTGGATCACCGCGGACGAACTCGCCGCCAAGCATCGGCTGGTGATGAAGGAGGATGCCGGGGTGCTCGCTTTCGGCATCGAGCCGCGCTTTGCCATAGGCCAGCGGGCGCTGCTGGCGCAGACACCGCACGGCAATGTTCTGTGGGATTGCGTCTCGATGGTGACCGACGAGGCGGTCGCCGAGATCAAGCGTCGCGGCGGCCTTGCGGCGATCGCAATCTCGCACAGCCACTACTATTCGGTGATGGTCGACTGGAGCGAGGCGTTTGGCGGCGTTCCAATCTATCTTCATGCCGACGACCGGCAGTGGATCATGCGGCCGCACCCATCGATCGTCAGCTGGGAAGGCGAAACAAAAGCCATAAACCCTGCCCTGACACTCATCCGCTGCGGTGGCCATTTTACTGGTGGCCAGGTGCTGCATTGGAAACGCGAAGGCGGCGACGTCGTACTGGCAGGCGATATCCTGCAGGTCACTCAGACCCGCCGCCACGTCAGCTTCATGTACAGCTATCCAAACTACATTCCGCTCAATGCACGCGCCGTGCAGCGGATCGCCGCCGCGATGGACCCATTCGCATTCGACGACATCTACGGTGCATGGTGGAACCAGAACATCATCGGCGACGCGAAAACCGCACTGGCCATCTCAGTCGCACGCTATCTCGCGGCAATCGCCTAGGGAATTCGCGTGCGGTACGATCGAAAATGCGGGCAAAATCTGTAACAAACCCTATCTTGATGCGAATATGAGGTTGCAATGCACGCATGACCCCAAACCTCCGGTTTGGAAAGGATCATGCGCAAAACTAGAGCGCTACAGCGTCCTTTGCGCGTCCGCAGGACGCGCGGCGCTGTAGAACGAGCCGCCAAGGCTGAGGAGATCAAAATGGATACCCACACCTACCCTGTAACCCGCACCGACGCCGAGTGGCGCGCCCGGCTTTCGCCGGAGCAATATGCGGTCATGCGCAACCACGGCACCGAACGCCCGGGCAGCTGCGCCCTGCTCCATGAGAAGCGCGCCGGTACCTTTTCCTGCGCCGGCTGCGACCAGCCGCTGTTCGAATCCAAGCTGAAGTTCGAGAGCGGCACCGGCTGGCCGAGTTTCAATGACCCGGTGCCGGGTTCGGTCGAGAACACCGTCGACCGCAGCTACGGCATGGTCCGCACCGAATGCCATTGCGCCCGCTGCGGCAGCCATCTCGGCCATGTCTTCGAGGATGGCCCGCCGCCGACGGGCCTGCGCTATTGCATCAACGGCGTGGCGCTGAAGTTCGAGCCGGCGGCCTGACACTTTCGATATCGGATTGTGAAAGGCGGCTTCGGCCGCCTTTTTGCTTACACCAACACCGTCAGGATCAGCCACAGCGTGGCGCCGAGCATCATCATCCAGGCCGAGGCGCCGGTGACCTTCTCGGCGGTTCGCCAGACGGCGAATGTCAGAAAGACATTGTAGGGCACCGGTGCGAAATGCACGGCCAGCACCGGAGCGAGCGGCATCTTCAATCCCAGCATGATCAGTGCAGCCACCGACGACGCGACGCTGATCGCTGTCCCGACAAGAACAAGGTCGCGCCAGAACAGCCGGTCGAGCGGCACCTGGCCTTGCCAGCGTGAGCGGAAGAAGGATTGGAGACTTTCCAGAGACACTACCCCTGCCCCAGGACGGCCACCACCGCGCGCTCGATACGCGACGCCTCCGTCACCATCCAGTCGGCCATGGCCGGCCAGTTGTCCTCGGCATAGCAGTTCACCCGCCACATCGAATTGATGCCAAGGCCTTGCGAACTCTGCTCCGGCCTGAGTTTCAGCCGAGCCTCGATCGCCGGCTGGTATGGCTTCAGCCGCGACCAGACCTGGGTAGCGCCGAATTTTTCGTTGCGGCCGAAGAAGACGCCGACATGGTTTTGCGCCGGCGCGGCATACATGGACAGGACCAATGCGAAGTCCGGCATCCCGCGCTGCCAGAACCAGGGCCCGCGCCTTGCCAGCCGGTCTCTTTCCTGGGGATGACGCTCGGCAAACAGCGTCCAGAAGCCGCGATGGTGGAATTCCGAGGCGCGGCGTGCGCCGAAGTCGAATTCACTCATGGGATCGAACCATATCTCCGGCGCCCGTGTCGGGCGCCGGGCTGGTTCTCTCTTACACCATGCCGAGGGCAGCCTTGTAGAGCTCGAGGATCGTTTCCTCTTCCTGGCGCTCGGCCTGGTCCTTCTTGCGCAGCCGGATGATCGTCCGGATGGCCTTGGTGTCGAAGCCGGTGCCCTTGGCTTCGGCGAAGACCTCCTTGATGTCGTCGGAAATCGTCTTCTTCTCTTCCTCGAGCCGCTCGATGCGCTCGATGATGGCGCGCAGCTGGCCGGCGGCAACAGTCTGGCTGGTATCGGTGATGTCGTCGGCCATGTTTCTCTCCAGGTCGTTTCAACGCCGCGATCAGGCGATTCTCGTCGCGGCAAATTGGAGCCGGTTCGATGCCCGAGCGAGGGCGACGGGTCAAGCCGTTATTGATGCGGAATGAAAGGCTGCCGCCATGCTGTGGCCAGCAGTGACAAAAGCGTCGGCTAACCAAAGGCGATCAGCAGATCCTTGGCATCGATCTGGTCGCCGGCCTTGACCAGCACCTCGGTGATCACCCCGTCACGCTCGGCATGCAGCGCTGTTTCCATCTTCATCGCTTCGATAGACAACAGAACATCGCCGGCCTTGACCGCCTGGCCCGCGGCAACCGAGAGCGCCGAGACAACACCCGGCATCGGCGCGCCGACATGCGCCTCGTTGCCCGGCTCGGCCTTGCGCCGGGCTTTGGCAGCCGATGCACCGTGGGCCCGGTCAGGCACCTTGACGCGGCGCGGCTGGCCGTTGAGCTCGAAGAACACGGTGACCATGCCCTTCTCGTCGACGTCGCCGATCGCCAGGCAGCGCACCACCAGCGTCTTGCCCTTTTCGATGTCGACGAAGATCTCGCCTTCCGGCTTCATGCCATAGAAATAGGTCGGCGTCGGCAGCACGCTGACCGGCCCGTAGTTGTCCTGCGCGCCTGCGAAATCGGAGAATACTTTCGGGTACATCAGCCACGAGGCGAATTCGAACTCGCTGAGCTTGCGCTCGAGCTTTTCTTCGACCTCCTTGCGGCTGGCCTTGAGGTCGGCTGCCTTCAGCAGCGAGCCCGGCCGCACCGTGATCGGCTTTTCGCCCTTCAGCGCCTTCTTCTGCAGCGCCGGCGGCCAGCCGCCGGGCGATTGGCCGAGGTCACCGCGCAGCATCGAAACCACTGAATCCGGGAAGGCGATGTCCTTGGCCGGATTTTCGACGTCGGCGACGGTCAGGTCCTGGCTCACCATCATCAGTGCCATGTCGCCGACTACCTTGGACGACGGTGTCACCTTGACGATGTCGCCGAACATCAGGTTGACGTCGTGATAGGTCTGCGCCACCTCGTGCCAGCGCGTCTCCAGCCCCAGGGAACGCGCCTGTTCCTTGAGGTTGGTGAACTGTCCGCCCGGCATCTCGTGCAGGTAAACCTCCGAGGCCGGCCCTTTGAGGTCGCTTTCGAAGGCCGCGTACTGGTTGCGCACCGCTTCCCAGTAGAAGGAGATCTTTCGGATCCAGAGCGGATCGAGCCCCGGATCGCGGTCGGTGCCTTTCAGCGCCTCGACAATCGAGCCCAGGCAAGGCTGCGAGGTGTTGCCGGAGAAGGAATCCATCGCCGCGTCGATGGCGTCGACGCCGCTGTCCACCGCCGCCAGCACCGTCGCCGCCGACAGGCCCGACGTGTCATGCGTATGGAAGTGGATCGGCAGGTCGGTCGCCTCGCGCAGCGCCTTGAACAGCACGCGCGCCGCCGCCGGCTTCAACAGCCCGGCCATGTCCTTGACCGCGATGATATGAGCGCCCGCCGCCTGCAACTCGCTGGCCAGGCCGACATAGTATTTGAGGTCGTACTTGGCCCGCGCCGGATCGAGAATGTCACCGGTGTAGCACATCGCCGCTTCGATCAGTTTGCCCTCGGCGCCGACCGCGTCCATGGCGACGCGCATGTTCTCGACCCAGTTCAGGCAGTCGAAGACACGGAACAGATCGATGCCGCCGGCGGCCGCCTGCTTGACGAAATGCTGCACGACATTGTCGGGATAGTTGGTGTAGCCGACCCCGTTGGCGCCGCGCAGCAGCATCTGCAGCAAAAGGTTGGGCGCAGCTTCCCGCACCAGCGACAGCCGCTCCCACGGATCCTCGGTGAGGAAGCGCATGGCGACGTCGAACGTCGCGCCGCCCCAGCACTCGAGCGACAGGAGCCGCGGCAGTGCCCGCGCATAGGTGCCGGCGATGTTGGCGATGTCATGCGTGCGCATGCGGGTCGCGAGCAGGGACTGGTGCCCGTCGCGCATCGTCGTGTCGGTGACCAGCACTTCCTTCTGGTCACGCATCCACGAGGCGAATTTCTCGGGCCCGAGCGCGTTGAGTTTCTGCTTGCTGCCTCCCGGCACATTGCCGTTGAGATAAGGCACCACCGGCGCTGCTGCATCGGCCTTCGGCTGCGGCCGGCCACGCGTCTCGGGATGGCCGTTGACGCTGACATCGGCGAGGTAGTTGAGCAGCTTGGTGGCGCGGTCCTGCCGCTTGACCTGCTGGAACAGCTCCGGCGTCGTGTCGATGAACTTGGTGGTGTAGGAATTGTCGGCGAAGCTCGGGTGATTGATGATCGCTTCGAGGAAGGTCAGGTTGGTCGCCACGCCACGGATGCGGAACTCACGCAAGGCCCGGTTCATGCGGGCGATGGTCTCGGCCGGCGTCGGCGCCCAGGCCGTTACTTTCTCCAGCAACGGATCGTAGAAGCGGGTGATGACCGCGCCCGAATAGGCGGTGCCGCCATCGAGGCGGATGCCGAAACCGGTCGCGCCGCGATAGGCGGTGATGCGGCCGTAGTCCGGGATGAAATTATGCTCGGGGTCTTCCGTGGTGATGCGGCACTGCAGCGCGTGGCCGTTCAGCCGTATGTCCTTCTGCGCCGGCACGCCTGATTCCGGTGTGCCAATGGCAAAACCGTCGAGGATGTGAATCTGCGCCTTGACGATGTCGATGCCGGTCACCTGCTCTGTGACGGTATGCTCGACCTGGATACGCGGATTGACCTCGATGAAGTAGAACTTGGCCGTATCGGCATCCTGCAGGAACTCGACCGTGCCGGCGCCGATATAGCTGGTCTCGCGAGCGATCTTCAACGCATGGCCGCACAGCTCCTCGCGCTGTGCCATTTCCAGATAGGGCGCGGGCGCCCGTTCGACGACCTTCTGGTTGCGGCGTTGGATCGAACAATCGCGCTCGAACAGATGCACGGCGTTGCCATGCGTATCGCCAAGCACCTGCACCTCGACATGGCGGGCACGCTCGATCAGCTTTTCGAGATAGACCTCGTCCTTGCCGAAGGCAGCCTTGGCCTCGCGCTTGCCTTCCGTGACCTCACGGGCAAGGTCGGCCTCGGAGCGGATGGCACGCATGCCGCGTCCGCCGCCGCCCCAGGATGCCTTCAGCATCACGGGATAGCCAATCGTCTTGGCGAGTTCCTTTACCGCATCCATATCGTCGGGCAGCGGGTCGGTGGCGGGGATCACTGGCACGCCGACCTCGATCGCCAGATTGCGGGCCGCGACCTTGTTGCCGAGCCTTCGCATCGTATCCGGCTTCGGCCCAATGAAGGTGATGCCGGCCTCGGCGCAGGCATCGGCGAATTCGGGGCTTTCCGACAAAAGCCCGTAGCCCGGATGAATGGCATCGGCGCCCGAGAGCCTGGCGACGCGGATCACCTCCTCGATCGACAGGTAGCTTTCGATCGGCCCCATGTCGCGGCTGAGGTGCGGACCGCGCCCAACCTGATAGCTTTCGTCGGCCTTGAAGCGGTGCAGCGAATACTTGTCTTCCTCGGCCCAGATCGCCACGGTTTTAAGGCCAAGTTCGTTGGCCGCGCGAAAGACGCGAATGGCAATTTCGGACCGGTTGGCGACAAGGATCTTCGTGATGGCCAAGGACGAACTCCAGACACTGTCGGGTGGAAGCTGGCCTCATGATTAGCGCGAAAATGCTGCAGTGCAAACAAAATTGACGCAGGGTTAAACCGATTTAAATGGAATCTTTGCGACGAAACAGGGCGCATCCGCGCAAGTGCGAGCGAAAGCGGCGGCATTCGCCATTCCGGGCAGGATCCTGTCGCGGCTAAGGGACTGCCTTGTGGCGCCGGCCACCATCAAAAAAGCAACAGCTCAAAACAAAAAAATGCCCGGCGCAAGCGCCGGGCATTTCCTGGATACCAAAGCCGAGAGGCTTACTTCTTCTGGATGTAGGTGTACTTGCCGTCGTCGCCCTTCTTCCACTCGTACATGACGTAGCCGGGCAGTGTCGGATCGCCCTTCGCGTCATAGGAGAGATCGCCGAGCACGGTCTTGAACGGACCCTTTTCATGCAGCGCCTTGGCAACTGCCTGCGGATCGTTCGACTTGGCAGCGGTGGCTGCTTCGGCGATCGCCTGCGTGGCTGCATAGGCATAGAGCGTGTAGGCTTCCGGCTCGAAGCCGGCCGCACGGAACTTCTCGACCAGTTCCTTGTTCGCCGGGATCAGGCGCGGATCCGGGCCGAACGTGTTCAGCGTGCCTGCAACCGCGTCACCCGCGATCGAAGCCAGC
This sequence comes from Mesorhizobium sp. INR15, assembly GCF_015500075.1. NCBI lineage: Bacteria > Pseudomonadati > Pseudomonadota > Alphaproteobacteria > Hyphomicrobiales > Phyllobacteriaceae > Mesorhizobium > Mesorhizobium sp. INR15. The sequence continues at coordinate 1,434,853 of NZ_CP045496.1, read as the reverse complement.
TCATTCGACACGATGCCGTCGCCGGAAATCAGCGTTGCCTTGAGGCCCTGGTCAGCCGCCTGGCGGATGATCAGGCCGGCTTCGGTGTGCAGGCCGCCCCAGTAGATGATGGAAACGCCGGCTTCCTTCATCTTGGCGATCAGCGCCGAGAAGTCCTTGTCGCCGACATTGATGCCTTCGTACATGACTTCCTTGACGCCGGCGGCGTTCATCGCCTTCTTGGTTTCGTCAGCGAGGCCCTGGCCGTAGGTGGTCTTGTCATGGACCACCGCGATCTTGGCGTCCTTGAAGTTCGCGGCGAGATAGGCGCCGGCGATGCCGCCCTGCTGGTCGTCACGTCCGCAGGTGCGGAACACGTTCCAGAGGCCGCGCTCGGTGAACTGCGGGTTGGTCGCCGCCGGAGTGATCTCGACGATACCGTTTTCGGCATAGACTTCCGATGCCGGGATCGAGACGCCGGAGTTGAAGTGACCGACCACGAACTTCACGCCGTCGCCGACGAACTTGTTGGCGACCGAGATGCCCTGCTTCGGATCGGAGACGTCGTCGCCGACTTCGAGCTTGATCTGCTCGCCGTTGATGCCGCCCTTCGCATTGATGTCGGCGACGGCCTGTTCGGCACCCTTCTGCAGCTGTGCGCCGAAGGCGGCGTTCGGACCAGTGATGGGACCGGCAACGCCGATCAGTACGTCAGCCCACGCGCTGCCGCTGAACGCGACGAGCGCGGTCAGGGCGACGGCGGACAAAAGTGACTTTTTCATTTAAACGCTCCCATTTACGGAGTGGGCGTGAATGAAGCTTTCATGCGATGCCCACCCTTATCGCAGAAAGCATAGTTTGCCGATTTTCAGGCACTTGTCACGCCGATTCATCCCCGAAGCGGCGTTAATGATGAACGTCAACCTTTCGGTTTCCAGCTCAAGATTGAAGCTCTTTCATAGAGCCAATTATACTGTGTCACCATCTGGTTTGTTCGTGTGTATTGATAGCCGATGAAGCCGAGGATCATCAGTACAATGGTGTCCACGATGTAATAATGCAGCGAGAACATGGTGCCATCGAACAGCGCATGATGGATGAAGCGGATGCCGACGCCGAGACCCAGCATATAGGCGAACAGCTGGATGAAGCTGCGCCAGGTCTGCGCGCTGGCCTTGCCGGTCATCCAGGCCGCCCAGCCGCCAAGCAAACAGGTGACGAAGAAGAACTGCCAGATCGACGGTTCCTCGTAGATAATGCCTTGCATGATGAAGACTCCTGAACTCAGTGATGTCCGCCTTCGAGATAGGCGGCGCGCACTTCCGGATTGGCGAGCAGCTCCTTGCCGGTGCCGCTCATCGTCACATTCCCGTTGACCATGACATAGCCGCGCGTCGCGAGCTTCAGCGCGCCAAAGGCGTTCTGCTCGACAAGGAACACGGTCAGTCCCTGAGTGCGGTTCAGTTCGCGGATGGCGTCGAAGATCTGCTTGACGATCAGCGGCGCCAGACCGAGCGACGGCTCGTCCAGCAAAAGCAGCTTCGGCCGGGCCATCAGCGCGCGTCCGATCGATAGCATCTGCTGTTCGCCGCCCGACAACGTGCCGCCGCGCTGGGCGATGCGTTCCTTCAACCGAGGAAACAGCGTGAACACCTTCTCGACATCCTCGTCATAGTGCTTGAGGTTATCGAGGCTGGCGCCCATCTGCAGGTTTTCCATCACCGTCATGCGCGGGAAAATACGCCGGCCTTCCGGAGACTGGGCAATGCGCATGCGCGCGATCTCATGCGTCGGCATCTGGGTGATGTCGGTGCCGGCGAAAGTGATGGTGCCGGACCGGGCGCGTGGCGCACCAAAGATCGTCATCATCAGCGTCGATTTGCCGGCGCCATTGGCGCCGATCAGCGCCACGATCTCACCCTGTTTGACGGTGACATCGACGCCGTTCAGCGCCCGGATGTTGCCGTAGTAGGTCTCCACGCCCTTGATATCGAGCAGCGTTGTCTCGGCCATCACTTGCTCCCTCCGCGCTTGCCCTGAGCAGGCTTGGCAGTGGTCTTCCCTGAAGCGGCACTTGCCGCCTTCCCTGAAGCCGCACTTGCGGTCTTCCCGGAAGCCGCACTTGCGGTTTTCCCGGAAGCATGGCTCGTCGCCACCTTGCCCGCATCGACGCGGCGCGAGAACTCCGTGTCCTTGCCCTGGCTGAGCAGCTTGGCTTGTTTGACCCACTCCTCGCGCGCAATGCGCCCGTCGAAGGCGAGATAGGCTTCGGCCGCCTCGACGTCGGCCTTTTTCCAGGCACCGATCTGGTCGAAATGGAAGATGCCGTGGTCGTTGAGCTTCTTCTCGTTGACGCTGCCGATGCCCTTGATGCGGGTCAGGTTGTCCGCCTTGCCGTCACGCGGCGCCGCCAGCCGGTTTGAAATCCCCTCGGACTTCGCCGCTGCCGGAGCCTTGGCAGCCGGCTTGGCTACCGTGGATTTCACTGCCGTCCCAGCCACAGCCTTCGGAGCCGCTTTCGGAGCCGGCTTGGCCTTTGCCGCCGCGGGCTTCGAGGCAGGAGCCGGCGTCTCGGCCAGTGTGGCCGCCCTGTTTGCCGCCGCGAGCGACCTGGCATCGACCTGGCCGGCCTTTGACGCACCCTTCGCCACGGTCACGCGCTCACCCGAGCTGTGGCCGACCGTATCCGTCACCGGTCCGGCCAGAAACGACGATGATGTCCCCGGACCGTGCGCGGCATCAGGACCTGTATCGAGCTGTTCGATGACGTCCTCGTCGCCGACTTCGATGAGGACGGTTTCAACCTCCTCGTCGTCGACGCCGAGATAGGCGGCGATGACGCGCGGGTCGGTGCGTACCGACTGCGGGCTGCCGTCCGAGATCTTGCGGCCGTATTCCAGCACCACGACGTGGTCGGAAATCTGCATCACCACCGACATGTCATGCTCGATCAGCAGGATCGAGGTGCCTGACGTGTTCTTGATGTCCATCAGCAAGGTATTGAGCGCCAGCGATTCCTTCGGGTTGAGGCCCGCCGCCGGTTCATCGAGGCACAGAAGCTCGGGCCCCGTGCACATGGCGCGTGCGATCTCCAGCCGCCGCTGCGCGCCATAGGGCAGGTCGCCGGCCGGATCATCGGCGCGATCGACAAGGTCGGCCTTCTCCAGCCAGTGCTTGGCAAGCTCGACCGATTCAGCCGAAGCCTTGCGGTAGCTGCTGAAGCCAAACAGGCCAAGGATGGTGTAGCCCGACGCCTTCATCAGCTTGTTGTGCTGGGCCACCAGCAGGTTCTCCAGCAGCGTCATGCCCGAGAACAGCCGGATGTTCTGGAAGGTACGCGCCACCTTGGCGCGCGCCGGGATCTCATGGTTGGGCAGGCGTTCGAGCAGGAAGCTCGAGCCGTCGGCGCGGTTGAGCGTGATCATGCCTTCCGACGGCTTGTAGAAGCCGGTGATGCAGTTGAACACCGTGGTCTTGCCTGCGCCGTTCGGTCCGATCAGCGCGGTGATCTCGCCACGCTTGGCGGCGAAGGACAGATCGCCGATGGCAACCAGGCCGCCGAATTTCATCGACAGGTGATCGACCTGCAGGATCGCGTCGTTCATGCCCGGGTTGGCTTTCTGAATCGGGTTCGCGTTCATCAGCCGTGGCCCTCCTTGGTGAAGGAACCGGAGACAGATCTTCGCTCCTTGAGGAAGGCCGTCGGCTCACGGCTGCCGACGAAGCCGCGCGGCTTCCACAGCATGACGATGACCATGGCCATGCCGAACAGGAGCATGCGGTAGAGTTCTGGTGTAAAATCCTGTCCGAAGATCTGCTTGAGGAAGTCGAGCTCGCGCAACGCCTCGGTGCCGCCGATCATCACCATCGCCGCAACCGCGATGCCGACCAGCGAGCCCATCCCGCCGAGAACGACGATCGCCAGGATGATGGCCGATTCCAGGAAGACGAAGGATTCCGGGCTGACGAAACCCTGCCGCGCGGCGAAGAACGAGCCGGCGAAGCCGCCGAACATGGCGCCGGTGGCAAAGGCGGTGAGCTTGGTTGTCGTCGTGTTGATGCCCAGAGACCGGCAGGCGATCTCGTCCTCGCGCAGCGCTTCCCAGGCGCGGCCGACCGGCAGACGGCGCAGCCTGATGGTGACGAAGGCGGTGAGCAGGCACAGGCCTAGGATCAGGTAATAGAGGAATATCTTGTAGTAGGCGCTCGACTGGGCGATGTGCAGCACCTTGGCGATGTAATTGGGGTCCGACACGTTGAAGGTCATCAGGCCGAAGAAGCTGACCTTGGGGATGCCGGAGATGCCGGCCGAACCGTTGGTGACCTCGCGCCAGTTGATCAGCACCAGGCGAATGATCTCGCCGAAGGCAAGCGTGACGATCGCCAGATAGTCGCCGCGCAACCGCAACACGGGGAAGCCGAGCAGCACACCCCATAGGGCGGCCATGGCGCCGGCGGCCGGTAGCAGGATCCAGAAAGACAGGCCGAAATGCGTGGCGAGAAGCGCATAGGCGTAGGCGCCAAGTGCATAAAAGGCGACGTAGCCGAGGTCGAGCAGGCCGGCGAGGCCGACGACGATGTTCAGACCCCAGGCCAGCATCACGTAGATCAGGATCTGGATGCCGAAATTATCGACCCATTTCAGCGAACCTTGCAGCCCGCCGACAACCGACCAGGCATTCAGCGACAGCACCACGACCACGAGGATCGGGTACAGCACCAACGCTGTGATGCCCAATTTGGTAAAGTTGGCATGGATGAAAGCGCGGAAGTAGTAGATTACGCAAGCCAGCACATAGATGACTGCGAGGGCGCGCAGGAATTGCAGATACCCGGCCGGTTCTGCTCCCACCCATCCAGCGAGAGAGCTGTTCAACACGAACAGCAGCACCGCCGCCACAACGGCCGCGATGAACCACGGCAGCTGGAAGAAGCGTGACGCGACGCTGGCCGGCATCAGGCCGGTGGCAACGTTGGCGATCTTCTGGTTGGCTATGAAAGGCTGGCCGTAGGCGACATAGAAGAAGCGGCCGACGGCCGTGGCGATCACCACGACTGCCAGCAAAACCCAGCGTGAGGTCAGCACCAGTTCATTGGAAATGTTCTGGCCGGTCTTGAGGCCGATGAACAGCACGAAAAGGCCAAGCGAGATGGCGCCGGCATAGAGGGCTTCGCGCAAACCGCGCTGCACGGGGGTGGCGACGATGTCGCGCTCCGGAGATGGGTTGACGGCCATGGTCTCAGACCTTTTCGACTTCTGGCCGGCCCAGGATGCCGGAAGGCAGGAAGATCAGCACGATGGCCAGGATCGAGAACGCCGCGACGTCCTTGTAGTCGATCGAGAAATAGGCCGACCACATGCTCTCGATGAAGCCGATCAGCAGCCCGCCCAACACGGCACCCGGCAGCGAGCCGATGCCGCCCAGGACCGCGGCGGTGAAGGCCTTGACCCCCGGTGTGAAGCCATCCGAGAAGGCGATGACGCCGTAATACATCAGGAACAGCGTGCCGGCGACCGCCGCAAGTGCGGCACCCATTATGAAGGTGATCGAGATGGTGCGGTCGACGTCGATGCCGAGCAGCGACGCCATCTTGCGGTCCTGTTCGCAGGCTCTTTGCGCTCGACCGAGCGAGGTCTTGTTGACCAGATACCAGAACAGCGCCAGCAGCAGCGCGGTGACAATGACGATGATGATCTGCTTGAGCGACACGCTGATGCCGTTGATGTTGTAGACGGTCGACACCATTGGCGGGATCGGCTTGTTGCGCGGCCCCTGCGTAACCTGGACGAAATTGGATAGCGCGATCGACATGCCGATGGCGGTGATCAGAGGCGCCAGCCGGAAAGAACCGCGCAGCGGCCGGTAGGCGACCTTCTCGATCGTCCAGTTGTAGAGGCTGGTCAGCAGCATAGCCACGATCATCATGACCAGCAGCGCAAGGACCACCGGCACGGAAGTGAACAACGCGCCGAGGATGAGGAAGACGATCAGGGCGGTGAAGGCGCCGACCATGAAGATGTCGCCATGGGCGAAATTGATCATGCCGATGATGCCGTAGACCATCGTATAGCCGATTGCGATCAGCCCATAGATCGATCCCAGCGTCAGCCCGTTGATAAGCTGCTGGACAAAGTACTGCATGTGTACATGGCTCCCCTGGAATGTCGCCCATGCAGACGCATTCCTTTTGGTATTTCCCCTAGTCGTAAAGTTTCGAGCCCGGATTGCAACGTGATTTTTCAATCGTCATGCGTGTTTTCCCGACACGCCATCGAATTGCCCGTTTTTTCCGATCCGGCCCCTGGACTATCGCGGACCCTATCATTGGCATAACGCAATGTCCTTGATGATTCGACCGCATCATGCGCTCGGTTTCGAAGGAATCGTCGTCAAAATTAGGTGATTAGAAGAATCGTTGCGCTACCGGCGCAATCCGTTTTTCGCTCCATTTCTTTCCGCCGGGGCAGGATTCCATCACTTGACGACGAAGCCATGTGCAAATGGGTCACGATCGTCGATGAAGATCGTGTTCAATCCGGTCATGCGCGCCCAGCCGCCGATCGAGGGTATGATCGCCGGCTTGCCGGCCACCGCGACCTCCTTTTCGACCCTGCCCTTGAAGAGCGAACCGATGATCGATTCATGGACGAAGTCGTCGCCGGCCTTGAGTTTGCCCTTGGCGTGCAGCTGCGCCATCCGCGCCGAGGTGCCGGTGCCGCAAGGTGAGCGGTCGATTGCCTTGTCGCCATAGAAGACGGCGTTGCGGGCATCGGCTTCGGGATGGGTCGGCTTGCCGGTCCACAGCATATGCGACAGCCGGTTGATGCCCGGATTCTCCGGATGGACGAAGGAATACTTCTCGTTGAGACGCTGGCGCACCACCGGGCTCCAGGCGATGAAGTCGCCGGCCGAATGATCGGCCATGTCGCGATAGTTCTTCTGCGGCTCGACGATGGCGTAGAAATTGCCGCCATAGGCGACATCGACGCTGATTTCGCCCAGCCCAGGGCATTCGACCGTCAGCCCTTCGGCATGGAGGAAGGACGGCACATTGGTGATCCGCACCTCCTCGACATAGTCGCCAACCTGCTTGTACTCGGCCGTGACGAGACCGGCCGGCGTGTCGAGCCGCAGCATGCCCGGCGTCTTCGGCTTGATCAGCCCGTGCTCGATGGCCATCGTCACCGTGCCGATGGTGCCGTGGCCGCACATCGGCAGGCAGCCCGAGGTCTCGATGAACAGGATGGCGATGTCGCAATCATCGCGCGTCGGCGGATAGAGGATCGAGCCCGACATGACATCGTGGCCGCGCGGCTCGAACATCAGCCCGGTGCGGATCCAGTCATACTCGGCGAGGAAATGCGCGCGCCGCTCCATCATCGTCGAGCCGTGCAGCAAGGGGCCGCCGCCGGCGACCAGGCGCACGGGGTTGCCGCAGGTGTGGCCGTCTATGCAGAAGAAGGATTTCTTGGCCATGACACTCCTCGGAACTTAAAATCGTTGCGGGCTGAAGGGGGCTAGATCGATCGGCGAAGTCTGCGCCAGGACAAGATCGCGGATCAAGCGGCCTGTGGCCGCCGACTGGGTCAGGCCGAGGTGGCCGTGGCCAAAGGCATGGATCACCGACGGGCTCTTCCGCGCACGCCCGATGACAGGCAGCGAGTCCGGCAATGACGGGCGGAACCCCATCCATTCGCGGCCACCCGACGGATCGAGCCCGGGCAGGAATGTCCGCGCCTTTTGCAACAGCGCTTTCGATCTGGAATAGTTGGGCGGCCGTTCGATGCCGCCGAGTTCAACCGCGCCGCCGACGCGCAGGCCGGTCTCGAGAGGCGTGATGACGAAGCCATGGCCGGAAAAGATCAATTGGCGCTTCACGTCGAAGGCGGTCTTCGGCAGCGTCGTGTTGTAGCCACGCTCGGCTTCGAGCGGAATGCGGTCGCCGAGGTTCGCGGCGAGCAGATGCGACCAGGCACCGGCGGCGATGACGAGATGCCTGGCCTGCCGTGTCGAGCCGTCGGCGAGCGTCAGCGTTGCGCCGTATTGCCCCGCTCCGACATTGTCGATCCGGGCCTTTTCAAAGCGCGCGCCCCGGGATTCCGCGTAAGCCCAGATCGCCTTGCCGAGCAGCTTGGGGTCGGCGACCGTCTTCCAGCCCGGTACGAATGTGCCCTTGATGAAACGCGGCGACAGGCCGGGCTGCAGGTCCGCCAGATCGCCGCCTTCGACATGGCGGAAGCCGATGCCGAAACGTTGCCGCGCCGACCAGCCGGACAGCGATGCCTTGAATTCGCTCTCGCTCTCGTAGAGTTCCAGAGAGCCATCCTCGCGCAGCATCCCTGCCGTGCCGGACCGCGCCATCAGCCCGGCCCATTCGGCCTCGGCGAGCTTCATCATCGTCACTTGCGCGGCGAGGCTGGCCTCGTAATTCCCAGGCGCTCCGGCACGCCAGAAGCGGAACAGCCAGGGCAGCAGCTTTGGCAGATAGGCGGGTGGAATGCTGAGCGGGCCGAGCGGATCGGCAAGCCATTTTGGCAGCTGCCGGATCATGCCCTTGTGGGCAAGCGGCAGCACATCCGAGAAGGCGAAGGCGGCGGCGTTACCGGAACTGGTCTCCTCGCAGATGCCCGTGCGATCAAAGACAGTGACGCTGCGCCCTGCCTCGGCAAGAAACGCAGCCGCACAGATGCCGATGATGCCGCCACCGACAATGGCGATGTCGAGTCCAGCGTCACTGTTCATGATTGCGCGCCGCGCTGCATGCAGAGAAATGCCCTCTCACGGAGATACGATGGCTGTCAGTTCAAAACCGCGGCAATGTCGGCCGCACGGCCAGGGCGTCCTTGATGATCTTTTCGGCCGCCTTGCGGCGCTCGCCCGACAAAGGCTGGCGCGGCATGCGGACACGATCGTTGGTCTGGATGGCGAACACTTCGGCAAGCTTGATGTTCTGCACCAGATAGGTCGACACGTCGAGATCGAGCAGCGGCCGGAACCAGCGGTAGATAGCCAGCGCCTCTTCACGGCGGCCCTGCTTCATCAACTGGTAGATGGCGACCGTCTCGCGCGGGAACGCGGTGACCAGCCCGGCCACCCAGCCAATGGCGCCGACTGACAGTGCCTCGAAGGCGAGATTGTCGACACCGGTGAACAGGTCGTAGCGGGTGCCCAGGCGGTTGATGATCTCGGTCGAACGACGGATGTCGTCGGATGATTCCTTGATGGCGACGAAGCGCTTGTCCGATGCCAGTTCTTCCATCTGGTCGACGCTGACATCGACGCGGTAGGCGAGCCGGTTGGAGTAGATCATGACAGGCAGGTCGCCGGCCTGGGCGACGGCACGCAGTGCCGCGACCGTCTCTTCCTCGTTGGTGTGGTAGATCGGGCTCGGCACCACCATCAAGCCGTTGGCGCCTTCCTTGGCGGCGCGCTTCGCGATGCTGGCCGCCTCACGGGTGCCGGCTTCGTTGACCGTCAGCAGCACCGGCTTCTTGCCTGCCACCTTCTGCGCGATCTTCAGAACCTCGATCTTCTCGTCCGGCGACAGCATCGGCCCTTCGCCGAGCGATCCGCAAACGATGATGCCGTCGCAGCCGGCCTCCATCTGCAGCGCGTAGCAGCGCTCCATCTCGGCATGGTCGAGGCGGTCATCCTCGGTGAATTTGGTCGTGACTGCGGGAAAAACTCCGGTCCACATGATCATCTCTCCATCTGATATATCAGCCATATATCTGTTAAGAAACTGCCTGTCAATGCGGATTCCGTTATGATATATGCAAGATATATCAGGAGAGCGCGTTTGATATCCATGGAAGCAAGCACCGCGATCGAACCGGCCGCGATCAAGGCCTATCATGTGCTTGAGCAAATGATCGTCACACTCGAATTGGCGCCGGCAAGCTTCGTCACCGAGGGCGCGCTGATCGAAAGGCTCGGGCTCGGCCGCACGCCGGTGCGCGAGGCGATCCAGCGGCTGGCCTGGGAAGGGCTGCTCGACGTGCGGCCCCGCGCCGGCATTGCGATCGCCCCGCTTCACCCCGGCGACTGGCTGCGCGTGCTCGACGCGCGCCGTGGCGTCGAAGTGGTGCTGGCCCGTTCGGCCGCGCGCTTCGTCACCCGAGAGGCAGCCGACCTGTTCCACGATGCGGCGCTGGCAATGCAGAAGGCGGTGATCTCAGGCAATGTGCTGGCCTTCATCCAGGCCGACAAGGCGCTCGACGAAGCGCTGGCGCTGGCCGCCGACAACCCGTTCGCAGCCCGGCTGGCAGCGCCCTTGCAGACGCACAGCCGACGCTTCTGGTTCCGCTACAAGGCCGACACCGGCCTGGCGGAATCGGCCGAACACCACGTCGCGCTGATCCGCTCGATCCTCGACGGCGACGAGGAAGCCGCCGCCAAGGACGCCAAGCGGCTGATGGCATTGCTGCGCGGCCACGCCGAAGCGGCCGCGACGCGATGACGGCTCAGGCTCCGTGCGCCTTGGCGGCGACCGCGAAGGTATTTTCCCAACCGTCGCCCGCCGCAAGTATGCAGCTTTGGCCCTTCACGTCGGTTATCAGCATGGTCCATTTGCCGCTCGCCGAGACATAGATCTCGATGATCGCGGCTCGCCCAACCACGCCGTAGCCGAGCTGCTTTTCCTGAAAGACCTGGGCCAGTCGCGCGACCACATCACCGTGGCCGCCGCAGACGACTTGGGCCTGAGCGGGGAGAGCCGACAAACCCGCCATCACGGCGCCGCTCGTGACCATCTTCATCCATCGAAACAAGAATGTACGTGCCATGGGGCACCTCCTTTGCCTTCGCGTCTCGGCAAGGGAGGCACATCGGCCGCCTCAATATGCCGGAACGCTCCAGGCCGGATTCGACGTCTTCATCACGTCACTCCTTCTGGTTTCCGGTCTGTCGTCGGGAACAGCTATGACGCTCCCTGGATTCGATATGGTGAGGTCCTCGTGCGAAAACAAGCGGCCTTTTTGGGGCCGTGCATCTGACGCAAGGCGCACAAACACCAGACGCAAAACGGGCGCCCGAGAGCGCCCGCTTGTTTAGATTCTAACCGAATTCCGGATCAAGAACTCAGTTCATAGTCGGGATGACGAACTCCGCACCGTCCTTCGAACCCGACGGCCAGCGTGACGTTACCGTCTTGGTCTTGGTGTAGAAGCGGAATGCATCCGGGCCGTGCTGGTTCAGGTCGCCGAACGACGAGGCCTTCCAGCCGCCGAACGTGTAGTAGGCGATCGGCACCGGGATCGGCACGTTGACGCCGACCATGCCGACCTGGACACGCGAGGCGAAGTCGCGTGCGGCATCGCCGTCGCGGGTGAAGATGGCGACGCCATTGCCCATCTCGTGATCGTTGGCGAGCTTGATCGCGCTCTCATAGGTCGGCGCCCGCACCACCGAGAGCACCGGCCCGAAGATCTCTTCCTTGTAGATCCGCATGTCGGCGGTAACATTGTCGAACAGGCAGCCGCCCATATAATAGCCGTCCTCGTAGCCCTGCATGGAGAAGCCACGGCCGTCGACGACCAGCGTGGCGCCTTCCTTGACGCCGGTATCGACGTAACCCTTGACGCGCTCCAGCGCCTGCGCCGTCACCAGCGGACCGAAATCGGCGGAAGAATCCGTAGACGGGCCAACCTTCAGGCTTTCAACGCGCGGGATCAGCTTTTCCATCAGCCGGTTGGCGGTGTCGTTGCCGACCGGAACCGCGACTGAGATCGCCATGCAGCGCTCGCCGGCCGAGCCGTAGCCGGCGCCGATCAGCGCATCGACGGTCTGGTCCATGTCGGCGTCGGGCATGATGATCATGTGGTTCTTGGCGCCGCCAAAGCACTGCACGCGCTTGCCGGCTGCCGTGCCGCGCGAATAGATGTAATGCGCGATCGGCGTCGAGCCGACGAAGCCAATGGCCTTGATATCAGGATCGTCGAGGATGGCATCGACGACGTCCTTGTCGCCATTGACGACGTTGAGGATGCCCGCCGGCAGGCCGGCTTCGAGGAACAGTTCGGCGATGCGCATCGGCACGCCCGGATCACGCTCCGATGGCTTCAGGATGAAGGCATTGCCGCAAGCGATGGCCGGCGCGATCTTCCACAGCGGGATCATCGCCGGGAAATTGAACGGCGTGATGCCGGCAACGACACCAAGCGGCTGGCGCATCGAGTAGACATCGATGCCGGGGCCGGCGCCGTCGGTGAATTCGCCCTTCATCATATGTGGCGCGCCGATGCAGACCTCGACCACTTCGAGGCCACGCTGGATGTCGCCCTTGGCGTCGGCGATGGTCTTGCCGTGTTCGCGCGCCAGGATCTCGGCGAGCGAGTCATATTCCTTGGCGACCAGTTCGAGGAACTTCATCAGCACGCGTACGCGCCGCTGCGGGTTGGTGGCCGCCCATTTCGGCTGCGCTTCTCTTGCGTTGACGACCGCTGCGCGCAGTTCCGCCTGCGAAGCCAGCGCGACCGTGCCGCGCACCGTGCCGTCCATCGGCTGCATGACGTCCTGCTTGCGGCCGCTGGTGCCGGCGACATGCTTGCCGCCGATGAAATGACCGTATTCGATCATGATTTCTCTCCCTGGTTTGTGATGAGGCATTCTCCGCCTTTGCACCGCCGATGGCAACGCGAGCCAGAACGCAACCGTTGTGCGTGAAATAAACAACGGTTACACGTTGAGTATGAATTTTCGCAAACGATCGCTTTGACAGCGGGAGCGCCATGAACTGGGATGACGTGCGTATCTTTCTGGCGGTGGCGCGTGCCGGCCAGATCCTTGGCGCGGCCAGGCGGCTTGAGCTCAACCACGCCACCGTCTCACGCCGCATCGTGGCGCTTGAAGACGCGCTGCGGACAAAGCTGTTTCGCCGGCTGACCACGGGCAGCGAGCTGACGCCGGCGGGTGAGCGGTTCCTCGACATCGCCGAGCGCATGGAAGCCGACATGATCGCCGCGCGCTCGACCATTTCAGGCGAGGGCGACGATGTCTCGGGCACCGTGCGCATTGGCGCGCCCGACGGCTTTGGCGTCGCCTTTCTGGCCAAGCGTCTTGGCGCGCTCACTGCCCTGCACCGGGAACTGACCATTCAGCTGGTGCCGGTGCCGCGCTCCTTCTCGCTGTCGCGGCGCGAGGCCGACATCGCCATCACCGTCGAGCGGCCGACCGAAGGCCGGCTGGTGGCGGGAAAGCTGGTCGACTACTCGCTCGGCCTGTTTGCCTCGCGCGCCTATGCCGAAGCCAACGGTCTGCCGCGGACCCCTGCCGAGCTCTCCAGCCATACGCTTATCGGCTATGTGCCCGACCTCATCGTCAGCCCCTCGCTCGACTACGCGGCCGAATTCAGCGCCGACTGGCGCACTGCGTTTGCCATTTCCTCGGCACTTGGCCAGGCCGAGGCAGTCCGCTCAGGCGCCGGCATCGGCATCCTGCACACGTTCGTCGCCCGCTCGATGCCGGAACTGCTGCCCGTCAATGTCGTGGCGCCGATCCGCCGCGCCTACTGGCTGGTCTATCATGAGTCCGTCAGGCCGCTACGCCGCATCCAGATCGTCGCCAGCTTCATCACCAAGGCGGTGGAACGCGAACGAAGCCTGTTCGTGTAGAACTTTCATCGCGCATCGAGGACGAAAGAACTCACCACCCGTTCAGCCTGCTCCGCCAGCGGCGCCCACATCTGCTCAACCTGTTCGATGTTTTCGCTGATCACCGCGCAGTTGACATAGCCGAAGCGCGCGCCACGCACCGAAAACGCAAACCTGGAATGGCCGTGCAGGCTGACATTCTTGTCTTCTACCGTGAAGTCCACATCGGCAAGTCGCACGGGATAGCCGTCCGGAAATCTTGCCAGCTTGTCATTGCTGAAATCAGCTGTGCTGAAAGGTCTACCTATCATCGCTTTCCATGTGTTCATCGACCAGTCCTCGATGAATTTGCGGGGATCGGCCGGCGAGCCCGGCCCGGATGTGTTGTAGAGCGAGGCAGATACCATACAGGTGAGGCTTGGATCGCCGGAATTTATCACGAGCCGCAACATCGCCTCGCCGGAAGGCGGTTCTTTGGTCCACTTTTCAGGAAAAGTCAGCGAAAACCCGTTGTCCTGGTCATGAATGGTCTTATCGGCGGCGGCGGCCAGCGAGGCACAGGACACAAATCCAACGGTCGTGACGAGAAGGCAGAGGCGCATCGCTGATACTCGCGAATGCCTGGCTCGGGTGGCGCCTTCCAGGCAGGTTGTACCGACACGGCGAACGCAGGCGGGCCATCCACGCCGCCTTTTCCTTGCCACAAAACCGGCCAGTGTGTCATCAGGCGTGCGGCGACTGCCGCTAGCGGGATTGCCGGGTGGTGAATCTTTCAGAAAACAGGCACGGATAGATATGCGAGCCGTTCTTGCCATCCTGCTTTTGGCTTTCCTTTCCGCTTGTGCCAATCCTTGGACAAAAGTGCCGGAAGCGGAGCTGCCCAAGCCGATCCGCTATGCCATGGCACGGCCCTCGCCTTTCGTCATCGGCAACTATTGCGGCCCGGGAACCCGCACCGGTGATCTCTCCGCCCGGCCGGTCGACCGCCTCGACGCGGTTTGCCAAACCCATGATGCCTGCTACATCGCCCGCTACAACCATTGTGACTGCGACGGCGCCCTTGTCGCCTCGGCCAAGGCGATCCGCGATGACAAGACAGCACCGGGCAAGATGCGAGACGAGGCCGAGCTTTTGATCGCAACCTTCGCCATTCCGATCTGCAAGGTTTTCCCGCAAGGCTTCATGCCGCCGCGCGACCCCGCGCAACTGGCCGTCTTGAAAGCCGGAGCCGCCGGGTGACAGGCCGAGCATTCCTTGTCCTGGCCCTGCTCGGTCTGACGCTCATCGGCGGCTGTGCGGGACCAGCTGGACGAAAGTCCTGCGAATTCTTCCCCGGCGAGCAGGCTTGCGCACGGCCTTCGTTCTCGGCTGAGACAACGCATTCACGGATCGCGGCTGCCCAGTTTTTCGGCGATGCCGGCGCCAGCGACTATGAGAGACGCTTCCAGGCACTGCTTGCTCATCACGAAATCGGCGCCATGGATCGTGACAATGGCACCGGCCCTTTCGGTCATGACCGTCATGAAATCCGAAACAGCGATTTCCAGGCGGCCTACCGGACACTTCAACAACTGGCCATATCAGTCGCCATCCCGCACCTGCCCCCGGCTGGCAACAACAGTGGCGAAGGCCGCTTCATCGGGCGCTGGCGCGTGTCACGGCAGACGCTTTATATCGACGCTTCAGCGCGGCCCACGGCGCCGAAGACATTTTCCTTCTCCGGTTTGCAGGCCCGCTCGGTCGAGATCATGTTACGGCAAGCCGGCAGCCAACCGGTCGACATTGCCGGCTCTTGTGACGGTGCGCTGGCGATCCGCCAGGCAGGCACCACGCGCCGCTTTGCGCCAGGAACGGCTTTCCGCATCCGCCTTGCGCCCGGCGACATCTCTGTCAGCCTGTTTCCCGAAGACAGCCTGAACCGTTGCAGCCTGAGCACGCGGTCAAGCCTCGCCCCAACCGGCGCGCCGCTCACGATTCTTCGCGAAGAAAAGGCCGACCCCTCACTCGCCAGTTTCGACAGTCGTTACGACCGCTGTCCGACGCCGAACCCGACTGGGCTCGATGCCCTCGCTCAAGCCTTTTATGCCGGCCGCTGGCTGTCGCAGACATGCGCCTTGCCGATCGGCCAGCCTCGTCTGTTGCGCAAGTCGCGGGATGGGTTCAACGCGAAGGTCGAGGCGCTGATGGGTGCACCGCTGTCCGACGCCGCCATCGACAAAGGCGATCCGGAACTGCCGCTCGACTTCGCCAAAGCGCCAAGGCTGAAGCTGATCTACCTGTCGTCGCTGGAATTCAAGGCGGACTTTTCCGGCTGCATCATCGAACGGCTCATCCGCCATCATGCCGCGCTTGGCACCAAGGTGCGCATCATGGTCACCGATGTTCTGGAGCGCGACAAGGATGACGCGATGCTGCACCGGCTGGCGGCTGAATTCCCCAATGTCGAGCTGCAGGAATATCGCTGGCATGCGGACCAAGGCGCACCGATCGACGAGCAGATCTCACAGCTGCACAAGACCCTTCACGTCAAGATGCTGGCAACGCTGGCCGAGGATCCAGGCCGCTCGCGCGTCATCATCGGCGGCCGCAACATCCATGACGGCTTCCTGTTCCACCAGCCGATCGACCTGTCGCGCTATCCGGACCTGCAGCAATACGGCAAGACCGACGGGCTTTCGCTCAACTACTATTCGAACTGGAGCGACTTCGACATCGAGATATCCGACCGGACCACGGTCGAGACGCTCGCCGCGCATCTTTCGACCCTGTGGCTGCGCGATGCCGACACCAACCTGACGCGGCCGTTCTCCATCCCGGTCACCTCTTCAAGCCGCCAGCCACAAGGCACCGCGCGGCATTTCATTTCGGTGCCTTATGAGGACGGCCACGCGCTGGAGGACTATTTCGTCGAACTGGTCGACGCCGCCCAGCATCGCATCCAGATCGTCAATCCCTATCTCAACCTGACGCCGAAGCTAACCCACGCCTTCGACCGGGCGCTGGCGCGCGGCGTCAAGATCGACATTGTCGGCCGCATCGATCTCAAGGGCGACATCGGTGGCAGATTTCTCACCGCGCTCAACAAGCTGTTCGTCGAGAAATATGGCGACCGCATCAACATCCGCGAATTCAAGGCGCCTGATGTCGTGCTGCATTCCAAGATCATGATGATCGACGAAAGGCTGGTCGCCATCTCGTCGGTCAATCTCAACAACCGCAGCTTCTTCCACGACAGCGAAAATGGCCTGATGGTGCTCGATCCCGGCTTCTACGCCAGGATGAAGCCGATCTACGACGACTACGTCGCCCACTCGAACCCGGTCGCCACCAACGTGACGGTTCCCTGGGCCTACCGGCTGCTCTTCGACGAGGATTGGGTCAGCCAGGCTTTTTGAACGCTGACGTGGCCCCTATCGCTGATACCGTTCGGGGCCGAGATCACGCACATCGATATCAGGCACCTTGCTTGAGATGATGTCGGACAGAACCTTGGCCGAACCGCAGGCCATGGTCCAGCCAAGCGTGCCGTGGCCGGTGTTGAGATAGAGGTTCGAGTATTCGGTGCGGCCGACCAGAGGCGGTCCGTCCGGCGTCATCGGCCGCAGCCCGCACCAGAACGAAGCCTCCCGCATGTCACCGCCGCCGGGGAAGAGATCGCCGACCGAATGTTCAAGCGTCCGACGCCGTGACTCGTGCAGCCGCAGGTCGAAGCCGGAAATCTCGGCGGTGCCGCCGACCCGGATGCGATTGCCGAGCCGGGTGATGGCCACCTTGTAGGTCTCGTCCATCACGGTCGACTCTGGCGCCAGGGCGGCATCCTTGATTGGCACCGTGATCGAATAGCCCTTGACCGGATAGACCGGGATCGGCCGTTTCAGGAAGCGCATGAACTTGGCCGAATAGCTGCCCATCGCCATCACGTAGGCGTCGGCGGCCCTCCAGCCCTTTTCGGTGGCGATGTTGGTGATGCGATTGCGGTTCTTCACCACACGCTTGATTGACGTGCCGTATTCGAAAGTGACGCCGCGCTCCACGCACAACTCGGCCAGCCGGTCGGTGAACATCTTGCAGTCGCCGGTCTCGTCGCCCGGCAGCCGCAGGCCACCGACGAACTTTTCGCGCACCCCGGCCAGCGCCGGCTCTGCCCCGATACAGCCTTCAGGGTCGAGCAACTCATAGGGGACGTTGTATTTGTTCAGCACCGCGACATCGCCGGCGACGCCATCGAGCTGCTTCTGCGTGCGGAAAAGCTGCAACGTTCCTTTCGTGCGTTCATCATAGGCAATACCGGTGTCGGAGCGCAGCGCCTTCAGCGTGTCGCGGCTGTATTCAGCCAGCGGCACCATGCGCGCCTTGTTCACCGCGTAGCGCTCGGCCGTGCAGTTGCGCAGCATCTTGACCAGCCATGTCCACATGTGCGGATCGAAAGCCGGCCGCACCACCAGCGGGCCGTGCTTCATCAGCAGCCATTTGATCGCCTTCAACGGGATGCCTGGCCCGGCCCATGGCGAGGCGTAACCGGGCGAAATCTCGCCGGCATTGGCAAAGCTGGTTTCCAGCGCCGGACCTTGTTGACGGTCGACGACTGTCACTTCATGGCCGGCCTCGGCAAGATAATAGGCCGTGGTAACCCCGATGACCCCGCCGCCCAGCACCATGATTTTCATTGTTCACTCCTTGCAGCGCCGCGTCTCCGTCCGGGGACAGCGTGGCCTTTCTGATTTTGCACATGGTCCAACCCAAAAATCGATACCGATTTTGGGTTGGGCCACCAAAGCTGATCAAGCCGCCGAGGGACCTGGATCATTGTCTTCTGTCTGCCGGATTTTCCCGATCTCGCCAAGGGGACGGCTGCCCCAAGGAGCACTGTAGACAAGGGTAAGAGCGGCAGGGCGCCGCGCCGGCTTTTCCTGCAGAGCACGCCGCGCCGCCTCGGGCTGGTAAAGCACCGCCTCGATCGCGATCCGCTCGCGCCGGCCGTCGGCCTGCTCGATCGACGCCGTCTGGCCTCGCGCCATGCCAAGCATGCAGAGCCCGCGCCTGGTCCCGAGCGGCAGGCTCGAGCCAACCGGTCCGCGTGTCTCGTTCTGCACCAGGGTGCGTGTTTCCAGCGGGCCGGCATCAATGCGAAAGACCACCCGGCTGTTCAGCGTCACGATGTCGGGGCTCACGGCGTCGACCGGCACGACGCGGCTTTGCGACAGCTTTTCTTCCAGCACCGCCGCGATCGGATCGGCGAAAGCACGCCGGCGTTGCAGCATCGCCTCAAGGGTCGAGAAGTCCTTCGTCGTCAGGCAACATGTGTCTGTCATTTGAGCCTCCCGTCACGGCCGCGGGTCAGGCGACGGCGCTTCGACGCCGCCGATGGTCGCCGACAGCTGTCGACCGTCCCGGCTCTTCCAGCTCACTGTCTGGCCAACGGCCGCCCCGATAAGAGCGGTTCCCATCGGCGTCAGGACCGAGATCCTGCCTTCCGCGATGTCGGCATAGCCTGGATAGACCAGCGTGACGCGCTGCAGGTTGCCGCTGCCGCCTTGCGTGATCACCGTCGAACCCATGCGCACGACATTGGCCGGCATTGCCGCGGCCGTCATGATCGTGGCCCGATCCACTTCCCCAAGCAGTTCTTCGGCGGTGGCCGGCGTGCGGTCCAGCGAAGCCCTGGCCAGGACTGTCAGCCGGTCGTGGTCGATATTGCTGATCCGCAGCCGGTTCCTCGGGTGCGGTTTCGTTGCGTGTTGCATGGCAAACCTCTTGAATGGCGCACGAAGTGCGCGCTGCCACCGGATCAAGGGTGGCTTGACGAAGGGCCGCTAACCACGATGGTTGTCGGCTCGATGATGGGATGTCGGAAAGAAAAAATGCCCCGGTTCGGACGAACGCCAAAAGGCGGCCGCGCCGGGGCTACGATCCCGCGATCGGGCAAACCCTGAAAAAGGTTCTGCTATGGCCGAGGTTGCTCATGCGCGGAGCCTTGCCGACAAGCACATGCTTGTCAAGCGCGGCGAAACCGCTCAACCGCCGATATAGTGCCGTTCGAAGCGGTGTCCAAGGCTGGTCAGCACCTCGTAGCCGATGGTGCCGGCATGGCCAGCCGCGTCATCGACGCTCTGCGATGGTCCGAGCAGCTCGACCAGATCACCGCCTTTGAGCTTGCCCGGGGGCAATGCTGAAATGTCGAGAATAATCGAATCCATCGAGACCCGGCCAAGGAAAGGCAAGCGCACGCCTTCGAAGAAGGCCGCGGCCGAGGCACGGCGATGCCATCCATCGGCATAGCCGAGCGAGATCGTCGCCGTGGGCAAAGGAGCGGTGCTATGGAACGTATGGCCGTAGCCGACACCCACACCTGCCTCCAGCATCCGTGTCTGGACGACCCTGGCCTCCAGCCGCGCCACAGGCAGCATCGGGTTCGGGTCGGCCGGTGTCGGATTGATGCCGTAGAGCGCTGCCCCTGGCCGGGCCAGATCGTAGTGATACGATGGGCCGAGAAAGATGCCCGATGAATTGGTGAACGACGACGGCGCTTTCGGCAGCAGCTTGCGCAGCCGCTCGAACGCCAGCCGTTGCTGCTCATTGGCCGGATTTCGCGGCTCGTCGGCACAGGCGAGATGGCTCATCACGTAGGTGACGTCGATGCCGTCGAAAGCCTGCGGATCGGCGGCGAGGCGCTCGACGTCGCTGGGGGCGATGCCGAGCCGCGACATGCCGCTGTCGACCTGGACCGCCGTTGGCAGTTTCCGGCCGGCATTGCCAGCCGCTGCGCGCCACGCGGCCAACTGTTCAGGGCTGTTGATAACAGCGCAAAGCCCCGCCGCCACCGCAAGCCCCTCCGCGCCAGGAGGAATTCCGTTCAGCACATAGATCGCGGGGGCAGGCCCGAGTGCCTGACGCAGGGCCACGCCTTCGACGAGAAGAGCGACAAAGAAGATATCGCAACCTTCCTTGGCAAGCGCCGCCGCCACCTGGTTGGCGCCTAGCCCATAGCCGTCAGCCTTCAGCACGCCGGCGCAGCGCACGCCATTGAGCCTTGCCTTCAACCGCCTGCAATTCTCGCGGATCGCGTCGAGATCAATCGTAAGGATAGCGCTGGCTGCTGCATCGCCGACAGACGGCGACTTTGTCTCATGTGCCTGAAGCATCGACTTTCCGGACGCAGTGCTCATCCGGCCCCTGATTTCTGGCGGATCGGCTTACTGGTAAGGTCAGATCACGCGCATCGCAACAATGTCGGCCTACGCCAGATGCCGGAACGCGGCCACCACATCCTCATAGACATGGCGCTTGAACGGCACGATCAGGTCCGGCAGGTCCTGCATTGGCCGCCATGCCCATTTGTCGAACTCAGCGGTGTGGCCGCCCGGCGGCGGGTTGATCTCGATCTCGCTGGCGTCGCCGTGAAAGCGGAAAGCAAACCATTTCTGCGTCTGGCCGCGATATCGCCCCTTGAAGGCGATGCCGACGAGGTCATCGGGCAAATCATAGTTGATCCAGTCCGGCGCCTCGGCCAACAGCGAGACGCTGCGCATGCCGGTCTCCTCATAAAGTTCGCGTTCCGCAGCCTGCAGCGGTTCCTCACCCTTGTCGATGCCGCCCTGCGGCATCTGCCAGAGCTGGGTCGTGCCAGCGAATTCACTGTCCGGCTCGGCAATGCGATGCCCGACCCAGACCAGGCCGTCGCCATTGAGGATCATCAACCCGACGCAGGGGCGGTAGGGCAACGTTTCGCGGTCGATCTTCTTCGTCTTGGCCATCGTGAATCGTTCCGGAGGATCAGCCCCCGTGGCTAGCCCTTTTCCGGATCAATGGCCACCGCCGAAATCGGCACGATCTCGATGCCGCGCTTCTTGGCCTCGATGACCCAGGATGAAACGGTGTCAACGGTCAGGTCGAAGGCCGAGCCGATGCCGATGGCGGAACCCTTCGCCCGCGCTGTCGCCTCAAGCCCGTCGAGCTTCTTCAGGATGGCGCCACGGTCCTGCACGGCATCGATCGACGTGTCTCCGGCAACGAAGGGCACACCGTCCTTCAGCGCCATATCAGGCGCAAGGCTGCGCGACGACGAGCCGTCATCGATATAGGCAAGACCGCGTTTGCCAAGCTCGGCCATGAACGGCCCCATTGCCGCCGCGTCGGCAGAAAAGCGCGCGCCCATGTAGTTCATGACGCCGGTGTAGTTGGTCGTCCGCGACAGCGCCCAGTGCAGGCTCTTCAGGTTCTCATCCGGCGTTGCCGCCACCGTCAGCGTGTTGCGGCCGGGATTGACGTTGGGATAGTCGAACGGTTCGAGCGGCACCTGCATGACGATCTCGTGGCCGCTCTGGCGCGCCGCCTGCATCCAGCGGCCGATGCTGTTGCCTTGCGGCGCGAAAGCCAGTGTCACTTCCGCCGGCAGCTTGGCAATGGCCGCCTGCGTGCCGGTCTGCGACACGGCGAGCCCGCCGATAACGATCGCCACGCGCGCGCCGCGTGCGCCGGACCATGGCCGCGCATAGACATCGAAGGGCCGCCTTCCGTCAGCCGACCGGATCGGCAGCGGCCCGGTCTCGCTGGTTTCAATCAACGCCTTGTCAGGGATATGCGCGATCTTCAGGTTTTGGCCGACGGTCGAAGGGTCGCGAATGACAATAGCCGCCTTGGGCGGGCCATCGCCCTCTTCCGTCTGCACATGAATGATCTGTGGGCCGCCAGTCTTGGCCGGCGCCTCCACCTTGGGTGCCGCCACGGGAGCCAGTGCGGCCGGCGCGGCGGGTTCGGCGGCTGCCGTCACCTTCGGCGTTGAAACGGCTACTTCTTGCGGCTTTCGAAACGGCTTCTCACGCAGCGCGATCGCGCCGGAGACACCAACCACGGCCAGCACGGCAAGTGCCGCCCCGACCGCCCCGACGCTGATCTTGCCGGCACCGCGCGGCGCCCGGACAGACTGTCCGAGCGGGCGCTCTATCTCCTTGCCGATCTCAGCCAAGCCGGCGTGTCCCCTTGCCCTGGAGTGGCTCACGGAACCGCTCCAACTCCTTGCTTTTACGCAATTCCGGACGGAAAACCGCTGCGCACTTTTCCTGGAATTGCTCTGGGTCCCCGAATCAAACTGCCGGAACCTCGCGGCCCCGGCAGCATAACATTGCTTCGATCAGGCGATCGATCCTTACTGGTTCAGGACCGCCTTCTCCGGATTGGGCGGGAAGGACGGATCGGTCTTCTGGCCGCGCAGCAGCTGCTCGGCGTAGATCAACTGCAGATCGTCCTTCGGATCCGGCGGCACATAGGCTGCCGAGCCTGAACCGGTCGAGCTCTCGTCAGCGCCCTTGATGTGGCCCTTCAGATCGGACTCGCCGCGCGTCAGGTCCCTGCCCTGCAATTCTGGCGGCAGCGGCTGGTCGACCTTGATGTCGGGCGTGATGCCCTTGCCCTGGATCGACTTGCCGGACGGCGTGTAATAGAGCGCCGTCGTCAGACGCAGCGCGCCATTCTCGCCAAGCGGGATGATCGTCTGGACCGAGCCCTTGCCGAAGGATTGCGTGCCGACCACCGTGACGCGGCGCAGATCCTGCAGCGCGCCGGCGACGATCTCGGAGGCACTGGCGGAGCCGCCATTGACGAGCACGATCATCGGCTTGCCGTTGATGTCGTCGACCTGCTTTGGCTTGGCGTCGAAACGGGTGACGTCCTTCGGATCGCGGCCGCGCGTCGAGACGATCTCGCCACGGTTGAGGAAGGCATCGGACACGCTCACCGCCTGGTCGAGCAGACCACCCGGGTTGAGCCGAAGGTCGAGCACATAGCCCTTGAGCTTGTCGTCCGGCACCTGCTTCTTGATGGTCTCGATAGCGTTTTCGAGATCGTCATAGGTCTTCTCGGTGAAGGAGGTGATCTTCATGTAGCCGATGTCGTTCTCGACCCGGAACTTGACCGCCTTGACCTTGATGATGTCGCGCACGACCGTCAGTTCGATCGGCTTGTCGGCGCCCTGGCGCAGGATGGTGAGCTTGATCGGGGTGTTGACCAGGCCGCGCATCTTCTCGACCGCGTCGTTGAGGGTGAGGCCGCGAACCTCTTGGCCATCGATCTTGGCGATATAATCGCCGGCCAGCACGCCAGCCTTGGCGGCCGGCGTATCGTCGATCGGCGTGATCACCTTGACCAGGTCGTTTTCCATGGTTACCTCGATGCCGAGGCCGCCGAATTCACCCTTGGTCTGCACGCGCATGTCCTGCGCTTGCTCGGCGTTCATGTAGGAGGAGTGCGGATCCAGCGAGGCAAGCATGCCGTTGATAGCGTTCTCGACCAGCGACTTGTCGTCCGGCGGCGTCACATACTGTGCCCGTACCCGCTCGAAGATGTCGCCGAAGATCGCCAGTTGCTTGTAGGTCTCCGACCCCGCAGCGTTCGCCGCCGAGCCGGGAGTGCCATAGACGAGGCTCATGGCAGACGCGCCCATCAGCGCACCGGCAAACAGAAGCGACAGTTTCCGCATCATTTCACGTCCTTCCAGAAAAACGGTCCGCCCACCATGGGGCCGGATCGACGGGTTTTCCATCCTTGCGGAACTCGACATAGAGTTCCGACGTGGCATTCGTAGTCTTCGAAACCGAGGTGCTTGCCACCCGGGCCTCTCCCATCGCACCGACCGGCTCTCCTGCGAGCACCGACTGGCCAGTCGCGACACTGATTCTGCTCATCCCCGCGAGAACGACATGATAGCCGTCGCCTGCGTTCAGGATCAAGAGTTGACCATAAGAGCGAAACGGCCCCGCATAAAGCACATTCCCATCCGCCGGCGCGGTGACGATGGCTCCGGATTGTGTCGCAACCATGTCGCCAAGCATCACTGCGCCGTTACCGTCATCACCCCCGAATCGCCGTTTGATCCGGCCTATGACCGGTAGCGCGATCTGGCCCTGAAGTGCGGAAAAAGGAGCTGGGGCGGTGAGTTGGTTGCCCTCCGGAACCGGCAATGACGCCAGTTCCGTTGTCTTGTCACCATCGGCTGCTGCCTTGTCCGCCGTTGCCTGGCGCGACACGTCCGCCGCCTTGCGGTTCTTGTCGGCCTGCGCTTCGAGCGACGCTATCAGTTCCTTCAGGCTTCCCGCTTTGGCGGCGAGCTCGACGGATCGCTGTTTTTCAGCGGCCATCGCCGCTTGCGTGTCGGCTTCGAGCTTCTGCTTGGCCTCCAGCAGCATGCTGAGCCGCTTCTTTTCCGCGGTCTGGTCGCCGACCGCCGCCGTCAGCCGCCCACGCTCGGCTTCAATGGAGGCCGTCACCCGTGACTGTTCCTTGAGGTCGGCAAGCAGGATGTCGGTCTGCTGGCGCAACTCCGGCACCACGGCGCCAAGCAGAATCGCGCTGCGCACGGAGGACAGCGCATCTTCGGGCTTGACCAGGATCGCCGGCGGCGGATTAAGCCCCATGCGCTGCAGCGCGCCCAGCACTTCGGCCAGCACGTCACGCCGCGCCATCAGCGACGCGCGGATCTTCTGCTCCTGGCCCTTCAGCCCTTCCAGCTTGGCGCCGATGTCCTCGATGTCCTGGCCGAGCTTCTGCTCGGTCATCGCCGACTGGATCAGCGCGGCGGTGATCGAGGCGTGGTCCTTCTTGACCGTGGCAATGTCGGCGGAAAGCTTGGCCAGCCGCTCGGAGGATAGCGTAATCTCCTTCGAGACCCGCTCATATTCGGCACGGCTCTGGTCGGGGTCGGGCGCCATGTCGAGCGTGTTCTCGCTCCAGGCCGTTCCGAACGACAGCAAGACAAGCGCCACAGCGATACCGCCGCGCGCGCGCCAGGAGCCCGTTCTCGATTTCCAGCCTTCAGACATTCAAGTTCGATTCTATCCGCGGCTTCGTTAACGAACCATCAACCATAAATGCGTGGAGAACGATCCCGCGTCGGGAAAGCCCGCCTGCGACCTCATCATGCGTGCCATTGGGGCGGAAATCCGGGCGGAGCATGCTGATACACAGGGTTCAGATCGAGTCAGGACCGGTGATAGGGGTGTCCCGAAAGGATGGTGGCTGCCCGGTAGAGCTGTTCGCCCAGCATGACACGCACCAGTTGATGCGGCCAGGTCAGCGCGCCGAACGACAGCACAAGTTCGGCCTGGTCGCGCAATGACTGATCATGACCGTCGGCGCCGCCGATCGCGACGACAAGCGCCTTGCGGCCGCCATCGCGCAACAGGCCGATGCGGCCGGCGAAATCTTCCGAGGAGAGGTTCTTGCCGCGTTCATCGAGCAAAATCAGCGCGGTACCCGCCGAGAGCTGCGTCTGCAGCTTCTGGCCTTCCTCGCGCCGGCGCTCATTGGCGGTCTGGGCGCGGCCTTCAGCAATCTCGGCAACGCCGGTGAATTCGAGGCCGATAGCCGGGCCACTCTTGGCGAAGCGCTCGAAATAACGGTCCGCAAGCTGCTTCTCGGGGCCGGCTTTCATCCGGCCCACGGCATGAACGGCAATCTTCATCCCTGCCTCAAACAGCCCCGAATGCCTGTCTCCCGACAGGCATTGCTACAAAGCTGGCTCAGTGGAGGGTCTCTTCCTCGAGATCCGGCGCCTGCCACATCTTTTCAAGATTGTAGAATTCGCGGACTTCGGGACGGAAGACATGGACGATGATATCGCCAGAATCGATCAGGACCCAGTCGGCGCCAGCCAGCCCTTCAACGCGCGCGGTGCCGAGGCCGGCATCCTTGAGCGCCTTGAGGAGATGATCGGCGACAGCCGCGACATGACGGTGCGATCGGCCCGATGCGACGACCATATAGTCGCCGAGGCTCGATTTCCCCTGAATGTCGATTGAGACAATATTTTCGGCCTTGGAGTCTTCCAGACTGACAAGGACTGTCTTGATGGCGCGGGACACGGCGTCGTCTACGCTGATCCCGGCCGGCGAAGGCACGATAAAGGCCTTCTTCCGCAGTGCTGTTCTCAGTGTATTTCCTTTCGCAGCAAGAACAACCAAATCACCCCCTAAAGCAGGTGACACCCCTTAAATAGGCAGAGTTCCGTTGCAGTTTCAAGACGGGGACCCCAAAGCGGTTGTGCTAGATCAGGTTAATGGCGTTTCGCCGGGTGCTCTTCCGCTGCAAAGGCCAGTTCGACCGGCAGCGGCGCCTGCGCCGTCATCGGCGCGAAACTGCCCGTCTCGGCGGCGGGAACAGCTTGCGTCGTCACCACGCGCCACAGCACGAACAGGCAGAAAGCGGCGGCGATGACGATCGCCACATAAATGAAGGCCTGTGTTCCATAGACCGCCGAAAGCCCCGTGACGATGCCTGGCACGATGAAGCCCGACAATGACCAGGCAAACAGCAGCGAACTGGACAGCGCCACCATGTCGTCCTTGCCGGCGCGGTCCGATGCATGCGCGCTGGACAGCGAATAAATCGATTCCGATGCGCCGTCCCAGACGATGTAGATGACAATCAGGGCCGTCAATGCGCCACCGTCAAAACCAAGGGCGAACACCCCTGCCACCATGGCCAGCGCCGAAGCGGCGATCAGCACGTAGCGGCGGTCGGTGCGATCGGAGATCCAGCCGAGCGGAATCTGCAGGATGAGCGTACCGACCGGCATAGCCGAAAGCAGCAGCGCCACATCCGCCTGGCTATAGCCCTTGGCTGTAGCGTGGATCGGCGCGAAACCGGCGATCGCCATCGACAGACCGCCGACGGCCAGCATGCCGGCAACCCCGACCGGTGAAATCCGCCAGGCCCGCCGCAGCGCCACCGATGCTGCCTGCGGCGCCGGCGGCTGGGCAAGCCTGGTCAGTCCGACGGGCAGGATCGACAGCGCGGTGAAGGCGATGCCGATCAGCGGCCCTTCCGCCGTGCTGATGTCGATCAGCACCAGGGTCGCGTAGCCGACGCCAAGGCCGGCGACATAGGCGACATAGAAGAAGGCCATCACCCTGCCGCGTATGGCGTTGGCTACGGCATCGTTCAGCCAGCTCTGCGCGACGATGAACAGGCCACAGATGGAAAAGCCATAGAGCGCACGGGCAGCGATCCACACCAGCGGATGCGGTCCGGCGCCGACGGCGGCATTGGACAGCGCAATCAGCGCCGACAGCACCATGAAGGCGCGGGCGTGACCAACCCGTCGCACCAGCGGTCCGGTCAGGATACAGCCGGCAAGGCCGCCCGCCGAAAGGCCGGTGATGATCAGCCCGGCCCAGGTCGGATCGAAGCCCTCGGCACCGAGCCGGACAGGGATATAGGCAAACATCAGCCCGTTGCCGACCGCGATCAGCGCCATCGACAGGATGACGCTGGCAATCGCGATCAGCGGCGTCGGCGTGCCGCCTTGCACCGGATCAGTTTCAATTCGGTTTTTATGTTGAATGGCCATGCCCGGCAAGGATCGCCCATGAGCTTGAGAAAGGCCGCCGCAAAAGCGACATGGCCAGGAGGGTCCGGCTCAGCTTTTCGCCATCTCGCGGATCGCGCTTGACGACAGTGACGAGCGTGGGCCGTGGATGAAAGTCCAGGCCGGCGCCTTCATTCGAGAAAGTCGGGGCGCATCGCCCTCATCGACGCGGGCGTAGTCAAAGGTCTTGGCCACCACCGACGACAGGAATGACAGCGTCGCGCCGGGGCGGTCGATGACCGCGATCGGAAATGTCATGACGATCTGCCGCCAGCGCTGCCAGCGATGGAAATCGCGCAAGCTGTCCGCACCCATGATCCAGACAAAATCGACGCCGGGATTGCGCGCCTTGACCAGCGCCAGGGTGTCGGCGGTGTAGCGGACATGCTGGCCGGCCTCGAAAGCGGTGACCTTGATTTTCGGGTTCAGCGCAATGGCCTCGGAAAGCCGCAGCCGCTCGCCAAGCGGCGCCAATTCCCTTGCGCTCTTGAGCGGGTTACCCGGCGTCACCATCCACCACAGCTGGTCGAGCGCCAGGCGCCGCAGCGCGATCTCGGCAACCAGCGCATGGCCGGCATGCGGCGGGTTGAACGAGCCGCCGAACAGCCCGACAGCCAGGCCTTTCTCGGCATGCGGCATCTTCAGATATCGATGCCCAATATCCGGCAAAGACTTGGAAGTGTCGGTCAAGGCCGTATCTGGCCAGACCCGCGCACGCGGTATTTGAAGGAGGTCAGCTGCTCGACGCCGACCGGGCCGCGCGCGTGCATCTTGCCGGTGGCGATGCCGATCTCGGCGCCCATGCCGAATTCACCACCATCGGCGAACTGTGTCGAAGCATTGTGCAGCAGGATAGCCGAATCGATCTCGTTGAAGAACCTCTCGACCGCTTGCGCGTCCTCGGCAACGATCGCCTCTGTGTGATGCGAGGAGAATGTCTCGATATGCACTATGGCGTCGGCAACGCCGTCGACCAGCTTCACGGCGATGATGGCGTCGAGATATTCGGTCACCCAATCGGCATCGATCGCCGGCTTGGCGTCGGAAAACACCTTCAGCACTTCGCCATCGGCATGGATTTCGCAGCCGGCGGCGCGCAGCGCGTCAAGGATCGGCACCAGATGCGTGGCGGCGACAGCGCGGTCAACCAGCAGCGTCTCCGCCGCGCCGCAGACGCCGGTGCGCCGCATCTTGGCATTGACGGCGATGTTGACCGCCATGTCGAGTTTCGCGGAGCGGTCGATGTAGAGATGGCAGATGCCTTCGAGGTGGGCGAATACCGGCACCCGCGCTTCGTTCTGCACGCGTTCGACCAGGCTTTTGCCGCCACGCGGAATGATCACATCCAGCGCGCCGCCGAGGCCTTTGAGCATCTCGCCGACAGCGGCGCGGTCGGTGGTGGGCACCAGCTGGATAGCATCTTGCGGCAGGCCGGCGGCCTTCAGCCCCTCGACAAGGCAGGCATGGATCGCCGCTGACGAGTTGAGCGAGTCCGAGCCGCCGCGCAGGATGACCGGATTGCCGGCCTTGAGGCAAAGCGCCCCGGCATCGGCGGTCACATTCGGCCGGCTTTCATAGATGACGCCGACGACGCCGAGCGGCGTGCGCACGCGTTCGATATGCAGCCCGTTCGGGCGATCCCAGGCGGCGATGACATCGCCGACCGGATCGCGCAATGCGGCGATCTCGCGGATCCCGTCGGCCATGGCATGGACCCGTGCGGAATTGAGCTTCAGCCGGTCCATCGAGGCGCCGGAGAGCCCGCTTTCCTCACCATTCGAGACATCGATGGCGTTGGCATCGAGAATGTCCTGCTCGCGCGCCAGGATCGCCTCGGCCATGGCGGCAAGTGCTGCATTCTTGGCTTCGGTCGAGGCAACGGCCAGCGGTCGGGCAGCGGCGCGGGCGCGATGGCCGATATCGGCCATCAGCACGACGGTATCATCCCGGGATTTTTCATGCAGCTTCAGCATGGTTCACCGTCCGCTCGATATCTGGCCACCGGCCAATGCTCAGTCGTCCGCCAGTACTTGGTCACCCGAATGACTCACCACAAGGTCGTCGCGATGGATCATCGCCGAACGCGCCTCATAGCCCAGCACCGTCTCGATTTCGGCTGTCTTCAGGCCAGCGATCCTTACGGCATCGGCGGCATCATAGGCAACCAGCCCGCGTGCGATCTCGCGGCCCTCGGGCGACAGGATCGCCACCGTGTCGCCGCGCGCGAAATTGCCGCTGACCAGCTTCACGCCGGCCGGCAGCAGGGATTTTCCCGACTTGAGCGCGCCGACGGCTCCGGCATCGACCGTCAGCCTTCCGGCCGGCTCGAGCTGGCCGGCGATCCAGGTCTTGTAACCCTTCACCGGGTTGCTGCTTGGCCTGAAGAAGGTGGCGCGCTCGCCGCGTTCGATCGCCATCAGGGGTGACAGCCGCGTGCCCGCCGTGATGATCATCGCCGTGCCGGCGGCAGTGGCGATCTTGCCTGCATCGAGCTTCGTCCGCATGCCGCCACGCGACAATTCGGAGGCAGCAGCACCCGCCATCGCCTCGATGTCGGGCGTGATGCGGTCGACCACGGGAATGAATTTCGCGCCAGGGTCCAGAGCCGGCGGCGCGGTATAGAGCCCGTCGATGTCGGAGAGCAACACCAGAAGATCAGCACCCATCATGGTGGCGACGCGGGCGGCCAGCCGGTCATTGTCGCCATAACGGATTTCGGACGTCGCGACGGTGTCGTTTTCGTTGATGACCGGCACCGCCTTCATCTTGAGCAGTGTCGAGATCGTGGCGCGGGCGTTGAGGTAGCGCCGGCGCTCCTCGGTATCGCCAAGCGTCAGAAGGATCTGGCCGGATTTCAGGTTGCCCTTGCCGAGCGCGTCCGACCAGGCCCCGGCCAGCGCGATCTGGCCAACGGCGGCGGCCGCCTGGCTTTCCTCGAGCTTCAGCGCCCGCTTGCCAAGGCCGAGAATGGTGCGGCCGAGCGCGATCGCACCGGAGGACACGACCAGGATTTCAGCCCCGCCCTGAGCGAGCACCGCGATATCATCGGCGAGCGAGGCCAACCAGTCACGCTTCAGGCCCGTCGCGCGGTCGACCAGCAGCGCCGAACCGATCTTGACGGTGATGCGCCGGTATTTCTTCAGCGACTGCATCGGCCTACTTTTCCCAGCGCGTCTCGACAGGCGCCGCGATCTGCGCGCGCGCTTCCGCCACCACCGCCCGCAGCACCGCCTCGACGCCTTCGCCGGTGACCGCCGACAACAGCATCGGCGCGCGGCCGGCGGCACGCTTCAAGGAAGCGACCTTCTTCTTGCGCGCATCGGCATCGAGCGTATCGATCTGGGAAAGCGCGACGATCTCGACCTTGTCGGTCAGGCCGTTGCCATAAGCGTCGAGCTCGGTACGCACGGTCTTGTAGGCCTTGCCCGGATTCTCCTCCTGCGCCGAGACCAGGTGCAGCAGCACGCGCGTACGCTCGACATGGCCAAGGAAACGGTCGCCGATGCCAACGCCTTCATGCGCGCCTTCGATCAGCCCCGGAATGTCGGCGATGACGAATTCACGCGCATCGATGCGCGCGACACCGAGGCCCGGATGCAGCGTGGTGAAAGGATAGTCGGCGATCTTCGGCTTGGCAGCGGTAACGGCGGCCAGGAAAGTCGACTTGCCGGCATTGGGCAGTCCGACCAGGCCGGCATCGGCGATCAGCTTCAGCCGCAGCCAGATGTTGAGCTCTTCGCCCGGCAGGCCGGGATTGGCGCGGCGCGGCGCCTGGTTGGTCGAGGTCTTGAAATGCTGGTTGCCGAAGCCGCCATTGCCGCCCTTGGCCAGCAGGAAACGCTGCCCGACGACAGTCATGTCGCAGATCATCGTTTCATTGTCTTCTTCGAACACCTGCGTTCCCGCCGGCACTTTCAATGTCACGTCAGCGCCCTTGGCGCCGGTCATGTTGCGGCCCATTCCGTGAACGCCGGTCTTGGCCTTGAAATGCTGCTGGTAGCGATAGTCGATCAGCGTGTTCAGCCCGTTGACCGCTTCCAGCCAGACGTCGCCGCCACGGCCGCCATCGCCGCCATCCGGCCCGCCGAACTCGATGAATTTTTCGCGCCGGAACGACACCGAACCGGCGCCACCGTCACCGGAGCGAATGTAAACTTTGGCTTGATCGAGAAATTTCATGGGATTGCGCAGTTTCTGCTAGTGGCTTTGCGCCATTGCTCTAAACCAAGGTGGGGCGAAGGGCGAGGCTGTTTTATAGTTGCGGCGGAGATGGCGGAATGAAGCTTGTAACCTATAACATCCAGTACGGCATCGGCCTCGACGAGCAATATGACGTCGGGCGCATCGCCGATGCCGTGCGCGGCGCCGATGTGATCGCGCTGCAGGAGGTTACCCGCAACAACCCCAGGAACGGCGGGCGCGACATGGTCGCCGAGATTGGCGACGCCCTGCCCGACTACTTTGCCGTCTATGGCAGCAATTTCGAGGCCAATCTCGGCTCGCGCATCGAGAACGGCCGCGCTGTCACCAGCACCTTCCAGCTCGGCAATATGATCCTGTCGAAGACGCCCATTCATCTGTCACGCAACCTGCTTTTGCCGCGCAGCCGCAGCTTCGAGGTGATGAACTTCCAGCGCGGCGCACTGGAGGCCTTGATCGAGACGCCGCTTGGTTTCATCCGCTTCTATTCCATTCATCTCGATCACCGCAGCCCGGTTGAACGCGCCAGGCAGATCCAGTTCCTGCGCCAACGTCTGCTGAACTACGCACTTGAAGGCGGTGCCTTGTCCGGCGTCGCCGAGATCGGCCTGCCGGAATTGCCCCATCCTGAAGCCTTTGTCGCCATGGGCGATTTCAACATGCTGGCGGGGTCGCCCGAATATGTCGAACTCGCCGGCCGGCCCGATCATGAATTCGGCATGCCGCTGACCGCCGATTTCGCCGTCGACGCCGCCATGCGCCTCAATGTGGCGGGTGACGGCCTGACCAGCTGGGTCGACCCCAAACAGCCTGCCGCCGCCAGCCGCCACAAGCGCATCGACTACATCTTCACCAGCGCCTCGCTCGCCAGATCGTTGAAGCGGCTCTGGGTCGACGATCAGGCGGTCGGTTCAGACCACCTGCCGGTCTGGCTGGAACTTGGCTGACGACACGACCGTCATGACCTTGTAGCGTTTTCGCGTTCGACAATCGCCATTGTAATCGTGTCGCGATACTCGCCGTCGGCATAGATGGCGTCACGTTCCACACCTTCCCTGACAAATCCGACTTTCTCATAAAGCGCGATCGCGCGAGCGTTGTCGGCATGCACGGCAAGCCCCACGCGCACCATGCCTGCCCTTCGCGCCTGTGCGAGGGTCGCATGGATAAGCCGCCTTCCTATGCCACGGCCCCGATAGGCAGGGATTATTCCCATGCCAAGCGTGCCGCGATGCGCATGGATCGGCAGGCTGTGACGCACGATATCGCACCAGCCGACAACGTCGTCTTGGCTGACCGCGACCATCTGCGGATGGCCTTTCTCAATGCACCCCATCACAAAGGCACGAGTCTGTTCAAGAGGCGGAGCCTCCAGAAAAGGCAGGTATCGGCGCTCACGCGCGACGACATCGAGCGCACGATGAAAGCTCTCGATGTGCTCGTGCGCAATGGGCATGATCGCGATATCGCCGATACCTTCGCTCATCAGCTCGATTTCCACGACCTCAGGCTGGTCCAGGTCTTCCTGTCGAGGCGGTAGCGCTCGACCGGCACCTGGCCGGCGACGATGGAGTTCAGCATGCCCTGGCCGGCATATTGGAAGCCGCATTTGTGGATGACCCGGCGCGAAGCCGGATTGATCACCCGCGTCGAGGCCTGCAGCACCTGGATCGTCGTGCGCTGGAAGGCGAGATCGACCAGCGCATGCGCGGCTTCCGTCGCATAGCCACGCTTCCAGTAGGGTTCGCCAATCCAGTAGCCGAGTTCCAGGCCACGCTCGGTGGTGTTGAGACCGGCGCAGCCGACAAAGGTCTCGGTGCCAGTCAGCGTCAACGCGTAGGCGATACCGGCGCGGCGGGATTTCGCCATGGCAAGGAAGGCACGCGCCTCGGCCTCGCCATAGGGATGTGGCATGCGGGCCAGCATTTCGGCGACATGACGGTTGTCGGCAAGCGCGGCCAACTGGCCGATATCGCTTTCACGCGGGGCACGCATCACCAGCCGCTCGGTGATCAGCACCGGGCAATCTATCGCGTAACTTTCGTCTTCGGTGTCTTCCGCTTCGGCAACCATGTCAAAGTCCTCCAGGCACAAGAAAAAGGGGAGATGGAAACCCATCTCCCCTGATCCATTTCCTGGCTTGGCCAGACACCGGTTCCCGAGATGGGCTGCCGGTGTTCTGGTGCGGAACCGGCTACTCCGCTGCTTTGCTAATCGGGTTGACCGATACGTAGGTTCGGCCGTTGGCTTTTTTGTTGAAGGTGACTGCGCCGGATTCGAGCGCAAAAAGGGTGTGGTCCGTGCCCATGCCGACATTGACGCCGGGATGCCACGTGGTGCCGCGTTGACGAATGATGATGTTGCCCGGGATGACGGCTTCGCCGCCGAACTTCTTCACGCCCAGGCGCTTGGAATGCGAGTCGCGACCGTTGCGCGACGAGCCGCCAGCTTTCTTGTGTGCCATCTAACTAACTCCGTTGCGCCGCAAGGCGCCTAAAAGGCCTTATGAACGCGTTCGCGTTCCGTTTCAAGTCCGATTCCGGCGACTGTTTCGCCGGAAATCTTACTTCGCCAATTCCTTGGCCTGTTCGCGCCAGTCCTTGATCTGGTCGGCGCTGAACGGCATGTGCTCGTCGATCTTGGCCACATCCTTGTCGGACAGCTTGGCCAACTGGGCGAAGGTGATGATACCCTGCTCGGCGAGGTCCTTGGCTGCGACCGGGCCGATGCCCTTGATCACGGTCAGGTCGTCCGGCTCGCCCTTAGGCGCCTTGAACAGCGGCGCGGCGGCCGCATCAGCCGTCTTGGCCTTGGCTTCCTTCTTCGGCGCGGCTTCAGCAGCCACGTCGGTCGCGGCCTCTGCCTTGGCTTCCTTCTTCGGCGCCTTCACTGCTGCCGTCTTCGTCGGCTTTGCGCCAGCCAGCAGGATCTCGGCGATCCGCACGGTGGTCAAAAGCTGGCGATGGCCGATCTTGCGGCGCGAATTCTGCCGGCGGCGCTTCTTGAAAGCGATGACGGTGCGGTTCTTGCCCTGTTCGACGACTTCGGCGGTGACCAAAGCGCCTTCCACGAACGGCGCGCCGAACGTGACATTCTCGCCCTCGCCATGCGCGAGAACGTGGCCGATTTCGACGATATCGCCGACATTGGCTTCGACTTTTTCGATCTTCAGGAGATCGTTGGCGGCAACGCGATACTGCTTACCGCCCGTTTTAATGACTGCGAACATTTTTTGCCTTTCGCTGTTCGGTCGGCCTTTTCGGCCGTCTTTTTGTCAGTCTGCGGGACCAAAAAACAAGCGGCGCGGAAGAACCCTCCACGCCGATTGCGCGCTGTCCGTAACCGAAGGTTTGCCCAGAGTCAAGGCGAGGAGAAGTCAAGGCAACGAGGAGTCAAGACGGGGCAACGACCAGAACTGTTGCCGAGACTGTTATTGGCCGCCGCCAGCGGGCCGTGTCAATCTCGCGCCAGAAATGCGTTTCTGCCAGGAGGAGGCCAAGGTGCTCAACGGGTTGCGAAACTGCCTGAGCTTTGCGCTGATGGCCGGGCTTGCCGCAACGCCGGCGCTGGCAAATCCGAACACGGTCGCCGACAGCGTCGACGCGGCCGTGAAATCATGGATGACCACCTACAACATCGCCGACGCCGAGGTCGCGATCGCGCTGCACCAGAACCTCGTCGGCTCTTATGATCACGGCTGGAAGCCCACGGAGCGGCACCCGGTCGCGAGCCTCTCCAAGGCAATCACCGGCATGTGCATTGCCGGGATGGTCGACCACAAGCAACTGGCGCTCACCGATACGCTCGGCACGGTCCTTGCCGGCTACTTCCAGCGCAACGGCGGCGCCAATGAACCGAAGGACCCGCGCTTCAAGACGATCACCATCGACGAATTGCTGACGCATCGCGCCGGGCTGGAGAAAAACGCCTTCGACGACAAGAACGACCACTCGGTCGGCGCATCGTTCAAGACGGCAACGCAAGCCACGCTCGATTTCGATCCGGGCACGACGATCTCCTACAGCGACAGCGGCTACCTCATCCTCGGCTATGTCGCACAGCTGCTCGGCGGCCAGGCCTATGCCGCAACTTGCAGCAAGGTGTTCACCGAGATGGGCCTGGCCGCGCATGCCGGCATCATCGACGACACGCTGGTGGCGCGCGCCCCAAATGGCGGCTGGGATATCTCCGCCGAGGACTATGCGAGGTTCCTCTACGCTTTCGACAAGCAGTCCGGAGTGCTCGGCCCGGTGACGCGGCAATGGTTTGACGCCCTGCCGGGCAACGCGGGCTACGCCAAGGGAGGCGGCACGCCGCCAACGCAGGCGCCCTGCCCGCGCTTTTCCGGCAAGCCCAGCTACGGTTTTGGCGTCTGCATGAAACAAACGGCGCGCGGCGTGCAATATTACCACGACGGGCTGCTGCATCATCACATGCCCGACTACCCTAAGACCGGCGGCTCATTCTTCTTCGTCAACGAAGCCGGCTATGCCGCCGTGGTGATCTTTTCCGGCGAGAACGACGGCAAGACCTATGGCGCGCTGGAGAAATCGGTGATCGCCGCGATGACCGCCAAGGACGCCTATGGCATGCCGCTGGAGGCAAATTCGAAGGGCGGCATCACCAAGCCGAAACAGGTGCAATGACGTCCTTGCCGAAGAAGCCTGACAATCGGGTGGATTTGGCCTTGTAACCTGCCGGTTCAGCCGTTATCTAGTGCGCCGCGCCGGCAACGGCGGACCATGACCGCGGAGAGGTGGCAGAGTGGTCGAATGCACCGCACTCGAAATGCGGCATGGGTGCAAGCCCATCGGGGGTTCGAATCCCTCCCTCTCCGCCAGTCACATTGATTTCATTGAGTTTTTCGTAGGACTTTTCCGTTTGCCATAACGCGAAAAACGTCCGCCGAAGCGGGCTATCCCTCGGCCTTGAAGTCCTTGGCTTCCTCCTGGGCCTTCTCCTTGCCGTGCTCGGTCGCAAGGTCCTTCGCCTGCTTTGGCGAGACCTCGGTTTGCTCTGCGATGTTCAAAGCCTCCTTGTCGGAAAGCCGGACGTTTTTGCCACTGGATTTGGTAGCCATTGCGGGATTCTCCTGATTGTCAGGGATAATGGCTTAACGCGCGACCCGTTCCAAGAGCCCGCTCAATCGGGACTCCTCTTCCGCAAACTTGGAACCTACCGCCTGCGAGACGGTTGAGGCCGGTGACGGCGGAGCATTGGTTGTCCCTCAAACAATGTCGGGTCCGTACCCCTAATTCGCCGTCACGCTCGCAACAAAAAGCCCGCCCCATTTCCGGCAGCGGGCTGTGCGCTGCTAGCGGTTGGCGCCGCGAGCGCAAAAGGGGGTCGCCCCTATCGAAATGCAAACGATAGGGGCCGACCGTCATATGCGATTTACGGTAACGCTGACCAAGCGCACGCCATCCGCCACGACCTTGCCGAGAAACTCCCGCTTGCGGTTGGCGTAATTCTCAGCGGAAGCCTGAAGCGGCTGATCAAGGGTACGCACAACGCCGTCGCTAAAAATCGACGTAACGCGCCACAGCTTGGGCAGCGCGGAGAGTGCTTCAAGGCGTTCTGTCATGGTCAACGGGTGCGCGTTCATCAGCAGGGAATCAAGCGATACGTTCCGACCCACTCCTCGCCGTTCTTCTCTAGCCAGTGCACTAGCCATCGACCTTGATCATCGAACACAGCGCGCTTGGCTGTGCGGCCCTGTGTGCCGCACTCGCGGCACGTGCAGGGCTCTGTCTGGCGCTCGCCCAGTCCGGCGGCATTGACGCAAATCGTAGTGAATTTCTTACGCATGGTGTGGCTCCTTTGTTGCGTTTGGAAAATCAACCGAATATGTTGATACCCAAGACGCAAGCCTGCGTCAACAGAAAATGTTGATTAATGTCGCCAGCGCAATGTCGTGCCGCCCGATCCTTACTAGATTGGACCCAACCAAAATTGGCCGAACGCGCCAGTATTGGCTTATCAACCGTGGTCGATTTCGAGAGGAAACGTAGAACGGTATCTGGCGACGCCGTTGCCGCCATCCGCGCCGCCCTGGAGGCGGCTGGCGTCGAGTTCATCAACGGCACCGGCGTGAAGTTGCGGACGTGAAGCGGTATCGAGTGCCTTCCAAGCCCATCCTGATCCACAAACTCACGCCAGCCCAAATAGCGCTTGTCGACCGACTGACCGCATCCGAGAACGGCGTCACTATGGATGCGCTGGAGTACCGTGAGATCGTTGCATATCAGGAACTGCAGAGGCTCGGCATGGCCGACATGCAGATCGGCAAGCGACGCAAAGTCACCATCGTGCTAACCGATTTGGGGGCACAGGTCCGAGCTAGTGGCTATGTGTCGCGAAATCCGGTCGTGCGGCTAACCGAGCCGCAGATCGCGGCGCTTAGGTTCCTTGCTGGCGAGCGCCGGCATTACCGGGATATTCCTGCGCATATGATTGACGTATGTCGCCGCATGAGCCTGCGCGGTTGGGCGGCTTGGGAAGAGGATGTAGTTGGTCAGTTCTGGATTAGGATCACTATGGACGGGTGGAACATCCTGAAGCTGGCGGATGCCACATTGAATTAGACCCCTTCATTGAACTAAAACCCCTATTGATGCGACAATCAGGAGACCGCACTTGCTGAATGAAACCGACCTAATCGAACTGACCGCCGATATCGTCTCGGCCTATGTGAGCAACAATCCCGTGCCGGTTGGCGAACTGCCGAACCTGATTGCCAGTGTGAACGCCGCGCTGCATGGCGTAGGCCAGCCCGCAGTTGAACCGGCCGTGGATCTGGTTCCGGCCGTAAATCCGAAAAAGTCGGTGTTCCCCGATTACATAATTTGCTTGGAAGACGGCAAGAAATTCAAATCGCTTAAACGGCATCTCAGGACGGACTTCGGTCTCACGCCTGACGCCTATCGCGCCAAGTGGAGCCTGCCGCATGACTACCCGATGGTCGCTCCGAACTATTCGGCTTCCCGATCGGCGCTTGCGAAGGCGAGCGGGTTGGGTCGCAAGGCTGCGCCCGCAGCACCTGTGAAGAAGGTGGCGAAACGGAAGGCTAAGGCTTAACTACGGAGTACCACAAACAGCCAACAGCGCCCGGCTGGTCGGTGCAGTGCGTGCCGAGCGCATCGCCATTCACCGACAATGGATCTGCGGAATAAGGAGCGGTCCATTAGGTTCCGCTCAATAGGTTCCGCTGCGTCAGACACCATTCCGCGATCACACACCTTACCCCGCCTAGCGACTCAACTAAGGTCGTCATGCGGCGGACCTGTTGGACCGCTTGGCCGGCGCTATCCTCAGGCAACGCTCCCAAAGCGGCGCCGGCCAACTACCCGCCACCACTCATAGGCGCCCTGTGCGGCTCTTCATAACCGGCTGGCCGGTCGTTGAGCAGGTTCAAGGCTCCCCGCAGATGGCTATGAAGCGCATCGAGCGCATCGTAGTGCGCGCGGAACGGCAGCAAGGCGAGTTGCGCGGCCTGCATCTCGACCCGCAACTTGAACACAGCCCGATCGATCAGCGCGAGGTGGTATTCAGAAATACGTTCGTGTCTCTTAGTGCGTGCCATGCGCCATCATAGGAATATATTCCAGACGCGGTCAAGAGGTCACTCTTCCCGAAAATCCTGAAACGAAGCGTGCCGCAGTTCGTCCTCGCCGCGCAAGCTTTTTACACGCCCGATGATCGTGCCGGGCTTGACCCATTCCGTAGCTGGCCGCTTCATGCCTTTCGGCGCCGGCCCAGCATTGGCCTGGACGCGCTGCCACAACCGCTCACGGATCGCGCGGCTGGAGTTGATGAAGGCGGACCCAACATATTGACCGGTCTTGCGGTCGGCCATCAGCGCGAATGCCGGCTTGCCTGGCTCTCGCTCGACACCGAGCAGATCGTATTCCTCGACCGCGTAGCTTTTGATCTTCAACCAGTTCGTCGATCGGCCGCTGCGGTACTTGCTGTCGCGCCGCTTCGAAACCATGCCCTCGATACCAGCCTTGTCGACCAGTTCGAATATCGCCTTCGCCTCACCTGGCAACGCCTGGCTGAATTGGATGTGGCTGTCCGGTTGGATGATGCCTTCGAGAATTTCACGACGGTCCTCCAGACCCATGTCGCGCAGATCGTGGCCGTTGAGGTGGAGAAGATCGAAGGCGACGAAATAGAGGTCCTGCTGTCGGCGTGTAATCGCCTTGCGCAGTGCCGCGAAGTCCGACAGGCCTGCTTCATTTAGAACCACGATCTCTCCGTCGATGATGGCATTATCCAGGCCGAGGCGTTTGGCGGCGCCCGCAAGGTCGCGATATTTGGCCGTCCAGTCCAAACCGTTTCGGGTGAAGATGCGGACATCGTGGTCGAGAATGATCTGGGACCGGTAGCCGTCGAACTTGATTTCATGAATCCAGTCGTCACCCTCGGGAGGCTTCTCCACGAGCGTCGGCATCAACGGCTCGATAAACTTCAAACGCATTCACAGACCTCGCAAACCGCGACTCAATTAGCTTGCGCTGAAATGGTTCCCGAAACGGAAAACGCCCGCCACCTCTCGGCAGCGGGCGGAATTGTGGTGATTTATGTTGTCAGAGGCCGCCCTGTGGAATGCCCTGAGAATTGGCTGCAATCGCAGTTACGCTGGACAACCGATCCCGCTTTTCGAGCTTCGGCTTGATATAGATCTTCTTCATAATGTATCCCCTAGCTCTACCCTCAACCCCAAATTGCTGCATTTCGATCCGGTGTCAAGCGCATAGCAGCCGCACGGCGCAGCAAAAAGCCCGCCGGCCGAAGCCTGCGCTTCACTCGTCTATGTCATTCCCCTTATTTTAGCCTGCCGTAGGGCGGCCACAGTGCGCGGAACGGTATGTTTGTCGTACTCAGCCAAGGCGCGTTTGATCTCGTCCCCAACGCCTTGCTGTGCCCCGCGCGCGTCGATTGTGATGTTGTTGTTGACCGCGACGGTATCCCCACCACGCGAAGGCGCCTGTATGGCTGGCATCTGTGGTGCAGCGATCGAACCACCGCGCCGCAAAGCCTCAACGGCCGCTACGCCGCCATTGCGGCGGATGTCGTCTTGGCTAAAGACAACCTCGCCTTTGTGAACAATGCCGGCCTTCTGGTTCTTGCCGCCAGGGCCGGTATAGCCACCGTCTGCGTACAGGCCGCCCGTGCCAGCAGGCGCGGCAGGAAACACGTTGCTCGAGCCACCACCGCCAAAGATGGCGCCGAATATCCCGCCAAGACCACCACCGCCGCCACCCGCCGCCGAGTTGGCTTGCATGATCGAGTCGATTAGATCGTTCTCGATTTTCG
Organism: Mesorhizobium sp. INR15; assembly: GCF_015500075.1. NCBI lineage: Bacteria > Pseudomonadati > Pseudomonadota > Alphaproteobacteria > Hyphomicrobiales > Phyllobacteriaceae > Mesorhizobium > Mesorhizobium sp. INR15. Next base: position 1,393,406 of record NZ_CP045496.1, on the reverse strand, counting down.
AGATGATCTTGTCGAGCGCATGCGTCGCGATGTCCGCGAACGTTTTCCACGACAACTGGCCGGCCTCGAGCGAAGTGCGCAAGTCATCGAACACGCCTTGCAGCACGTCGCGCTGCAATTGCTGGGCGGCTTGTGCATTTTTTAATTGCTCAGCTTGTGCTGCATAGGCGGCAGAAACCTGATCGATCTTTGCGATTTGGTCCGGCGTTAATTGCGCATTTTGCCAATCGACGTCACCCTTCTTTCGGGCTTCTTCGCGGACCTGCTTTAGTGCGGTCTGCTCGAGTTGCAGAGATATTTTCCGCTTGGTTTGGGCTTCGTTGGAGAGGCCGAGTGTATTCATCTCCTCATTCAGCGCTGCCGTCCGGTCTTTGATCGACTGAAGGTCTCCGGCGAACTGGTCCATGGCGGTTTGGGCTGGTGCTTTGGATTTGTGGCCGCGCGACGCCTTGGCTGCCAGCTTGTCTTCGTAAGCGCCCTGATCCTCGCGGTTGGGTGCCTCACCGGGGATTGGAGCGCTGTCGGGCAGAAGCCCAACGGGGAGTTTCTGCCTTCCATTCGGGTTTGTGCCCTGGTTGGTAAAGTATTTGGAGCCCAGTGCGTCAAGCGCCGCATTAGTGGCTGCCGCGGCCTTCAGTATCTCCGCGAAACCGGCTTTAATGCCGGCGAAGTTTGGATTGGCTTGCTCCAGCGCCGCTAACGACTGAAGGATTGCGTCGATAGGCTCCTTACCGTCTCGGGCCTTGTCGAAGAGCGCCTGCAACTCTGCCTGGATCGGCTTTGAGTCTACGTTGGCGAGCTGTAGGGCAAAGGCGTTTACGGTGTCGGTTACCGCATCAACCGTATGCCCGAGGTTGGGCAGTGCCGCCTGCGTCTTTGCGGCTTCCGCGGCCATGTCGGCAAGGGCAGCGCGCGCAGACTCGAGCTTCGGATTGACCTCCGATATGGCGGCTATCTGGTCGATAAACGCCTTCACGTCGTGCGATTTCGCCAAGTCGGCGAGCGCCTGCTTGAACGGTTCGAATTGCGATTTTAAGACTGTCTCCAGCGGCCCTTGGCCACCACCGCCAGCACCGATCGTCTGATAAACGCTATCGAATATCCCCTTGATCTGACCGGTCAGCACGTCCTTCGCGTCCTGCAGATCCTTGGAGTTGGCAGCATTGACAGAACGCGCGGTCAGCGCCGCATATTTCTGTTGCTTGCCTGCCACCTGATCGTACGCGTCGCCAAGTAGCTTAATGTTCGCTTCGTGCGTCTTGAGGATGTCGTCAAGCGTGCGAAGACTGGTCCCGCCCAACGCCTCGTAAGCAACGAATGCTACGCCTGCCGCGCCAATCGCAGCAGTCACATAGGGGAACTTCGTAACCAAGCCGAGAATGGTCGTCCCAGCGGTGCTAAGCGCGCCTGTAAGGCCGCCAGGCTGCGAGGCAACGTACGAAAGGTGGCTAAACTGCGCGGTAAGCGCCTGCAACGGCGATGTGCCCAACGCCAATTGCTCAACCATGGAGCGGGCAGAGTGCTGCAGCGCCATCATTTGCGTTGCGCTACTGCCCGCGTGCCCGCCTGTGGTCTCCAGTTCCTTGCCGAAGCTCGCAAGCGCGCCCTTCCACTCTTTGACCTTGCCGGTGTATGGAATACCGATCATGTCATTAATTCGCCGCTGCACCGGCGTGAACGACTGATCGATGCCCTTGCTCATCGTCTCGAATTGGTTGGAAATCTTGCTAGTGATCTGGCCGATGTCCTGACCGAGTTGCGTCAACTGACGCTTCACGCTGGTGACGTCGGTGCTGACGCTGATTACAAGGTCGTCGCTGTTCGTTGTCATATGGCGACCTCCTCCGCTTTCATGCGGAGGAGCGCCGACCACGGCGCCTTGTTCGGCATGGTTCGGATAAGCGACATGACGCCGGCAAGAAGGCTGGCCGTTATGTACGGGTCGGAGAAGCCCAGGCCGCGAAGTGTGTCGATGTGGCCGGCCGTTGCGGTTGAGGCGATCGCGTTCTCGATTGCGTCTAGCAAGGCCTGATCTGGGTCGATTTTTGGCGCGCGGAGGCGCCGCGCGGTTGCGCGTGGTTTGGTCATGTTGTTGTGAATCCTGTGTGAAAAGGGCCGCACAAGGCGGAAAGATGCTTTATTGTGTCGGCGGACGGGTCTTCGCCCAATCGCTACTAGGGTCAGTCATGGAATCCGGGGATGAACAAAAACAGGCCTTCGGCAAAGGCCACGATCAGTTCTACGCATCGATTGGAATGCTTGTGGTTGCATGGGCTGAAGCTGAAAGCGCTATCGATGCCCTGATTGATGTTGCGTATGACCATTACAATGGCCACGCAATCGACGCCGAGCGTCCGCGAACCGCGTTAGCCCGAAAAATGAGCTTTTGCCGAAAATTCATCCGCTGTGTGTCTGAGACAGAAAAAATCGCTCAGTCCTATCTGGTGCATTTCGACCACCTCGGAACGGACGCCGATTACCGCCACGATGTCGTTCACAGCGCCTATCTCGAGATCCTAGAAGAACAGGGCAGAGCCTCGATAACCAGATTGATCAAGGCGTCGTCGCAAAAACCGATGCGTAAGACCGTGGAGATCGACTCCCAAACGATTGTTAAAATAGCGATTATGACTCAAAGGCGTGCGGTGCTCGTTTTCACGCTCGCAAACGATCTGCTGGAAATCGCGCTCGCACGAGGGCCAATAGCCGACGCGCGAACGCCGATGCTAACTCGTCGCTTTCCTCCCATTCGGAAAGCATACGAGCGACTTCGCGCACTACTGTGCCATCATCGATAGGTGGCGGCCTGGCCATGCCAAATTTCCTAATTTTGTGGATGCGAAACTTTCCTTTGGACGCCGGTCCCATGCCGAGACGGCCCAAGACGCCAGCCCGCCCCTACCCAATCCCCCGCAATTTCTGCTCCAGCGCCAACTTGAGCCGCAACCTCGTCGCCGATGCCCGGTAGGTCGCCAGGCTGCGCAAACCAATCGTGGTGTCATCATACGCGGGCGTCCCAACAGCCGAGATTTCTATAAGGTCAATGCGCTTCAGTGTTCGCAACGGAAGGCCTCCCGTGTCCTCCCAGTTTTCTTCCAGAACACGGAAGCCGAACGACATGCCCTTTATATCGCCCCGGCCGACGAGCCCCAAGAGCGTCGCGCCATCGGGGGTCGTCGGATCTGCATCTAGCGAAAAAAACAAGCCTTTCGCGTCTTCGCGCAGAACAAGAGTTCCCGACGACGTCCGGCCAAGAATCCGCGAACTATCGTGATGTAGCAGGGCAAGAACGTCCTGCGATTTGATCGACTGGCTGAAGGCGCCGGGAGCGATCCGCTCGCGGAATTCCCCCGCAATGACGGCTTCGGAATGAAAGATCGCAGCATGGCCTGAAACCGTTGTGCCCTGTGGGATATCGAGCGGCTTGGTCCGTATCTCAAGTTCAGATACCACGCTGCCTCGCAATATTTTCGAGACGCGCCTTGCGGTCGGCAAGAGTCAGAGGCTTGGTTTTGCCACGGCGCTTTATGGCCCTGGCCATCGCGATCGGATCTGCGATGGCAACAGGGAACGGCTTGCCGTCGAGTGTGACACGATGGTCAGCCTTGGCGGTGCGGGCGTCGGCCCGTTCAATCCTGCTCATGGCCGAAGTGCCTCCGGTACATCCGTTGATGCAACGAACCCGCCGCGAACTGCATCGCCAATGAAATGCGCCAGCTTCCCGTCGATGCTGGTGGCACTTATCGGGCCGAGCGCGGTCCAGGCGACGTTATGAACGTTTAGTTGGTCTTTTATATCTTCGAGCGCACGGCTGGCCTGATGGGCCGCCACAAGCGCCTCAGACAATGCCACCACGCGACGCTTGTATTCTGGGGCCACTTCCTTGACGATAATCGCCGAGGCCGCCCTTCGGGCCACCACGCGGCGTTCGCGCAGGATGTCCCGCGCCATTTTAATGTCCGCGAGTTCTCGATCGATCGCCTCAAACTTTGCGCGCATGGCAATAGAGGGAGCCTCTGGAGCGTCAGCTAGGCTCATGGTGCCATCGGCAACAGCCTCCATCCTGGAGCGGCGAGCGTCAGATTCGAAATTCTGCATGTTCGCGAACATGAGCGCGTTGCGATCCCGCTCAAGTTCATGCTGTCGATTCTCGAATTCTACGTCGCGGGCAGCCAACGTAACGCAATCTGACGACACCTCTTCGGGGCTACGAACTCGAAAGGTCGGCACGGCCGGCTTGGTCTTAGCGAAAATGGTCATGTTTAATCCTTGATGTTCAGATCGCGCACAGCGTCTACGAACGCGGCGCCAGAAATGGTGATTGATTTGCGGATGCGTGCATCGCCCCAATGGGCGGCAAGTTCGCCTGTCTGGCGGAACCGGGTGATGTCGCCATCCGGGAAGTGAATTGCGATTTCAGGCCATGTCGACACAACTTCGATCTTCAGTTTCGACACCGCAGACTGCAGGTCAGGATCGTCGCTCGCAGCCTTCCAGGCGAGCGTTTCCAGATAGCTGCGCGCCGTCACGGGAGGCAGACGAATTCCCTCCGGCATAACCGCGGTGTCGACGCCATGCGGCACGGTCTCGGCTAGACGATCCAGTGCCTCGACGGTTAGGTGCAGTTCCGTGTCAGCTGCGAGCGCTAGCAGTAGCGTCACGAAATCGGACGAGTCGATTTCCGGCGCTTTTCCGGGGGCACCAGATGGGAGCCTGGCGGTTTCTTGTAAGCGCCTGGCCACGGTCTTGCCGCGCGATACCGGGAAGCCGAGGCGGCGCCCGATTACGAGCAGCGCTTCGTTGAGCGTTGTCATTGTTCAATCTTTCAATTTTGGGAGTTGCAAGAGTTAGGGTTGAGAAAGGGGTGACGCGCGGCCTCGGGCAGCGAGAACCGCGCGTCTATTGTCGGCGCTGCCCGACACGCCATCACCTGCGACGAGCGCGGCGATGGAACTGGAATAGGTGCCGCCACGGCTGGCGACGTGAGCGGCGGGCACATCTAATCTGGGGAACAGATGTGCGCAAAGAGTGGAAGCAATGCTTCCTATCTCTACCGTAACGGGAAGGCTGAAAACGGCACTAAGCTGCTAGTTTTTCTTTTAGCTCTGGCATTTTTTCACCGGTAATTCTGGTAAGTGCTGCCCATGCTTCCTTAAGCGCTGACTTCATGGCCTTCTTCACGCCGTTGCGAGACATGCTTTCTGCACTGGCAATCTCTGTGTACGTGTTGCGCGCGATAGCTGCTTCAATCAATCGAAGTGTCCGGGCGGAAAGGCGTTCCCGCAAGGCTTTCTCCGCATCGCTTCTACGAATCTCTTGAACAACGCTGTGCTCTGGCGCTGTGGCACCGCAATCGCCGCCTCCCTTGGCCGTACAGAAAACGCTCAAGTCTCCGTAGACTCTCGCCCCCATTGGGGCGTACCGCGTCCATGTTACTCGGCTCCACCCGTTACGCTCAGTCCGCTCGCAGGCTGCGGCGAGGTCGGCTAAGGCAGCAGCATTCTTCGGGGCGTGGGAGCGCCACCACGGCGTTTCCCCGTCGGAGACGAACTCCTGCGCTGGTAGTTCCGCCACGCCCCGAAGCGCCAAATACCGTACGGCAGGCATGCCGTCCCGCGCATCCTTCCGTTGCACCGCAGTGAGTGAGCAGCCGCCAGCACCGGACCGCTGGCGAAATTTTAGATGTCCACCCGATATTTTGCCGATTTGGTCATACTCATCAATCACAGATTCCGCGCTCGGCTCATCGATGGCATAGTCAAGTCCGAAGCCGTCTCCCATCTCAACATCGGCGTCGTCAGCGAAATTGTCATTCGTAGCGGCCATGCCGGTCGGCGTCATCAACTGGCCAACCGCCCGCAAAACGAATGCCGCCTCGAAATCTTGTTCGTCAACAAGCCGCGAGAGAATGTCGCCCTCGTACTCCCTCGTCGCGCCAGGGTTGGCCTGCCGCGCACGATAGTCGGCGTCAGGGCCATCATTTTCTTGCCGCGCAACTGGCCGTGTGGGTGCGTTGTCGTTGGCCGCCGCCAATCGCGCGCCAATCCACACGGCCCAATCCGCTGGTTCTTCTATGTCAACCTTGGCTCTCCGGATGCTCTTCGACGTGAGCCAATTGCCCGGCTCAGTGGGCCACGTGCACGGCTTCCCACGGGAGTCGTAGTTGTCATTTGCCGCATGAGCGGCGGCGAAATCCTTCAAGGTCTTGGGTGACGTATAAAGTTGATGGCCGCGCGAAATCGCCGCGACGCGGTTGAAAATGGCCATTTTGGAAGCTCCCCAGATTTCCAGCCGCCAGGCTGGTTTTCTATGTATGCCGGCATTGCCGGCGGGCTGGCCTCAATCGAGGCGTGGTGCTATCTAGCGTCGAACCTACCCGCAAACACTAAATATAGTGCTGAAGGCCAATTTATTCCAGCCGGCGCCGCTCGATGCGCATTGAAAGTGTCCCTATGTTTACATATAGCGATTTCCAAAGGATTTTTCCTGTGTACGGCATATAAAAGGCGGCTCGCTTTGCACCGTCAATGATTTGTTGGCGTGGCTTCGGTCACCCAACCCGAACGGGGAGAGCCGCATATCCCTCGCGCGCTTGCGCACGCGCGAGGAATTTCTGTATTAGCGTTATATCTGCGGGATGGCACCGGTCCTTTGGTTGGCGCCCTGTCGCGATCTGACGGCCCCCTTACAGGTCATCATCCTCGATCGCAGGCGGCGTCCAGTTGATGCGTCGGAAATCAGACGGTGTCGCACCCATCGAGCCGAGGCAGAGCCGCAGCAAGTTCATGCCGCTGGTACCTAGTTCGTCGCGCGCCATCTTGCCGGACAGCAGCGCCGCGATCGACGTGATGCCACGATGTGTTCGGTTCAACCAAGGCATCGTGTCCGTCATCTCGTGCCACGCTTCCTGTGCCTCAGTAGTGAGCCAATGGGGTGGATAGCCAATGGGGTAGGAGTGCGCTGGTGGATGGTTGCTGCCCGTTCGAAAGCGCTCCTTGTGCACCAGGCTGTAGCCAGTCAGCCTAGCTTTTTCGATGGGTATAAGTGGTCTCGGCAACGGGTGACCCCCATATTTTCAATTGGAATTCTGTGCGCGATTGGCCACCGCCGGTCCGTTGTTCGAACCATGTTGCAACGCAACATACCCCCTACCGCACTGCACCATAGGTCGTTGTGCGGTGCAATATGATGTTCGGCTGATCGTCGTTGTCGTTCGCTGGCCGCAAGTCTGGCCGCAGTTGATACAACTCCGCCCAACTCATGCGCCGGCCTCGATAGGGTCGGTTGCTGTCGGCGGGTGCGGTGGATGTCATGCTGCTTCCTCACGCGCTCGCACGCCGTGGATGCCAAGGGGATTCGTTCTTGACCCAATCGATGGTCTCTGCATGGGTGCCATCAGTGCCAGTCACCAGAATGATGAGCTTCGGATGCAGGCTGCTTTCGTCCACGCCAACAACTTCGCACGGCTTGCCCGTGTCGGGATGAATGGCCGTGATTGGCGTCGTGAGGGCGATGCTGCGGGTTTCAATGTGCATGGTGGTTGTCCTTGATCGGTGTTGGTTAGGGCGGTTCAATGTGCGCACCTGCTCCACTTCACTATCATTGCTGCCACCTCCACCTGCTCCACCCTATAAGGGTGGGTGGAGCAAGTGGCGCAGTGGCGCAAAAGCAATGATTTCAATGGCTTGCCACCTCGTCATTTTAGGTGGCGCAAAGGTGGAGCAAGGTGGCGCAAAGTGGTGCAATTCAGTCGTCGCTAGGTTGGAATGCCCATTCGCCGACGACCACAAAAGGACGGACTTTCCGGCTTTCATCCTCCTTGTGCTCGACTTTAAGGGCGCCGCTTTCCTTCCATTTCTTGAGCATCTGCTTGATGCGTTCTTTAGTGCGGTCCTCATCGATATCGAGCCGTAAAGCATCTGCGACCGCGCGTCCTACCCAATTGGCGGCCTGGGAAGAATCCTTCCATGATCCAGCATTCACCGCCTTCTGAACCGCAAGCAGGTCGGCGGCCGTCATGCCTTGCATGGCATCCGGCCAGTGCCATGAGGTCACTACGCCGACATGGTCCGAGGCAGGCCTTTCAAGAGTCGCGTTCGCCAAGTCGACGCTCTCAATCTTGTACCATCGCGATTGTTCCGACTTCGGAGCCATGTTGGCCTTCGCATCAGTGGCGCGAAAGTGAACGTGGCGACTGTCGACATTGGCCTTGTTGGCCTCTTCGACGGTCATGCCATTGAGTGCAATCGCCGATCGAGCCGCACCTATAAGAGACCCAGCTCCGCGAGCGGATTCAGCGTTCACCTCGTTGCCACCAAGCTTTTTAGAATGGTGGATAAGCTCGGCCGCAATGCCAGTCCGCTCAATAACGGGCGCCCAGAACTGTTTGATGACAAGGTCAATTGCCATATTGTCATTCTCGACAACGGCATGCGTTGATACGAATGGGTCGACAATCATGACGTCGATTCCCTTCCGTCGAATCTCCGCCTCTAGGCCATCCCGGAATGGCGCCATGATGACCGCCTCACCTTTGGTCTGCTTGGCAGTGATGAACTCCTGATCACGAAACGAATTTACGAACAGTCGCCCGGCGATCTCACTGGGTCGAATTTCGTAATATTTGCATGCCGCCGCAATTCGTCGGTCTAATTCCTCCCGAGGATCTTCGTTCAGCAGCCAGACGCGCGCACGCTCGTGAACATGCTCACCTAGCAACTCCCGGCCAGTCACCATCGAAAGTGCTTCCACTATGGCCTTGGCAGTCTTGCCTAGGCCACCTGGCGACACGGTGACGCTGACGTACTTCCGGATGTAGTGGCGGCCATAAACCCACTGGCGGGGCGGTATGGTCTTAGGGTCAATCCATTGCCATTCGGTAGCGGTGATCAGCGAGGAATTATCGTTGTCGGCGACAATGTCTATTGGAGGGTAAGCTTCGCCGGGCTGGACGGTTGTGGTTCTGGTTCGCAGCATCGGAAGGGGAGCCATTAAGCAGCCTCCCCAACGACATCTGCAAAGTCCACGCCGGCATCCACAGGCTCGGCGACTGTGATCTCCCTGCCTGCCGCATGCCACCTGCGACCGCATTCGTGCGCGGCCGCAATGCCTGTTCCGCTCGCATCATTATCCGCAAAGATAGTCAGAGCCTCTATGCCCGCAAGTACGGGGAACGCTGACATGGCTCCAGCCGACAGGCAGGCCCACACAGGGCGGAACGGCACAGCCAGCGCCGTCTCAATACCCTCGGCAATCGCAAGGCCGGTGGTGACATCCTCGTCGGATGATAGCCTCACTACTGCGCCGCGTGCGCGGCCTAGCATCTTGCGGTCGAGCTTCTTGCCATTCGTGTCAAGAAACGTCCTATGAACGCCGCAGGGTTCGCCTGTGACGGCATCCGTCATCATCGCGACCATCATGCGCCGGCCGGGATGGAACCGAAGCTCCTCACCGTCATAGGATAGCCCGCGGCTGTTCAGGTAGGTCTCTGCTAATGTGCCCGGCAGCGGTATGGTCTCCGCCCAAATGCGGGCAGCGATGTCAACGCGCCGGGCCTCGTCAACAATGGTGGAGTGGTCGGGTGCAAAGTTCTGATTGGCAGGTGCCGCCCTGTCGTCGGACAGGCCGAGCTTAGCCTTCACATGGTCGCGGCATTCCTTCCAATCGTCGCCGGCGAAGGAATTGCAGACAAATCCATCGGTCGTGAAGGTAACGCTCAGTGAGCGGTCATTCCTGCCGTGACCGGGGCCAGGACATAAGATACGGTTGCTGCTGTAGGCGTCGCCGCCAAGGGCGGTGGCTGCGGCTTTAAGATTGATGATGGTCATGTGTGGCGATTCCCTCGCGAAGTGCGACGCTTGCGGCGCGCGACAGTTCAATGGCAAATTCCCGGCTGAAGGTGGCAGTCGGCTTGCCGTGGTTGTTGGCGGAATAGGTCAAGTATCTCCCGCCTGACTCGACCAGGCGGAGGCCGCAAAGGCGGACGTGGGGAGATATCTCGGCGTCGTAATGGGCAATGGCTCGCCCATCCACGCCCGGAGGCGCAGGTCTAATGTTGAAGATTCTCAATTTGATAATTCCCGTTTCGTGGTCAGGTGTGTGGCGCCCGGTTGGATCCGGTGCTGTTGTGGTGGATCCGCCCGCAGCTATCGACGCTTGGGTTGCGCTTGCCGGCTGGCCGCGGGCGGGATTGGATTCGGCTGACTTGCGACGATTTGGCTATTGTTAGTATAATTTTCTAATAAATGTACTAATTACCCAATAAATTAGAATCAAATTCTCCATGAGACCATTCGGCCGCGGCAGTCAAACACCTTCCGCCGTTCTCTCCGGGCCACATGATAATGTTCTTCAGTATCAGACAATCGAATTCTAGCTATAACGGCAGCGGCCGACCCTGTTGCTTCATAGATTTCAAGTAAGGGTTTCGTGGACCAGTTATAATCAGCATTGGCTAGATAACGCCGAACTACGGCCGGCAATCTTTCAAGAATCAGAAAATGATCCGGTTCTTCAGATCCATACTTAACATTAGTCAAGACAGAACCTCCTCCAAGTGATCGGAAGCGTCGATATCTCTCAATGCCTGTGACCGCAGGTAACTCGGAAGTGCTCCCCATGCCGCGTAAAAATCAGCGAGTAAAAGTTCGTCGTCTTCGGTCTTAAAATTTGTCGAGAATTTGGCTTTGCGCCGCACGGATGCCATGGCTGCAGCAACTTCCCGCGCTGCGTTCCACTCGCTGTCACACGTTGGCTTTGCTGGACGCGCTTCTCTCACCGCTTCGTCGATATCGCGGTTGCGCAAGCGGTCGCCTGATGTCAGTCGATTAACAAGCATCTCGCGAACGTTGTCAGGCACATTCGGAGCCGCCAGTTTCATCACCGACGTGGGTGGAATTTGCGAAATTATTTCGCAACGCTCCCCAAAAACTTCTGACGCGCGCATGAACAATTGCGCAGTCCTCGATGTTATGCCGCACTCCGAGACGACCCATAATCCGAAGACACTTCCGCTCACCGCGGCCCGAATGGTTGCCAGGTCGCGCCCTGTTTCGAGCATATCGGACGTCGTCCGCTTCAGCCGAGTCAGAATGCGCATCCGCGCACGGCGCATATGCTTGGCGAGATCTGGTTCCAGGGCGCCATAGGAGAAGGAAACGGGGGTCACGCCGCCCTCGCCGCGATGCGTGAATCTATCCACGCCTCGACTTCCGCCCGCACATAGGCAATGCGGCGCTCGCCAAGTCGGACGGCTTTCGGAAATTCGCCGGCAGCCGCCATTAAGGTCAGAAGCGGTCGGCTCAAGCTGGTTGCCAGCGCCGCGTCTTTCGGCGCCATCAATCGTGGTGCGTTGTCGTTGCTCGGTGTCAAATCTACCTCCATCGCGATACTTAATTGCCTGCGGTATTAGGGAGTGGAAAATGTTGGGGGTGTGTCAATGTGAAAAATGCGTTCTGTGGCAACTCCCATTTCTATTAAGGGTTATGGCTAGGGGGGTGTGTCAACTCCCGATCGCCGCCAAAAAGGTCGCCCAGTCCGACATCATAGACCGCCGCTTATCCAAAGCTGTGCCCCGGCGGTAAGCCGCTTCGGTTTTGTCCTTGATCACGTGTGCCAGCGCAGCCTCCGCAACGTCGCGCGGATAGTCCGTCTTATCGCCTGCCCAGTCGCGGAAGCTCGACCGCAGCCCATGCAACGTCGCATCACCCGCACCAGCGGCACGGAGGGCTTTCACCATCGCCGTGTCGCTGATCGGCGCGCCTTCCTTGCCGCCTTCAAAGACAAGCTGCCCTGTGGCCTCTTGCTTTCGCGCGCGCAAGACCATCAGGGCACGATCAGAAAGCGGCACCTCGTGATCTCGTGCTGCCTTCATGCGCTCGGCCGGAACAGTCCACATTGCTGCATCCAGATCGATCTCGTCCCACACCGCGCCTCGCACTTCGCCAGACCGGGCTGCGGTCAAAGCAGCGAACTCCACAGCACGCGCAGAAACACCGCGGGCCGCCCGTAGGCGTCGGATCACGGCAGGTAAATCCTTGTACCCTACTGCGGCGTGGTGCTTCTGCTTGGTCGTCCTGGCTGGCAGCAGTTCCTTCAGGCCTCCGCGCCAGTCGGCTGGATTATCGCCAACATAAAGTCCCCTCGCCTTCGCGTGGTCGATGACGGCGGCAATGCGCATCCGCAGGCGGTCAGCAGTTTCCGGGATCGTCGTCCAGATCGGCTTCAGCGTCTCGACCACATCGTCGCGGGTGATCTCGTGGATCGACTTCTTGTGGAGGGGCTTCGCGTAATTCTGAAGCGTCATAACCCATTGCGCTTTATGTTTCGCATTCTTGAACGACGCCTCCTTCACAACAAGCACATCGTCCATGACCTCCACGAAGGTCTTGCGGCCACCAAGGTCTTCGCCGCGAGCAAGGCGTTGTCGGATAGCCTCCGCCTTCTCTCGTGCCAGCGCCAGCGATACAGGCGCAGTGCCTTGGCCGTAGCCACCAAGACCAAGTTCCTGGCGCTTATCGCCGCGCCGGAAGATGAAGAACCACTGGCGACTGCCCTCTTTCCGGACGCGCAGGAATAGCCCGTCGCCATCGCTGTGGATGCCGATCGGCAGGGTTCGAATCCGTGTCTCGGAAAGTTTGTTGCGTGCCATGTCGATTCCCGTTGCCATAACCGAGGTGTGGAAAATACGGAAAATATGGCAAATAGCAAGGTTAAAGCACTAGCAGTTTCAACAGCTTACGGAAAAAGGCGGGCTCCCTCTCCGCCATCGGCCTTTCGCGGCGATACCCTACTGACCGGATCACTCGGGCAGCGCATAGCCGAATTCTTTGCAGAAGCGTTCAACGCGGGCGAGAAATTCGGGCGGTAGGCCATTGAGATAGGTCCGGAACGCCTCGTTGCTTTCCCATTTTCTCAGTGACGTCGTCCGAATCGGATTGTTCGGGTCTTCGCTGAAACGGAGCCTCGATGAAAGGCCGCACAGGCCGGCAATGTTGCGCTGGGCAGCGTCCGGCTCCGCGATCAGGTCTTCGTAACGCAAGATGAGGATGTTCCTCTCCGGTTGAACCCTGCGCAGCCGCATCAGCCCATCATACTCCGCCTCCCAGCGCTCGGTGGTGACGTGAAAGCGGCGCACGCCAACCGTGTCCGGATGAGAACTGGTCAGCACGTCGAAAGGGTGCCGCACGCAATAGATCAGTTTGACGGAAGCCGGGAGGTCCGCCAACTCCGCGTGGCACCCTACGGTGCGCTTGACGACAAGACTGGCTTCCCGGCGGCGCTCCAGCCCGTCGAAGAGCTGGTACCGGGCTTCATCGCCGTGGACATAGGTATCGTCGAAACACGACATCAAACTCTTGGTCAGCGTGGTGCCGCTGCGCGCGCACCCCGCTATGAAGATTCGCGTTTGAGGCTTCATTCCACCCTTGAAGCCGCGCGACACAATTCGGCGAAGACGCCGAAGCAATCGCCTGGAATGGGCTGTCAGAGCAGGGCGTCGCTCGATCTCGGCTTCAGTTGAACGGATTTCAGCCAAGGCAATGCCGCTCTCGCCGGCAACCGCATAGAACAACCATGTCCGGGCGTCTTCCTCGAAGACAGCAGGATCCCGCAATGCGTTCTCCCTGCCCGGTGCCAGGCCGTTCCTGCTGCGGGTGACAGGCAGGTCCGCTCCCTCGAAATTCGTCAGGGGCCGCAGCAGTTCGGTTTGGCCCTGCACCTTCCACGTCAGCCAATCCCCGGCAAGATCGATCGTGCCGTGAAGGATACGCTCGGGCGCGTCGCCCCGGCGCGTGTAATAGACCCTCAGCAGATGGCCGCATTTCTGGACGGCAAGATGTCGTGGAGAAATATGCCCACGCAACGGCGGCAGCACGACAGGTCCCTTGATGAACCCTGATAAGCCATCCCTCGAGCGGCTGACGGAAATCGTGATCGTCCCGAAAAGCCCATACCACCAGCCGTCATGCCAAAAGACCCGCGCGTAGGAGGGTCCGAGTGCTTCGGAACGGGGCTCGAAATGCAGGCCGTTCACGGACGTCGCGGCAAACGTGGTCTGGCCTTGCCCGCTTTGTGTCGGGCCGTGAAAATACATCACAAGGCGGCGATTCTGCTGATCGATATGGACATCGGGAGACGCAATATGCCCTTCGAGAAACGGACACTGGCCGAGTGACAGAACCCCGCCGGGGTGAATCCGCCACGGCCCTTGTACGGAATCCGCATACGCCATGCGAATGTAAGTGCCGGTATGGTGGGCGAAATAGAGATAGTAGCGGCCGAGCCTGCCCGGCACCCAGTCAGGCACCTTGACCAGCGATGCGCCGTTGATGTTGGCCCCGTCATCGCCGGGCAGCATGTCCGGGGTCACAACAGGTCCGTATCGCCTTGCGATGATACCTTGCCGGCTTTCGTTCAAGCTTCGTCTCCAGCACTATCCGGCTCCGCCCGAGGCGCCGTTGCTTGCCAACGCCCTGCGGTCAAATGTCGACAGCCCTAGAAGGAATACGTTTGCTTTGAGCCGAGGGCAATTCCCACCAAGCACCTTCCCCTGCGGTAGTGGCGCGCCGCTGGTTCCCTGGCGCACTGCGATGTAAGCTTGCCCCATACGACACGGGAGGACGCAATGCTGCAGGTCAGACAGGATGCTCTCAGCGAGCGGTTCAGCTTGCAGCGTGCGGCCTTCGAGACGCAGCCTTTCCCAAATCTCGATGTCCGAAAGGATCGTCTCAAACGCCTGCTGGCGCTGACCGAACGGCATGAAGCTGACATCTGCGCGGCGATCGATGCCGATTTCGGCGGCCGCTCCGCGCATGAGACACGGCTTGCCGAACTGTTCGTCGTGCGCGCCGGCATCCACCACGCACTGGCGCATGTGGCGGGATGGATGCGTGAGCGCCGCGTCGCCACCAGCCTGCCGTTCCTGCCGGGGAAGAACCGACTTGTCCCGCAGCCGCTCGGCGTGGTTGGCGTCGTGTCACCCTGGAACTATCCATTCCAGCTCGCCATCGCGCCGGTCACGGCTGCCCTTGCCGCCGGCAACCGCGTGCTGGTCAAGCCGTCCGAACTGACGCCCGCCTTCTCCGCGCTGCTGGCAAAACTCGTCGCCGAGCATTTCGCTGCGGACGAACTCAGTGTCATCAACGGCGACGCGGAGGTTGGAAAGACATTCGTGTCGATGCCGTTCGATCATCTGCTGTTCACCGGCTCGACCGCCGTTGGCCGCCAGGTGGCGCTGGCGGCTGCCGCCAACCTCACCCCGGTCACGCTCGAACTCGGCGGCAAGTCGCCGGCGATCCTCGATGCTTCCGCCGACGTTGACGCCGCCGCGTCCAGCATCGCCTATGGCAAGCTCCTGAATGCCGGCCAGACCTGCATCGCGCCGGACTATCTGCTGGTGCCGAAAGGCCAGGCCGAGACCGTCGCGGCAAAACTCGTAGCCGCCGTGGCGCGGCTTTATCCGACCTTGCGCGACAACCCCGATTACACGGCCATCGTCAGCGATCGGCACTACCAGCGCCTGCGCGACATGATCACCGAGGCCGGCGATTCCGGCGCCGATGTCACCGAGATCAATCCGGCCAACGAAGCCTTCGGCAGCAACAGCCGCAAGCTGCTTCCAACCCTGGTCCGCAACGCCAGCCCGAACCTGCGGCTGATGCGCGAAGAGATTTTCGGACCCGTGCTGCCGATCCTCGAATATGCCGGGATCGACGATGCCATCGACCATGTCAACCGGGCGGACCGGCCGCTGGCGCTCTACTGGTTCGGGCAGGATCGCGGCAATCGCCAGCGCATCCTGCGCGAGACCATCTCCGGCGGCGTCACCATCAACGACTGCATGCTGCATCTGGTGCAGGAGCGGCAGCCCTTCGGCGGCGTCGGCGCCAGCGGTATGGGCGCCTATCACGGCGAATGGGGTTTTCGTACCTTCAGCAAGGAGAAGCCGGTTTTCCTGCAGTCCAGGCTAAGCGGCAGCGGGCTGTTGCGGCCGCCCTACGGCAAGATGTTCGAGCGGATGTTCGGCCTGCTCAAGCGCATAAGCTGACCGATATCAGGCTGAGCCCGATGCCCCGTGCTCCGCGATCGCACGGAGAAAGACGCGGCCGAAATCCTTCAGCTTGGCGGCGCCGACGCCGTTGACCTCGGCGAAGGCGTCGAGGTCGCGTGGCGCCCGCTCGGCCATGTCGATCAGCGTCCGGTCGGAGAAGATCACATAGGCCGGCACCTGGCGCTCCTTGGCCAGGCGCAGCCGCACGGTCTTCAGCGTGGCCAGCAGCGAAGCCTCATGACCTTCCAAAACCACGGCTTGTCCCTCGCCGCGGCGCGTCTTGCCGCGCGGCGCCTCAACGCGATAATGGAACGGCACGTCGCCCCGGCTGAGCGCATGGCCGGCTTCCGCTATGGCCAGACCGCCATGACCCTCGGGATCCGGCATCAGGAAACCGCCCGCGACAAGCTGACGGATCAGCGACATCAGGAGCTCCTTCTTGTGCGCCATTCCGGTGCCGAAACTCGCAAGCCTGTGGTGACCCCTGGCCAGGATCTTCTCGGTTTCATGGCCACGCAGAACATCGATGACATGGGCCGCACCAAAGCGCTCGCCGGTTTCAGCGACCGCCGCCAGGATGATGCGCGCCTCCGCGCCGCCATCGGCGCGCGGCGCGGTGTCGAGGCAGTTGTCGCAATTGCCGCAAGGAGCGGCACTTTCACCGAAATAGCCGAGCAGGATCTGACGGCGGCACTGCGCCGCCTCGCAATAGCCGATCAAGGTGTTGAGCCGGCCATGCGATCGCCTTTTGTGCTCCGCCGCCGTGTCCTCGTCGTCGATGAACATCCGGCGCATGCGGATATCACCAAGGCCAAACAGCATATGCGCCTCGGCTGGCCGCCCATCACGGCCGGCACGCCCGATTTCCTGATAATAGGCTTCTAGGCTGCCCGGCAGGTCGGTGTGGAAGACATAGGCGACATCGGGCTTGTCGATGCCCATGCCGAAGGCGATGGTTGCCACCATCACCACGCCGGACAGGGTCATGAAGCTGTTCTGGTTGGCGTCGCGCGCCTCCTTGCTCATGCCGGCATGATAGGCGAGCGCGGTGATGCCGTTCTTGTTGAGGAACGCCGCGATCTCCTCCGTCTTCTTGCGCGACAGGCAATAGACGATGCCGCTTGAGCCGGCGTGGCGCTTTACGAAGTCCAGCAGCTGGCGCTTGCTGTCCTGCTTGGGTTCGATGGCAAGTTTGATGTTCGGCCGGTCGAAACCCAGCACCAGCGTCTCGGCGTCGCCGGCGAACAGCCGCGCGTCGATGTCGGCCCGCGTTCCCTCGTCCGCCGTTGCTGTCAGCGCGATGATGGGCACATCCGGAAAGATGCCGCGCAGCCGCGACAGGTCCTCGTATTCGCGCCGGAACGCCGGTCCCCATTGCGAGATGCAATGCGCTTCGTCGATGGCGATCAGGCTGACGTCGAGCCTGGAAAGTGCATCGAGCATCCGCTCGGTCATCAGCCGCTCCGGCGCGAGATAGAGCAGCCGCGTCTGCCCGGCCGCGACGCGGCGCCATGCGGCGACATTGGCATCACGGTCGATCGAGGAGTTGATCGTGTCGGCGGCCACGCCAGCGAGACGCAGTGCGGAGACCTGGTCCTGCATCAGCGCCACCAGCGGTGAGACGACGACGGTGAGCCCGCCCAGGACCAGCGCCGGAACCTGGTAGCACAGCGACTTGCCGGCGCCGGTCGGCATCACCGCCAGCACGTGGCGCCCGGCCAGCAGCGCCTGGATCACCGCATCCTGGCCAGGGCGAAAATCGTCGAAGCCGAACACATCCTTCAGGACACGCCGCCTGGCGTCGCGCCCATCCGCCGAGATGCCCGCCGCCGAATTCCGCATCATGCGAAATCCACGATCGCGGCCAAGACCGGCGGATTGTGCTGGCGGACGCTATCCACCTGCCCGGCAAGTTGGTCTGTGGCTTGCCGGTCTGTGTTCAAGCGTCGTCTCCAATACCATCCACCGCCGCGCGGATGTTGCCAAGGTCACTAAGCCATCAGCCGCGCCGAGGCCAGACCTTGCTGAACCCGCCGATCGCCTTCTCCCCGTTTCGACCCTTTTTCGCGATCCACCGTCACGCCGAAGCCCGCTTTGACCTGGCGTGTCGGCTTCAGTATCCACGGTGTGGCAGCCGGACCAGACGCCTTCGATCGGGACCGTCCATTCTCACGCCCGACCGCTGTCGTCGCGCGGCTGGTGGATTGCGCCTTGGCCATGGAATCAACCGCAGGCCTGCTGATTTTCTACGTCCGCAACGACGCGCATCGAGCGCTGGCGGCCGCTGTCGAACACGGTCGAGGTGGTCATGGCGCCAAGGCGGGGGCGGTTTGGCGATATCGCCGACACGCCGGCCGAGGCCATTCTTGAGGCCACGCATCGCTTGCTCGCCACGGGTCGTCGAGACCATGCGGGCGCATCACGTTAAACCTATCTTCACCATGATCTGGCAGGCTTCGCATTCTGCGGCCATGTCTGTAGTACCGCGGCGCGCAAGCGCCCAGGCAACAAGCCCGCGCCTCTCCGGAGACGCGGGCTTTTCGTTGCAGAAGGGTTTGGCGTTTACGCCGTCAAGAAATCGGCGCGATGCGGCGTAAAGCTGTCGACCAGCCGCCCTGCCTCCAGCGCCTTGACGCCATGCACAAGGTTAGATGGAACGATGAAGCTGCCGCCCGTTCCCAGTGTCTCGGTGCGGCCGCCGATGGTCACTTCGAAGCGACCTTCGGCGACATAACTTGCCTGGACATGCGGATGCGAATGCAGCGCGCCGACACCGCCCTTGTCGAAACCGAATTCGACCATCATCAATTCATCGGTATGCAAGAGAACACGCCGCCTATTGCCATCCGGTGTCGGTGACCATGCGGCCTCGCCGGCATGCGCGAATAGTTTTGTTCCGGTCATTGCCAACTCCTCAGCGCGCAATCGGCCCATCTCGGGCTCAGAGCCGGTATGCCTTCTTCGCCAGCGTATAGGCCAGTTCCCGTGCAAGCTCATGCGCTTCGCCTTCGCCAAGCCGATGCTCGGCGACGAGCCGTGCCAGGAAGGCGCAGTCAACCCGGCGCGCCACGTCGTGACGGGCCGGGATCGACGGAAAGGCACGGGTGTCGTCGTTGAAGCCGACCGTGTTGTAGAAACCGGCCGTTTCCGTCGTCATCTCCCGAAACCGGCGCATGCCTTCAGGGCTGTCGTGGAACCACCATGCCGGCCCGAGTTTCAGCGCTGGATAGACGCCGGCGAGCGGCGCCAGCTCGCGCGCATAGCTGGTTTCGTCGAGCGTGAAGAGAATGACCGTCAAGTCACGCTCCAGCCCCACACAGTCGAGCAGCGGCTTCAGGGCTGTCACATAATCCGTTTTGGTCGGGATATCGAAGCCCTTGTCCCTGCCGAATTTCGCGAAGACAGAGGGCGAGTGATTGCGCAGCGACCCCGGATGGATTTGCAGGACAAGGCCGTCGTCGAGGCTCATCTTGGCCATCTCGGTCAGCATCTGGGCGCGGAACAGCCGTTTCTCGCGCTCGTCATCCGTGCCTTGGCGAATGCGGCTGAACAGCTCCTCGGCCGCCGCCGCCGTAAGATTGGCGGTCTCCGCCGTCGGGTGTCCATGATCGGATGACGTCGCGCCGAAACTCTTGAAAAACGCACGGCGCTGGCGATGGGCGTCGAGATAGCCGGCCCAATTGCCGGTATCGCAACCGGTGATGTCGCCAAGCTGGTCGAGATTGGCCGCAAACCCTTCGAAATCCGGATCGACCACCGCATCCGGCCGATAGGCGGTGATGACGCGGCCCGGCCAGCCGCTGTCGCGGATCATCTTGTGCCATTGGAGATCGTCGAGCGCACCTTCGGTCGTCGCGATCACCTCAATGTTGAAGCGCTCAAAAAGGGCACGCGGGCGGTAGTCGTCGCGCTGCAGGAGCGCCGCGATCGTATCGTAGTGCCGATCCGCCGATGCCGCGTCGAGAGGCTCGTCGATGCCGAACAGATGCGCAAGCACATGGTCGAACCACAGCCGGGTCGGCGTGCCGCGAAAGAGGAAATAGTTCTCGGCGAAACGCCGCCAGATCACCCTGCCGTCGCTCTCCACGGACGACCCATGAAGGGTCTGAACGCCGAGGTCCTCCAGGCGGATGCCTTGGCTGAAAAGCATGCGGAAAATGTAGTGGTCCGGCACGATCAGCAGTTGCGATGGATCAGGAAAGGGATCGTTCAACGCATACCAGCGCGGATCGGTGTGGCCATGCGGGCTGACGATGGGCAAATCCTTGACGCCGGCATAAAGGTCACGGGCAAGGGAGCGAGAAGATGCCTCGGGTGGGAAAAGCAGGTCCGGATCGGTGAGTGCGACCATGGAAAAGGCGGCTCCTTCCACGCTCGACATCGGTACGGCCGGGCGGATGCGGTGTCAACGTGGCCGACGAAACAGGCATCCTTGCGGCAGCGGGAAACAGGTGTTACGCCGCTTGCGATAAGCAGCGCCGGGACATCTCCATGCCACACGACCTGAACCTTTCTGCCTGTTTGGCGCCATGACCGCGGGTTCTTTGTCCGACAAGATGCTGCGGTCCTTGCCGGAGCAAGTCGCAACCCCGCGCTATGACCGCGCCGCTGTCACGCCAGGCATTGTCCATCTCGGCGTCGGCGCCTTCCACCGTGCCCATCAGGCCGCCTATATCGACGACTGCCTCGCGGCCGGCGAGACCGGCTGGGGCATAGTCGGTGTCTCGCTGCGCAGCGCCGACACCCGCGACGCACTGGCGCCGCAAGACGGGCTCTACACGTTGGCGATCCGAAGCAGCGGCGAGGAGAAGCTTGGCGTTATCGGCTCGATCCTGTCGATGCTGGTGGCACCGGAAAGCCCGGATGCCGTGCTTTCCGCACTGGCCGACCCACGCACTCGCATCGTCACGCTGACGATCACCGAGAAGGCCTATCTGCGTGCGGCGGGCGGTGGGCTGGATGCCGCCCATCCCGACATTGTCCACGATTTGGCGAAGCCCGACACGCCGAGGACCGCGCATGGTTTCTTGACCGAGGCGCTCGCCCGACGCCGCAGCGCCGGCGTCCCACCTTTCACTGTTCTGTGCTGCGATAACCTCCCCTCCAACGGCGCGACGTTGCACCGGCTGCTGGTGGAATTCGCCACTTTGCGCGATGCCAGCCTCGCCCGCCACATCGCCGAAGAAGTGGCGTTCCCCTCAAGCATGGTCGACCGCATCGTGCCCGCGACCACTGATGCCGACAGGGCGCGGATCACCGGCCAGCTTGGTGTCGAGGACGCCTGGCCTGTCATGACCGAGCCATTCAGCCAATGGGTGATCGAAGACCGCTTTCCGAGCGGACGGCCGGCCTGGGAGAAGTTCGGCGTCACGATGGTCGACGACGTCGGGCCGTTCGAGGACATGAAGCTGCGGCTCCTCAACGGTTCGCATTCGGCGATCGCCTATCTCGGCCTGCTCAGCGGCCATGCGACGGTCGACCACGCCTTCGCCGACCCGGCGATCAGAAGCTTTGTCGATGCGCTATGGGCGGAAGCCGCCTCCACGCTACCCGAGGACGCCGGGCTCGACACGAATGCCTATACGTCCGAACTCGCGGAGCGTTTTTCAAACACCGCTCTCGCCCACCGCACGGCTCAGATCGCCAACGACGGCAGCCAGAAACTGCCGCAGCGTATCGTGGCTTCCGCCTTGGAATGCCTCGAAGCTGGCACGGAGCTGGTCCATCTCACGTTGGTGGTTGCCGCCTGGATCGCCGCCTGCGCGGCACGCGGCAAGACCTTGCCTGAAGGCCATTTCACCGATCCGCTCGACTCGGCCCTGACGGCGCTTTTGAGCCAGCATCTCCCCGCGAATGAAACGGTAACGGCGGTATTCGACCTCGCCGGCTTCGCCAGGGATCATGCCGAACGCCAGACGCTGATTGAACTCGTGGCTGTCCATCTCGTCCATCTGCGACGCGACGGTCCAACCCTGGCCTTCGCCGCGCTCGGCATAGATGGCAATGGACCTGGAATTGAATAGCCAGGACTTCGTATCCGTCCACCATATCGAGCGCGATTTTACTTCGTTGGCGGTCCGTACGCCTACCACAAGCAAGTAAAGCCGGGCTTCCCAACGAAAAAAGCGAGGCAAGGCCCCGCTTTTCATTCCGTCATCTGAATTAGGCTTCAAGCCGGCAGGATGGCGCCTTCCAGCGTGGTGAGCTGGCTAAGGAATTGCTCTGCCTTGCTGCGCGATTGATCGTCCTTGGCGTCGGCGGCATCTTCCTTGGCCTCCTGGATGCGGCGGGCAAGGTCGGCGCGGTCGACGTTCTTCACAGCGACCGCCGATTCCGCCAGCAGCGTGCAGCCGGCCGGAACGATGTCGGCGAAGCCGCCGAACACCACATAGCGCTCTTCAGCGCCAGAAGCGGTCTTCACCGTGACGACGCCCGGCTTGATCGTGGTCATCACCGGCGCATGGTTGGCCATGACGGTCATCTCGCCTTCGGCACCCGGAATGACAACCGACTCGACCTGCTCGGAAACCAGCAGGCGTTCCGGCGAAACCAGTTCGAACTTGAAAGCTTCAGCCATTATTCTACCCGTTCAACCCATTAAGACGGACCCGATCGCCTCAGGCGTATTCGGGTCCGTTATCTCTTATCAAGCAGCTTCAGCCGCCAGGCGCTGTGCCTTCTCGACTGCTTCCTCGATGCCGCCGACCATGTAGAAGGCAGCTTCCGGAAGGTGATCGTAGTCGCCGTTGCAGAGGCCCTTGAAGCCCTTGATGGTGTCGGCGAGGTCGACCAGCTTGCCAGGCGCACCGGTGAACACTTCAGCGACGAAGAACGGCTGCGACAGGAAGCGCTCTATCTTGCGGGCGCGCGCCACCGTCTGCTTGTCCTCTTCCGACAGCTCGTCCATGCCCAGGATGGCGATGATGTCCTGCAGCGACTTGTAGCGCTGGAGGATCGACTGCACCTGGCGGGCGACACCGTAATGCTCGTCACCGACAACCAGCGGGTCGAGCATGCGCGAGGTCGAATCCAGCGGATCGACGGCCGGGTAGATGCCCTTTTCGGCGATGGCGCGGTTGAGCGTCGTCGTCGCGTCAAGGTGGGCGAACGAGGTTGCAGGCGCCGGATCGGTCAAGTCGTCGGCCGGCACGTAGATGGCTTGCACGGACGTGATCGAGCCCTTGGTGGTGGTGGTGATGCGTTCCTGCAGCATGCCCATGTCAGTGGCCAGCGTCGGCTGATAGCCCACGGCCGACGGGATACGGCCGAGCAAAGCCGACACTTCCGAACCCGCCTGGGTGAAGCGGAAGATGTTGTCGACGAAGAACAGCACGTCCTGGCCCTGGTCGCGGAAATACTCGGCAACCGTCAGGCCGGTCAGGCCGACGCGGGCGCGTGCGCCCGGCGGCTCGTTCATCTGGCCATAGACAAGTGCTGCTTTGGAGCCCTCGCCGCCGCCCTTCTTGTTGACGCCGGACTCGATGAACTCGTGATAGAGATCGTTGCCTTCGCGGGTGCGTTCGCCGACACCGGCGAACACCGAATAGCCACCATGCGCCTTGGCGATGTTGTTGATCAGTTCCTGGATCAGGACGGTCTTGCCAACGCCGGCACCGCCGAACAGGCCGATCTTGCCGCCCTTGGCGTAAGGCGCCAGCAGGTCGAGCACCTTGATGCCGGTGATCAGGATCTGCGCTTCCGTCGACTGCTCGACATAGGATGGCGCCGGCTGATGGATGGAACGCATTTCGATGCCGTCGACCGGGCCTTCCTCATCGACCGGCTCGCCGATGACGTTGATGATGCGGCCGAGCATGCCCGGGCCGACCGGCACGGTGATCGGCGCGCCGGTATCATAGACGACCTGGCCGCGCACCAGACCTTCGGTCGAGTCCATGGCGATGCAGCGCACGGTGTTTTCACCGAGGTGCTGGGCAACCTCGAGCACGAGGCGGTTGCCGACATTGGTCGTCTCGATCGCATTCAGAATCGCCGGCAGATGATCGCCGAACTGCACGTCGACAACGGCGCCGATGACCTGGCGAACCTTGCCGACAGCGCCTGTCGCCTTGACGGCGACAGAAGATGTCTTGGCCGGAGCGGCCTTGGCCGGTGCTGCCGCCTTCTTGGCCGGAGCTGCCTTCGCTGCTGCCGGAGCCTTTGCCGGCGCTGCCGCCTTTGCGGGGGCTGCGGTCTTGGGAGTCGCTGCTTTCGCCATCGTCTTTACCCTTTTTCGTCCTTTTGTTTCTCACACGATCCGACGGGGTCGATGACCCCTGGGGAATCGCGCCTAGAGCGCCTCGGCGCCCGAAATGATTTCGATCAGTTCCTTGGTAATCTGGGCTTGCCGCTGGCGGTTGTAGGTGATCGACAACTTGTTGATCATGTCGCCGGCGTTGCGCGTCGCATTGTCCATGGCGCTCATCTTGGCGCCCATTTCGCCGGCCGCGTTTTCGAGCAGCGCCCGGAAAACCTGCACGGAGATGTTGCGCGGAATGAGGTCGGAGAGGATCTCGCCCGGCTCCGGTTCGTATTCATAGACGGCGTTGCCGCCGGCCGTCGCGTCGGCGGGAGCCGAAGCCACACCGGCCGGAATGATCTGCTGCGCGGTCGGGATCTGGCTGATCACCGATTTGAACTGCGAGTAGAACAGAGTGCAGATATCGAAGCCGCCCTCGCTGAAGAGGTGGATGACCTTCTTGGCGATACCGTCGGCATTGGCAAAGCGAAGGGTCTTCACCTCACGCAGATCGATACGATCGATGATCATCGATGCATAGTCACGGCGCAGGATATCGAAACCCTTCTTGCCGACGCAGAGGATCTTGACCTGCTTGCCGTCGGCCAGAAGCCTGCGGATGTGATCGCGGGCAAGGCGGGCGATCTGCGAGTTGAAGCCGCCACACAGGCCGCGCTCGGCGGTGCAGACGACGAGCAGATGCACGTTGTCCTTGCCGGTACCGGTCATCAGCGCCGGGGCATCGCCACCGCCGCCGATTGCCTGGGTGATGTTGGCCAGCACCGAACCCATGCGCTCGGAATAGGGGCGCGCTGCTTCCGCGGCCTCTTGCGCACGGCGCAGCTTCGCCGCGGCGACCATCTGCATCGCCTTGGTGATCTTCTGCGTCGCCTTGACCGAGGCGATACGGTTACGAAGGTCTTTTAACGAAGGCATGCTTCAAACCTGATCCCGTCGTCCGGCTTCGTTCAAGCGAAGGTCTTGGCGAAGGCGTCGATCTCGGCCTTCAACTTGGCGCGCAGATCGTCCGACAGCGCCTTTTCCTTGCGGATGGCGTCGAGAACGTCCTTGCCCGCCGCACGCATGTGGCTGAGCAGGCCATGCTCGAACTTGCCGACCTGGTTGACCGGCAGCTTGTCTAGATAGCCGTTGACGCCGGCGAAGATCACGGCGACCTGCTCTTCGGTCTTCAGCGGCGAGAACTGCGGCTGCTTCAGAAGTTCGGTCAGGCGCGAACCACGGTTCAGCAGGCGCTGCGTGGCGGCGTCAAGATCGGAGCCGAACTGCGCGAAAGCCGCCATTTCGCGGTACTGCGCGAGCTCACCCTTGATCGAGCCGGCAACCTGCTTCATCGCCTTGATCTGCGCGGCGGAGCCGACGCGGCTGACCGACAGGCCGACGTTGACGGCCGGACGGATGCCCTGGAAGAACAGGTTGGTTTCGAGGAAGATCTGTCCGTCGGTGATCGAGATCACGTTGGTCGGAATATAGGCCGAAACGTCGTTGGCCTGCGTCTCGATGATCGGCAGGGCCGTCAGCGAGCCACCACCCAGATCGTCGTTGAGCTTGGCGGCGCGCTCGAGCAGGCGCGAGTGCAGGTAGAAAACGTCGCCCGGGTAAGCTTCGCGGCCCGGCGGGCGGCGCAGCAGCAGCGACATCTGGCGATAGGCAACCGCCTGCTTCGACAGATCGTCATAGCTGATCAGCGCGTGCATGCCGTTGTCGCGGAAATACTCGCCCATGGTGCATGCCGTGAACGGCGCCAGGAACTGCATCGGCGCCGGATCGGAAGCGGTGGCGGCGACGATGATCGAATATTCGAGCGCGCCGCGCTCTTCCAGAACCTTGACGAACTGCGCGACGGTCGAGCGCTTCTGGCCGACAGCGACGTAGACGCAGTAGAGCTTTTCCTTCTCGGGACCATTGTCGTGCACCGACTTCTGGTTGAGCATGGTGTCGAGAATGATGGCGGTCTTGCCGGTCTGACGATCGCCGATGACCAGCTCGCGCTGGCCGCGGCCGACCGGGATCAGCGCGTCGATGGCCTTGAGGCCCGTCGACATCGGCTCGTTGACCGATTTGCGCGGGATGATGCCGGGCGCCTTGACGTCGACGCGCTTGCGTTCGGTCGCCTTGATCGGACCCTTGCCGTCGATAGGATTGCCGAGCGCGTCGACGACGCGGCCGAGCAGGCCCATGCCGACAGGCGCGTCGACGATGGCGCCGGTGCGCTTGACGATGTCGCCTTCCTTGATGTCGCGGTCGGCGCCGAAGATGACGACACCGACATTGTCGGCTTCGAGGTTGAGCGCCATGCCGCGGATGCCGCCGGGGAACTCGACCATCTCGCCGGCCTGGACATTGTCGAGGCCATAGACACGGGCGATACCGTCGCCGACGGACAGAACCTGTCCGACTTCGGAGACTTCAGCCTCCTTGCCGAAATTCTTGATCTGGTCTTTCAGAATTGCGGAAATTTCCGCGGCGCGGATGTCCATCAGCCGACCTCTTTCAGTGCAAGCTTGAGCGAATTGAGTTTGGTTTTGAGCGACGTATCGATCTGGCGCGAGCCCATCTTGACCACCAGCCCGCCAAGCAGCGACGGGTCGACGGTGACGGTGATGGCCACGTCCTTGCCGGCAACGCTTTTCAACGCAGCCTTGAGTTCGGTCTGCTGGGCAGCGGTCAGCTCGTGAGCCGACGTCACTTCAGCAGCGGTCTCGCCACGATGTTCGGCTGCGATCTGGCGGAACGCCCTGATCATGCCGGGAATGGCGAACAGACGGCGATTGCCGGCGACGACGCGCAGGAAATTGCCGGTCAGCCCGGTGATCTTGGCCTTGTCGGCGATCGCGCCGATAGCCTTGGCCTGATCTTCGCTTGAGAAGACCGGGCTGTTGATCAGGCGGGTCAGGTCGGCGCTGCCTTCCAGCATCGCTTCGAAACTGTTGAGGTCGGCTTCGACCTTGGCGACGGAATTTGCCTGCAGCGCGAGTTCGAACAGCGAACCCGCATAGCGTTCTGCGACACCTGAGATTGGCGATGACGATTGGGTCACGGACCGTCTTTTCTCTTGTCTGACAGGCCGCAGATTGTTGGCGCGAGCAAAAACTCTGGCTAAATCTTTGACCTTACTGCATTTTTTCAAGCACGGAGACGCGGCTTCCGCTATCCCCGGCCGAAAGTCGATTGCCGTCTAGCACAGGCATTTTAAGACCGCAATGCATCGTCCGGCATGGTTTTCAGGCACTATTGTCGCATCCGGCGGCAGAGTCCAATCGCAAGTCCCGGATTAGGCTGGGATTCAAGGCAAAAAGCCAAAGGCAAAGGCGAGCGGCGGCCCCGCAAGCGCCAGTTCGATTACCACGGAAACCCAGTTGTAGGGCGTGTTGGCGCCATCCGACATCATCGCCAGCAAACGGCCGAAGGCGGAGAACAGCCAGCAGAAGCCCAGCGTCATATAGATCAGCGGCTGGGCAAGCAGGATGCAGCAGATGCCGACGCCGAGATAGAACCCGGCCATCGCGGCACGGCCCTCGGCAACCGCTTCCGGCTTTTCGGGGATCGCCTGAATCCGCATGATCTTGAAGCCGATGCGCGGCGCCAGAAACATCAGCAGGCCAAAGACCAGCGTCACGGCGGCACTCGACCACGCCGCCCATTCGCCCTGGCTCATTGGCCACGGAAAGGCAAAATCCATCTTGTCCCCTCGAAAAAGCCTGCTTCGAAAATCCCGCGCATTCTAGCGAAGGTCGAGGCATGCGCCAGTACAGCATTGGCGATTTTCGGCCGAAGACCTATGCGCCCAGCGCGAACTCGACCGCGGCTTCGACATGGATGCGCGTCGTGTCGAAGACCGGGACGTCGAAATCCTGCTGGCCGATCAGCATGGTGATCTCGGTGCACCCCATGATGACACTGTCGGCGGCCTCTTCCGCGCGCAGACGATTGGTCTCGGCGATGTAGGCCGCCTTCGAGATATCCGAGACGATGCCCTGGCAAAGTTCCTCGTAAATCACGCGATGAACCATGTCGCGCCCAGCACCATCGGGCACCACGGGCCGCAGGCCATATTTATCGGCAAGCCGGCCCTTGTAGAAATCCTGCTCCATGGTGAAGCGCGTCGCCAGCAACGCCGGCCGCTGCATGCCGGCGCGCTTGACGGCGATGGCCGTGGCGTCGGCAATGTGGATCAAGGGGATCGACACCGCTGCCTGCACCTGGTCGGCCAGCTTGTGCATGGTGTTGGTGCAGATCAGCAGGCCTTCGGCGCCGCCGGCCTCGAGCTTGCGCGCCGCCTCGGCAAGGAGCACGCCGGCGCCGTCCCAATCACCGTGATGCTGCCGCTCGGCAATCTCGGCGAAATCGAACGACCACAACAGCAGCTTGGCCGAATGCAACCCGCCCAGCCGCTCGCGCACGATCTCGTTCAGCATCCGATAGTAGATGGCAGTCGATTCCCAGCTCATGCCACCGAGCAGGCCAAGGGTTTTCATGGCAGCTTCCGCCTCTCAACAATTTCCGCACAGCCTATAGCCGACATCCGCGCCCTTACAAAAAGCTCTGCGGATCGATATCGACCTGCACCCTGACCGAACCGCGCTGCTTCGGTCCATTGGCCAGCATGGCACGAATGAACCCTTGCATGTCGGCACGCCGCTCGCCCTGGATCAGCAGGCGAAAGCGATGGCGGCCGCCGAGCAGCGACAGCGGCGCTTCCGCCGGGCCGAGCACGAACAGGTCGCTGGCCTCGGGCGCCACGCGGCGCAAGCCGCGTGCGTGCCCCTCCGCTTCCGCCCGCGTTACCGCGCTGACGATAACGCCGGCCAGCCTGCCGAATGGCGGCAGCGCCGCCCGCTCCCGCTCGGAAATCTCGCGTTCGTAAAAGGCCTCGGCATCACCCGAGACGATCGCCCGCATCACCGGATGCTCAGGCTGGAAGGTCTGCAGCAGGCCGAGGCTTTTCTTGCCGGTTCGGCCGGCGCGGCCGGTCACCTGGCTGAGCAATTGAAAGGTGCGTTCCGCCGCGCGCGGATCACCATTGGCAAGGCCGAGATCGGCATCGACAACGCCGACCAACGTCATGTTGGGAAAGTTATGGCCCTTGGCCACCAACTGGGTGCCGATGACGATATCGGCCTCGCCATTGGCGATGGCTTCCAGTTCCAGCCGCAGCCGCCGCACGCCGCCCATCAAGTCTGATGACAGCACGATGGTGCGCGCTTCGGGGAAATGCGAGACAACCTCCTCGGCGATGCGTTCTACGCCCGGCCCGCATGCCACCAGATGATCGAGCGTGCCGCATTCCGGGCAGGCTTCGGGGCGGCGCTCATTGTGGCCGCAATGATGGCAGACCAGCTGGCCGCGAAAACGATGCTCGACCAGCCATGCCGAGCAGACCGGGCAACCGAAGCGGTGGCCGCAGACCCGGCACAGGGTCAGCGGCGCATAGCCACGCCGGTTAAGGAACAACAGGGATTGTTCCTGCCTCTCCAGCGTCCGGCGCATATGGTCGAGGAGCACCGGCGACAGGAAGCCGCCCCGCGCCGGCGGCGCACGCCGCATGTCAACCGTCTTGAGATCGGGCAGTGCCGCCTCGGCGAAGCGGGCGGAGAGCACCGCTCTGTTATACTTGCCTTGTTGGGCGTTGACCCGGCTTTCGACCGATGGCGTCGCCGACGCCAGCACGACCGGGAAGCTGCCGAGATGGCCGCGCACCACCGCCATGTCGCGTGCATTGTAGAAGACGCGGTCTTCCTGCTTGTAGGCGGGGTCGTGCTCTTCGTCGACGACGATCAGGCCAAGCTCCTTGAACGGCAGAAACAGCGCCGACCGCGCGCCGGCAACGACACGCACGCCGCCCTCCGCCACCTGACGCCACACTCGTTCGCGCATTCTTGGCGGCAGATCCGAGTGCCATTCGCCCGGCTTGGCGCCGAAGCGCTGCTGAAAACGTTCGAGAAAAGCATGTGTCAGCGCGATCTCCGGCAACAGGATCAGCACCTGCTTGCCCTGGTCGAGCGCCGCTGCCACCGCCTCGAAATAGACCTCGGTCTTACCTGACCCGGTCACGCCGTCGAGCAGCGCCACGTTGAACACGCCGGCCGCGACATTGGCGCGCAGCATCAGCGCTGCATCGCTCTGGTCCGGCATCAGTTCGGGTATGGCGTAAGTTGGATCGGGCGCGGCCACCACCGGCCGTGGCGGGATCATCACGGTTTCGAACACGCCTTGCGCCTTCAACCCGTCGATCACCGTCGACGACACGCCGGCCGCGTGCGCCAGTCCGGAGCGCGTCCAGGCAAGCCCGCCCTCCGCCGTCTCCAGCACCCGCTCTCGCGCGCCCGTCATCCGGTCGGGGGCCAGAAGCGTGCGCTGCAGCCCTTCGATCCAGGGTTCGGGATCGAAAGCCTCCGGTGCCCGCAGCAGCATGCGCGCCACCATGCCGGGCGGCGACAGGGTGTATTGCGCCACCCAGTCGACGAAGCGCCGCATGGCGCGGTCGATCGGCGGGCAGTCGAAAACCTGCTCGATCGGCCGCAGCTTTTTGGCGTCGATATTTTCAACGACGCCGTCCCAGACAATGCCCGCGACCTGGCGCGGACCGAGCGGCACGCGCACGATCGAGCCCGGCACCACGCGCATGCCGGCAGGCACCGCATAGGTATAGGGGCGCTCGGCCGGCATCGGCACCAGCACGGGGGCGGCCGCGACAAAGGGCGAATCTTCCATCATGATGTGCGTGACCTTGCCCCGACTTTGGTCTAGATCAAAGAGCAACACTGAACGTGCCCTCCCCAGCACGACGAAATCGTCAGGAGACCCGCCATGAAATTTTTTGTCGATACCGCCGACGTCAAGGATATCCGTGAGCTCAACGATCTCGGGCTGCTCGACGGCGTCACCACCAACCCGTCGCTGATCCTCAAATCCGGCGGCAAGATCGCCGATGTCACCAAGCAGATCTGCGACATCGTCAAGGGCCCGGTCTCGGCCGAAGTCACCGCCACCGAATATTCCGAGATGATGCAGCAAGCCAAGGTTCTGGCCAAGATCGCCGACAATGTCTGCATCAAGGTGCCGCTGACGCTCGACGGCCTGAGGGCTTGCAAGACGATCCGCACCGAGATGAACCGCATGGTCAACGTGACGCTGTGCTTCTCCGCCAACCAGGCGCTGCTTGCCGCCAAGGCCGGCGCCTCGTTCATCTCGCCTTTCGTCGGCCGCATCGACGATATCGGCCTCGACGGGATGGAGCTGATCCAGGAAATCCGCCAGATCTACGACAATTATGATTTCGAGACCGAGATCCTCGTCGCCTCGGTCCGCACCGTGAACCACGTCAAGCAGGCTGCCCTGATCGGCGCCGATGTGGTAACGGCGCCGCCGGCGACCCTAAAGGCGCTGGTCAAGCACCCGCTGACCGACAAGGGCCTGGAGCAGTTCCTCGCCGACTGGGCGAAGACCGGCCAGACGATCGGCTGATAAGGCGATCGGCTCAGTGCCCCTGATAGAAAAAGGCCGGGAAACCGGCCCTTTTTGCACGCTGTGGTCGCCACGGCAATTGCTGATCAATCCGCGCCGTCATGGTCAGGCGCGGCCATCTGTGGTCGCCGGCCCATGATGATTTCGCGTTTGCCGACATGGTTGGGCGCGCCGACCAGGCCTTCCTTTTCCATGCGCTCGACCAGCGACGCGGCGCGGTTGTAGCCGACGCCCAGGCGGCGCTGGATGTAGGATGTCGAGCACTTCTTGTCGCGCGCCACCACCTTGACCGCCTCGTCGTAGATGGCATCGCTGTCTTCGGCCGCGATCGATCCCTTGTCGAACACCGCGCCCTCGTCGGCTTCGACCTCTTCTTCATCCTCGTCAGCCGTCACGGTTTCCAGATATTCGGGGCGGCCCTGCGCCTTCAGATGCGCCACCACATGCTCGACCTCCGCGTCGGAAACAAAGGGACCGTGGACGCGGGAAATACGCCCGCCACCCATCATGTGCAGCATGTCGCCCTGGCCAAGCAGCTGTTCGGCGCCTTGCTCGCCCAGGATCGTGCGGCTGTCGATCTTGGATGTCACCTGGAAGGAAATACGGGTCGGGAAATTGGCCTTGATCGTGCCGGTGATGACATCAACCGAGGGACGCTGCGTCGCCATGATCAGGTGAATGCCGGCGGCGCGTGCCATCTGCGCCAGACGCTGGATCGCGCCTTCGATCTCCTTGCCCGCGACCATCATCAGGTCGGCCATCTCGTCGACGATGACAACGATATAGGGCATCGGCGCCATGTCGATTTCCAACTGTTCGAAAAGCGGCTCGCCAGTGCCCTTTTCGAATCCGGTCTGCACGGTCATGACGACTGTCTCGCCCTTGTCTCGGGCCGCGGCGGCGCGCTCGTTGTAGCCATCGATGTTGCGCACGCCGAGCTTCGCCATCTTGCGATAGCGGTCCTCCATCTCGCGCACGGCCCATTTGAGCGCGGTGACGGCTTTCTTGGGATCGGTGACAACAGGCGTCAGCAGATGCGGGATACCGTCGTATACAGAGAGCTCGAGCATCTTGGGGTCGACCATGATCAGCCGGCACTCCTCCGGCTTCAGCCGGTAGAGCAACGACAGGATCATCGTGTTGATGGCAACCGACTTGCCGGAGCCGGTGGTGCCGGCGACGAGCAGGTGCGGCATCTTGGCCAACTCGGCGATGACAGGCTCACCGCCGATTGTCTTGCCGAGGCAAAGCGCCAGCTTGCAGCTGGTGTTGCGGAAACCCTGCGATTCGATCAGCTCGCGGAAATAGACGGTTTCGCGTGTCTCGTTCGGCAGCTCTATGCCGATGACGTTGCGGCCGGGCACGACGGCAACGCGTGCTGAAATCGCCGACATGGAGCGGGCGATATCATCGGCGAGCCCGATGACGCGGGAGGATTTGACGCCCGGCGCCGGCTCGAATTCGTAGAGCGTAACGACGGGGCCAGGCCGAACATGGATGATCTCGCCGCGCACGCCGAAATCCTCGAGCACGCTTTCCAGAAGGTCGGCATTCTGCTCCAGCCGCTCCTGCGACATGTAGAAGCCTTGCCCCTCCGGCGGCTGTTGCAGCAGCTCCGCCGAGGGAAGCTCATAAGCCTCGCCGGTGGTGGCCGGCACAATTTTGCCGACCATGGGGAGCGGCGAGGTCAGACGCCCGGCCTGAGCCAGCCCTGCCTCCTCCACGCCTTGCGCGGCCTGCGTCGGAACAGCGGTGCGCGCGATAGCGGGAGCAATGACCGGCCGCTCAGCTTGCCGTGGCGCGCTGGTCGCTGCGGGCTGAAGCGCGGCGTCATTCGAGTTGGCCGGGCGGACCTCCGGCAAGGCTGGCGATGCTTGCTGGCCGGGAAGGCATTCGATGACACGAAACGACGAGGTCGGGTCGGCCACGGGAGCCCGACGCTTGTCGACCCGCCCGGCCACGGCCGGCGCGTTCGGGCGCGGAGCCGGGGCGGCCTGAGCCACCGGCAACGGGCCTTCGACCATGTAGGGCGCCATAAGCTCGAAGAAGACGTGATCCGACAGATAGGGCCAGCGCGCGGTCTCGCGGCCCGCCGCTTTGGCCGGTGTCACCACCCTTCCCTGGGCGGACGCCGGCGGGATGGATGTCCGTGCCGTCAGGGCCGTTCTCACGCCAGCTGGCACAGCGGCCCGCGCCTTTTCGCCGGCATGTCCAACTGGAACGGAGACAGGGGCCGGTGCGATGACTCGGTTGGCGACGGGCGGGCGAGCAACACCTGCAGCAGGACCCTGGTTTTTCATCGGCGAGGACGAGGCTGCAGGCGATGCCGAAGGCGATCGCGCGGTTATTTGCGGCACGGACTGCGCCAGCGGTTCACTTTGCTCGGCGGCAATCTGGTCGCGCGGCGGATGGCGTGGGCTGGGTTCATAGTCCGGCGTGCGCGTAAACCGCACATTGGGCGCCAGGAAGAAATAGTCTTGCCAGGCGGGGCTTTCATTGCCGCCGAGGTCAAGGTGCGGCGGCGGTGAACCCGCTTTGGCGACGCCAGAGCGAGGGCCATCCGCCTTGCTGCTCGGGCCGTCCAGACGCCCTACCTCGGGATCATCCGATGAAGCTGGCTTCCATGAATTGACCCGAGGAAAACGCTTGGATTCCATGCTCAAGACTCACGCTGCAATGTCTGCTGAGCAATAGGGAGCGAGTGGTTAACAGCTGCTTCCCGACGGATCGATCGCGCAAGATTCTTGGGCAGAAATCGCGTCGTGCTGGCCGCCATGAACAAGCCAGGGGAGCGGCCTCAGAGCATCCATGCCGGCGACACGATTCGCGCGTCAAAACAACGCCGTCCCGCACGGGAC
This sequence comes from Mesorhizobium sp. INR15, assembly GCF_015500075.1. NCBI lineage: Bacteria > Pseudomonadati > Pseudomonadota > Alphaproteobacteria > Hyphomicrobiales > Phyllobacteriaceae > Mesorhizobium > Mesorhizobium sp. INR15. The sequence continues at coordinate 1,358,776 of NZ_CP045496.1, read as the reverse complement.
AAAGCGATCTGCGTTTCCTCGAAACGATGAACGGCGTTAGCCAGCCTTGCCGTGCTTGGCCAGATCCTGAGCGATGGAAAGCTGAAGTGCGTTGGCCAGTTCGTTTGCCGCGCGATTCTCGGCGTCGATCTGTGCACGGTAGGAAGCGAATTCCTGGCGCGGCCTGTCGAAGGACGAGGTGATCGAGCGCTTCCCGGTCGCAATGACGACGCCGGTCTTGGCATCGCTCAGCGTATACGTTGAAGTCAGCATCACCGAACCGGCAGTCGGCTCATCCTGATCGGTTCCGACCTGCACGAGCGCAGCGGATTCGACCAGTTCAGTCACCCCAAGGTCCAGCGAATAGGCTGGCGAGGCTGGTTCACCAGCACCTCTTCCAAAGCCGAAGATCAGGTTGTTGCGAACCTGCTGGGCGTAGCGCGTCTTGACCGGCTTGATGGCGATCGAGGCCAGTTCGGCATTGGCGCTCTGCGAGCCGGCCGACAGCGGCGCATTGGAATAAAGCGGCCGCACCGTGCATGCCGACACCAGCGCCAGCGTGCCGATCAGGCTGGAAACCGCTATCGCGCGCAGCAAACGCGGCACGTCTGTCTTGTTTGGATCAGGCAACGACATTGACGATCCTCTGCGGCACGATGATCACCTTGCGCGGAGCCTTACCTTCAAGTGCTTTCTGCACGAAGTCGAGAGCCAGAACCGCTTTTTCGACCGCACCTTGGTCCGCGTCGCGGGCAATTGTCAAATCGCCGCGCTTCTTGCCGTTGACCTGCACCGGATAGGTGACTTCGTTGTCGACGACAAGCGCCGGATCGAAGACCGGCCAGGGCCGTTCGGCCACCAGATCGGTACCGCCGAGCGCTTCCCAGCACTCCTCCGCCAGGTGCGGCATGACCGGCGCGATCAGGTGCACCAGGATGTCGACGGCCTCGCGGCAAGCGCCTTGCAGCGCCGCATCTGCCTTGCCTTCGGCTGCCTCGTTGAGCGGCGTGGTCAGCGCATTGGCCAGCTCGTAGATGCGGGCGATGGCGCGGTTGAAGGCGAGCTTCTCGATATCCTCGCCGACAGCCTTCAGGATCTTGTGCGCGGCCTTGGAGACGATGCCGGCCTCGCCATCCTTTGCCGCCTCCGGCTTGACCTTGGCCAGCGTTTCGGCGGCTGTCGACACCAAGCGCCAGATGCGTTGCATGAAGCGATGCGCGCCGGCGGCGCCATCATCGGTCCACTCGACATCGCGCTCCGGCGGCGAATCCGACAGCATGAACCAGCGCGCGGTGTCGGCGCCGTAGCCATCGGTGATGTCTTCCGGGCTCACCGTGTTCTTCTTCGACTTCGACATTTTTTCCAGCGGGCCGATGGCCGCGAACTCGCCGGTAGCGATTTCAATGGCGCGGCGCTTGCCGTCGACGTCCTCGAACTTCACCTCGGTCGGCGCCAGCCAGCGGCCGTTTGACGCAGTGCCGATCCGATAGGTCTCGTGCACGACCATGCCTTGCGTGAACAAGCCCTTGAACGGCTCCGCCAGATCGACATGGCCGGCCTCGCGCATAGCGCGAGTGAAGAAGCGCGAGTAGAGCAGATGCAGGATCGCATGCTCGATGCCGCCAATATACTGATCGACCGGCAGCCATTCATTGGCCGCCTTGGGGTCGGTCGGCTCATGCGCCCAGGGCGCCGTGAAGCGGGCGAAATACCAGGACGAATCGACGAACGTATCCATCGTGTCGGTTTCGCGGCGCGCATCCTTGCCGCATTGCGGGCATGTGACGTGACCCCAGGTCGGATGACGGTCGAGCGGATTGCCTGGCCGGTCGAACTCGACATCGTCCGGCAGCCTGACCGGCAGGTCGGCCTTCGGCACCGGCACCACGCCGCAATCCTCGCAATGGATCATCGGGATCGGGCAACCCCAATAACGTTGCCGCGAAATACCCCAGTCGCGCAGGCGGAAATTCACCTTGCGCTCGGCCATCGGCCGGTTGCCTATGGTCTTCTGCTCGAGCAGTTTTGCGACCTCATTGAAAGCAGCATCCGGCGTCATGCCGTCGAGGAAACGCGAATTGATCATCGCGCCGTCATCGACAAAGGCTTCGTCGATGACCTGGAAGGTCGAGGCGTTCTCGCCGTCAGGCATCACCACCGGCACCACCGGCAGGCCGTATTTGTTGGCGAAGTCGAGATCGCGCTGGTCATGCGCCGGGCAGCCGAAGATGGCGCCGGTGCCATATTCCATCAGCACGAAATTGGCGACGTAAACAGGCAGCGTCCAGCTGTCGTCGAACGGATGGACGACGCGAATGCCGGTATCGAAACCCTTTTTCTCGGCGGTTTCCAGCGCCGCCACCGAGGTGCCCATGTGGCGGACCTCTTCGATGAACTTCGCCAGCGCCGGATTGTCCTCGGCGGCCTTCCTGGCCAGCGGATGATCGGCGGCGATTGCCATGAACGACGCGCCGAAAATGGTGTCGGGCCGGGTCGTGTAGACTTCCAACTCATGCTCGCCGGCGGCCGGTGTCGCCAGCGGCCAACGGACCAGCAGGCCTTCCGAACGGCCGATCCAGTTCTGCTGCATCAGCTTCACTTTTTCAGGCCACTCGTCGAGGCCTTCGAGCGAATCCAGCAGGTCCTGCGCGAAGTCGGTAATCTTGAAGAACCACTGCGTCAGTTCGCGCTGCTCGACCAGTACACCAGAGCGCCAGCCGCGCCCGTCGATCACCTGCTCGTTGGCGAGCACGGTCATGTCCTCCGGGTCCCAGTTGACCTTGGAGGATTTGCGCGTCACCAGCCCCTTCGCGACAAAGTCGAGGAACAGCATCTGCTGGCGGTGGTAATAGTCGACATCGCAGGTGGCGAATTCGCGCGCCCAGTCCAGCGACAGGCCCATGACCTTGAGCTGCTCGCGCATGGTGGCGATGTTCTGATAGGTCCACTCCTTGGGATGAACCTTGTTTTGCATCGCCGCATTCTCGGCAGGCATGCCGAAGGCGTCCCAGCCCATCGGATGCAGCACGTTGAAGCCCTTGGCCCGCTTGTAGCGCGCCACCACGTCGCCCATCGTATAGTTGCGGGTATGGCCGATATGGATCTTCCCGGAGGGATAGGGAAACATCTCCAGCACGTAATATTTCGGACGCGGATCGTCGTTTTGTGCCTCGAACAGCTTCCTGGAGTCCCAGGCCTTCTGCCATTTGGGCTCTGATGCGCGCGGATTGTATCGTTCGGTTGCCATGGGATGTTTTTCACTTAAAAGCATGCGCGGACTGCGGGCGACAGCTCGGCAGTTCAGGAATGTGGTCCGGGTGTTCACCATGGTTTGGCAAACCCGTCAACCATATGGGTATCGCGTCTGACAAAAACGCGGGTCAAAACAGCAGGATTTAGAGATGGGCGACGCCGTTCAGCAGTTTCTCGCGGTCAAGGCGAAGATCGCCGCCGCCGAGCAGGAGGCACGGCGCGAGGCCGGTGCGGTAACGCTGGTGGCGGTCTCCAAGACCTTCGACGCTGCCGATATCAGTCCGGTGATCGAGGCTGGCCAGCGCGTCTTCGGCGAGAACCGCGTTCAGGAAGCGCAGGGAAAATGGCCTGACCTGAAGCAGGCTTTTCCGGATATCGAACTGCATCTGATCGGCCCGCTGCAGTCGAACAAGGCAAAGGAAGCCGTGGCGCTGTTCGACGTCATCGAGACGGTCGACCGTGAGAAGATCGCCGTCGAACTCGCCAGGGAGATTTTCCGCCAGGGCCGGATGGTGAAACTCTACGTCCAGGTCAACACCGGATCCGAACCTCAGAAAGCCGGCATCGAGCCCCGCGACGCCGTCGCGTTCGTTGCCCGCTGCCGCGAAGTCCATGGCCTCGCCATCGAGGGCCTGATGTGCATCCCGCCGGCGGATGAAAACCCGGGGCCGCATTTCGCCTTGCTGGAAAAACTGGCGCGGGAGGCTGGCATCGAGAAACTGTCGATGGGCATGTCCGGCGACTACGAGACGGCAATAGCCTTCGGCGCCACCAGCGTCAGGGTCGGCTCGGCGATTTTCGGCAGCCGGTAACCGCTGGCAGGCTGGTCCAACTCATTAGATTAATTGCGCCAAGACTTGAAACGAAACGTACCGTTCTTATTTGCCTGACGTCATCACAATTGCTCTGGAGCCTTCACCATGCGCTACAATCAGCTTGGAAACACGGGGATGTTCGTCTCCGAACTTTGCCTCGGCACCATGACCTTCGGCGCCGCCGGGCAAAATGCCCAATGGGGCTTGATAGCCAGTCTCGACCAGAAAGGCGTCGACGAGATCGTCGGCCACTCGATCGCTGCCGGCGTCAATTTCTTCGACACGGCGGACGTCTACTCTTTCGGCGAGTCGGAACGCCTGCTCGGCCAGTCGCTGAGGAACCTCGGCGTCAACAGGCAGAACGTGGTCATTGCCACCAAGGCTCACGGCGCCATGGGCGAAGGCCCGAACCAGCGCGGCTCCTCGCGCGGCCACATCATGGATTCGGTCGACGCCAGCCTGGAGCGGCTGCAGCTTGACCATATCGACCTCTACCAGTTGCATGGCACGGACACAGTGACGCCGATCGACGAAACCTTGCGGGCGCTCGACGATCTCGTCGCCAGCGGCAAGGTGCGTTACGTCGGCGTCTCGAACTGGGCGGCGTGGCGGATCGCCAAGGCGCTCGGCATCGCCGACCGCAAGGGCTTTGCCCGTTTCGAGACCGTCCAGTCCTATTATTCGATCGCCGGCCGCGACCTCGAGCGTGAGATCGTGCCGCTGCTCAACGAGGAAAAGCTTGGGCTGATGGTCTGGTCGCCGATGGCCGGCGGCTTGCTTTCAGGCAAATACGGCCCCGGCGCGCCGGGCAATGGCGAAGGCCGCCGCGCCAGCTTCAACTTCCCTCCGGTCAACGAAGACCGCGCCTGGGCGGCCGTTGCCGTCATGCGCGAGATTGCCAGGAAGCACGATGTCAGCGTCGCCACCGTGGCGCTCGGCTATGTCCTGGCAAAGCCCTTCGTCATGAGCGTCATCATCGGCGCCAGCCGGATGGAACAACTCGAACAGAACCTTGCCGCAACCCAGGTGAAACTCGACACTGACGATCTCGTCCGTCTCGACGCGGTCAGCGCCTTGCCGGCGGAATATCCCGGCTGGATGCTGGAACGCCAGGCGGCGGGCCGGCGCCCGGCTCCGTTCACGCCGAAAGCATAATTGCCTGTCAGACACAGGTATCTCGGGAGCCGGGCGGTTCTCGAGATACCCGCCTCAGATCAGCCGTGCGTTTTCAGCCAGAAAGTCGAGAAAGGCGCGCACCCGCGCCGGCAAGTGCCGGCCCTGCCCGACATAGACGGCATGGGTCGCCTCCTCATCGCCGGGATTGAAAGCCTCGAGCAGCGGCACCAGCCGACCGGCGGCAATGTCGGACGCGACATGCCAGCGCGCCAGCCTTGAGATGCCTGCCCCGGCCAGCGTCATCAGCCGCATCGCCTCACCGTCGCTGACCAGAGTATTCCCGGTGATCGGCACGATGATGGTGTTGCCGGCCTCGTCGTGAAACGGCCAGCCATCGACATGCCGCACGAAACCGAAGCCCATGCGGTTATGATGTTCGAGATCGGCGGGAATGCGAGGCACGCCATGCGCCTCGAGATAGGATGGCGCGGCAACGACGACGACCGGGCTTTGCCCGAGCTTGCGCGCCACCAGTCGCGACTCGCCAAGCGGCCCGGCGCGGATGGCAATGTCGGCACGCTCCTGCATCAGGTCGATGACGCTGTCGGTCAGCACCAGGTCGACCGAAATTTCCGTGTAGCGTTTGAGGAACCGCGGCATCAGCGGGATCAGCCGATGCACCCCGAACGGGACATAGGTGTTGACCCGCAGCCGTCCGCGTGGCGCGGCACCCGCAGCAGCCTCACGCTCGGCCGCTGCCATGTCGGCCAGGATGCGCAGGCCGCTGTCGTAGAAAGCCGTCCCTTCCGGCGTGAGCTGCAGCCGGCGTGTCGAGCGGCTGACCAGCCGCGCGCCGAGCCTCGCCTCCAGCCGCGCGATCAGCTTGCTGACCGCCGATGGCGTCATGCGCAGTTCGCGCGCCGCGGCCGAAAAACTGCCCGTCGCGGCAACGCGAGTAAACACTTCGATCTCGCCGGAGCGGTTGATGTCAGGCCTGGCCATCTGTGAATCTATTTCACAGAAAGTATGCCTGAGACAAGTCTGGTTCACAGTGCGTGGCGGCACGATCTTCCGGGTCAGGGCGCGGATGGCGCTCGTCGCCGAAGTGGAAACCCCGATGCCCCTTGCTCTCTACGCCCTCGCAGCCGGTGCCTTTGGCATCGGCGTCACCGAATTCGTCATCATGGGCCTGCTCATCGATGTCAGCAAAGACCTCGGCGTCTCGATCTCCGCCGCCGGCCAGCTGATTTCAGGCTATGCGCTCGGCGTCGTCATCGGCGCGCCCCTGCTGACCATCGCGACCGGCAACTGGCCACGCAAGACCGTGCTGCTTGCGCTGATGGCGATCTTCACGCTTGGCAATCTCGCCTGTGCGCTGGCGCCCGACTACTGGACGCTGATGGGCGCCCGCATCATCACCGCCTTTGCCCATGGCACTTTCTTCGGCGTCGGCTCCGTCGTCGCCACCGGGCTGGTCGCACCCAACAGGAAGGCCTCGGCGATCGCGCTGATGTTCACAGGCCTGACCATCGCCAATATCCTCGGCGTCCCCTTCGGCACCTGGCTCGGCCAGGCCTTCGGCTGGCGGGCGACCTTCTGGGCGGTAACGCTTGTCGGCCTAGCGGCCTTCGCCGTCATCTTGCTTCTGGTGCCGCGCAGCCGGACGGCGCCCGAGAAGAGCGACCTGAGCGCCGATCTCGCCGTGCTTCGCCGCACGCCTGTCCTGCTCGGTCTCGCCACCACCGTGCTTGGCTATGCCGGCGTCTTCGCCGTATTCACCTACATCGCACCCGTGCTCACGGAGATCAGCGGCTTCAGCGAAGCAGCCGTATCGCCGATCCTGCTCGTCTTCGGCGGCGGGCTCATCGCCGGCAATTTGCTCGGTGGCAAGGTTGCCGACCGCTGGCTGGTGCCAGCCGTTCTCGGCAGCCTCGTGGTGCTGGCACTGGTGCTCGGCACCATGACCTTCGCTGTCCACAATCAGGTGATGGCGGTCATCTATGTCGGGCTGCTTGGCGCCGCCGCTTTCGCCACCGTGGCGCCGTTGCAGATGTGGGTGCTGGAAAAGGCGCAAGGCGCTGGCCAGAGCCTCGCCTCGTCCTTCAACATCGCCGCCTTCAATCTCGGCAATGCCGCCGGCGCCTGGCTTGGCGGCGCGGTCATCGCCCACGGTCTCGGCCTCGGTGCACTCACCTGGGTCGCAGCCTTGCTGCCACTCGCGGCACTCGCCGTGGCGGGACTGGCGCTGCATTTGGACAGGCAAGAAGAGCGGCTGATCCCGGCAGCTGCCGGACCCGCCTCGATAGAGTAACGGCCGCGCAGATCCACCCTCGAAAGACCCGAACGCAGACCCCGAGAGGAGAGACCGTCATGATGAATTCAGTTCGCCATACCCTTGCAGCCAAACACCTGACACTCATTGCCCTCGCCTTGGTGGCCTCGTTGGCGGCCGGCCCGGCCTCGTCAGGCGAAAAACCAGCCTGGGTCGGCACCTGGCTCGCCAGCTCCCAGCCGACATGGGGACCCGACTTCGCCTTGCCGGTGAAGATCGCACCGCAACTTGAGAACCAGACCATTCGCCAGACGGCCAGGATCAGTGTTGGCGGCAAGCGGTTCCGCATCGTTCTTTCAAACGAGTATGCGAATGTGCCGATAGACATCGGCGAAGCTCACGCGGCGATCGCCGGCGAGGGTTCGAAAATCATCGCCGGCACGGATCGCATACTGACCTTCGGCGGCGAGGCGAAAGCAACAATCCCCGCCGGCGCGCCTTTGATCAGCGACCCGGTGGATCTGCCTCTCGACGCCTTGAGCAGCCTCTCGGTCTCCATATATCTGCCACAGGCAACGCCGATCTCCACCTTCCATTGGGACGGCAAGCAGACCGCCTATATCGGCAGCGGCAATCAGACGGCCTCGGAGACTGTGACCTCCGCGCAGACCACCGACGCCCGCATCCTGCTCAACGAAATCCTCATCGATACTCGCGAAAATGATGGCGCCGTCATCGCCATCGGCGATTCAATCACCGACGGCAATGGCGCCTCGCTGGACGCCGACAACCGGTGGCCAGACCTGCTGGCCGAGCGCCTCGCGCCAATGCGCATGGCAGTGTTGAACGCGGGCATTTCGGGCGCAAGGCTGCTGAGTGATGCCATGGGCGTAAAGGCATCGGCGCGCTTTGGCCGCGACGTGCTGGCGCAGCCGGGCGCGAAGGCGGTGGTCGTGTTGATCGGCATCAACGACATCAGCTGGCCCGGCACGCCCTTCGTCACGGAAAAAACACTTCCCACGCTTTCCGCGCTCACCGACGGGTATCTGCAACTCGCCGCCCAGGCGCATGCCCACAATCTCATCATCATCGGCGGCACATTGACACCCTTCGAGGGAGCGCTGAGCGGCACCCCGCTCGACAGCTACTACACGCCTGAGAAGGAAGCCCTGCGCCAGAAGGTCAACACCTGGATCAGGACCAGCGGCGCCTTCGATGCGGTGGCCGACTTTGACCTGCTGCTCCGCGATCCCGCGCATCCGACACGCCTGCTCCCGGAATTCGATTCCGGCGACCACCTGCATCCCGGCGGCAAGGGCAACCGGGCAATGGCTGAAGCCGTCAGCCTGTTGATCAAGAACTGAGTGGCCCAGCACCACCTGATTTCACCATTCGCGATTGAAAGGACAAGACCATGGACTATCGACGTCTCGGCGCATCGGGCCTGAAGGTACCGGCGCTCTCATTCGGCGCCGGAACCTTCGGCGGCTCCGGCCCGCTGTTCGGTGCCTGGGGCAACAGCGACGCGCAAGAGGCGCGGCGGCTGATCGACATTTGTCTCGAAGCCGGCGTCAACCTGTTCGACACCGCCGACGTCTATTCGAATGGTGCTTCCGAACAGGTGCTTGGCGAAGCCATCCAGGGCCGCCGCGACGATGTGTTGATCTCGACCAAAACCTCTTTGCCCATGGGCGACGGGCCGAAGGACTACGGCTCCTCGCGCTCGCGCCTGATCAGGGCCGTTGAAGACGCGCTCAAGCGCCTCGGCACCGACTACATCGACCTGTTGCAACTGCATGCCTTCGATGCCTCAACCCCGATCGAGGAAGTGCTGTCGGCGCTGGACGATCTCGTGCGCGCCGGCAAGCTGCGCTATGTCGGCGTCTCCAACTTCTCCGGCTGGCAAGTGATGAAGTCGCTGGCGGAAGCCGACAGGCACGGCTACCCGCGCTACGTTGCGCATCAGGTCTACTATTCGCTGGTCGGACGCGACTATGAGTGGGAATTGATGCCGCTCGGCCTCGACCAGGGCGTCGGCGCACTGGTGTGGAGCCCGCTTGGCTGGGGCCGCCTGACCGGCAAGATCCGCCGTGGTCAGCCAGTGCCGGAGAAGAGCCGGCTGCACGACACGGCAAGCTTTGGGCCGCCTGTCGAGGACGAGCATCTGTACCGGGTTGTCGACGCACTCGACGCGGTGGCGCAGGAGACTGGCAAGACCGTGCCGCAGATCGCCATCAACTGGCTGCTGCAGCGCCCGACCGTCTCTTCCGTCATCATCGGCGCCCGCAACGAGGAGCAGTTGCGCCAGAACCTCGGCGCGGTTGGCTGGGCACTGACATCGGATCAGATCGTCAGGCTCGACGCGGCAAGCAAGGTGACCGCGCCCTATCCCTACTTCCCCTACCACCGCCAGGAAGGCTTCGCCCGGCTCAACCCGCCGGCGGTCTGACCGTCGCCATTGGACCAGGGTGTGTTGAGATTCAGGTCAGGCCGCGCCGAGAATGGTGGCTTCCGAGAACCGGAGCGGAGCGTACTTTTCGTACGTGAGCACCGGAAGCGCAGGAAGCCGCCTTTCGCAGGCCGGCATCACCTGAATATCGGCACGCCCTAGTGCAGCACGAATTCGCCGTCCACCTTGCGCCATTCATTCGGCGCGATCAGCTTCTGGTGCGTGTAGCACACTGAATGCAGCGGGCCCTCGAGCTTGGCCTTCCAGAACTCGATGAACTTGATCAGCACCGGAAATTTCGGTGCGAGGTCGTAGTCCTGCCAGATGAAGCTCTGCAGCAGATGCGGGTGGTCTGGGAAATGATAGAGAATCTTGGCCGTGGTCAGGCCGTATCCCCTGAGCATCAGTTCCATTTCGGAATGGTCGCGCATTGCGATCCCCTCGCGTTGAGTCTCCTTTCCTCCCAACGACAGAGTGTGCGCGCCGTTGCTTAACCGTCTATTGATTTTTTCTTCATCAAGGACCGGTTTAAGACGCGAAAACATGGCGTTAGCAGCGGCTGTGGCCGAGTGCTGATAGCGGCCGGGGCCCGCGCATGCGGCATCGCGCCGCGCAAAGCGGATCGAACCCAATGTCTAATATTGCCGTCGCGGCTGAACTGTTAATAATGCGCCCGAATTCGCGGCCGCTTCGCCGCGATGCCGCCGGCGGTCAAGCCGGCCGCGTGGTTCGGGAGGAAAGTGCAGAAATGTCCGAGGTTCATGTCCACCGCGTCCAGCCGGCGTGGAAGAAAAACGCGCTGATCGACAACGACACCTACCTGAAATGGTATGCTGACAGCGTCAAGAACCCGGACAAGTTCTGGGCCAAGCACGGCAAGCGGATCGACTGGTTCAAGCCCTACAGCAAGGTCAAGAACACCTCCTTCGACGGCAAGGTCTCGATCAAATGGTTCGAGGACGGCCAGACCAACGTCTCCTACAATTGCATCGACCGGCACCTGAAGAAGCGCGGCAACCAGACCGCGATCATCTGGGAAGGCGACAATCCCTACGACGACAAGAAGGTCACCTATAACGAGCTCTACGAGCACGTCTGCCGGCTTGCCAATGTGATGAAGAAGCACGGCGTCAAGAAGGGCGACCGCGTCACCATCTACATGCCGATGATTCCGGAGGCAGCCTATGCGATGCTGGCCTGCACGCGTATCGGCGCCATCCATTCGATCGTCTTCGGCGGCTTTTCTCCGGATGCGCTTGCCGGCCGCATCGTCGACTGCGAGTCGACTTTTGTCATCACCGCCGACGAGGGCCTGCGCGGCGGCAAGCCGATCCCGCTGAAGGAGAACACCGACAAGGCCATCGACATCGCCGCCAAGCACCATGTGACGGTCAAGAACGTCGTTGTCGTGCGCCGCACCGGCGGCAAGATCGGCTGGGCTGCGGGCCGCGACGTCTGGTATCACGACGAGGTCGCGACGGTTAAAGCCGAGTGCAAGCCGGAGAAGATGAAGGCGGAGGATCCGCTGTTCATCCTCTACACCTCCGGCTCGACCGGCAAGCCGAAGGGTGTGCTGCACACCACCGCCGGCTATCTCGTCTACGCCTCGATGACCCACCAGTATGTCTTCGACTACCATGACGGCGATATCTACTGGTGCACCGCCGATGTCGGCTGGGTCACCGGCCACAGCTACATCGTCTACGGGCCGCTCGCCAACGGCGCCACCACGCTGATGTTCGAGGGCGTGCCCAACTACCCCTCGCAGTCGCGTTTCTGGGAAGTCATCGACAAGCACAAGGTCAACATCTTCTACACCGCGCCGACCGCGCTGCGTGCCCTGATGGGCGCCGGCGACGCGCATGTCACCAAGACATCGCGCAAATCGCTGCGGGTGCTGGGGTCGGTCGGCGAGCCGATCAACCCGGAAGCCTGGGAGTGGTATTTCAACGTCGTCGGCAACGGCAAGGTGCCGATCGTCGACACCTGGTGGCAGACCGAGACCGGCGGGATCCTGATCACACCGCTGCCTGGCGCGACCGACCTGAAGGCCGGATCTGCGACCCGGCCCTTCTTCGGCATCAAGCCGGAGCTGGTCGATGGCGAGGGCAAGGTGCTGGAAGGGGCAGCCGATGGCAATCTCTGCATCACCGATTCCTGGCCCGGCCAGATGCGCACCGTCTACGGCGACCATGAGCGCTTCATCCAGACCTATTTCTCCACCTACAAAGGCAAGTACTTCACCGGCGACGGCTGCCGCCGCGACGCTGACGGCTATTACTGGATCACCGGCCGCGTCGATGACGTCATCAACGTTTCCGGCCACCGCATGGGCACGGCGGAAGTGGAATCGGCGCTGGTCAGCCACGACAAGGTTTCGGAAGCCGCCGTCGTTGGCTATCCTCACGACATCAAGGGCCAGGGCATCTATTGCTATGTCACCCTGATGGCCGGCCAGCAGCCGAGCGAGGAGCTTCGCAAGGAACTCATCGCCCATGTCCGCAAGGAGATCGGCGCCATCGCCTCGCCCGACAAGGTCCAGTTCGCGCCGGGCCTGCCAAAAACCCGCTCAGGCAAGATCATGCGCCGCATCCTGCGCAAGATCGCCGAGGACGATTTCTCGGCGCTCGGCGACACCTCGACGCTCGCCGATCCGGCTGTCGTCGACGACCTGATCGCCAACCGGCAGAACAAGAAGGCCTGACGCGGTCTCCCGCGTCCGCAGGCTCCACCGCACAACGCAATCGCTATCCGGCGCGTTCGCTCGCTGGGTAGCGCTTCGCTGTCATCGCGGGTCGGGCCGGGCCGTATCAACAGCAATCGATTGCTCAGCCTTGCCTGGCTTCCCGAGCATCGGAGCGCTCACCCTCAGCATGGCCCGGGCGGCCTCTGCGGAAATCTCTTCGCGCCTGTAATACGCATGACAGAAAGCGGCGCCATACAATCCCGGCGCGACCCTCCCCGTCGCGTTGTCCAGCAAGTTTCAAATCCAATCAATCAATCGGAGCACCAATGACGTCCCTGCCCATTCTTGGCGCTGCCATGACCCTCGACGATCTCGAAATCCATCGCGGCTGGCTTCTCGAAAAGCAGCGTGACTTGGAATTGCAGAGCTTCGTTGATGCCGAGGTTCTGAACGGCGATTGGGCGCCACTTGCCGCCCGCACCAGGAAGCTTCTCGACGGCCACGAAGGCCGGCTCGGGATTCATGGGCCTTTCTGGGGTTTCACCATCGCATCGCAGGACCCTGAGATCCGCGACGTGGTCAGCAAACGCCTGTTGCAAGGCATGGATGTCTGCGCCGCCATCGGCGCAACGCATATGGTAATTCACAGCCCCTATACGACCTGGTCCTACAACAACCTCGACAACAATCGCGGCGAGCGCGAAAAAATCATCGAATACACCCACATGACGTTGCGCGACGCCGTGCGGCGGGCCGAGGACATCGGCTGCACCATGGTCATCGAGAACATCGAGGATAAGGACCCGCATATCCGCGTGGCATTGGCCGACAGTTTCAATTCCCCGGCCGTCGCCGTGTCGATCGATACCGGCCATGCCTATTACGCGCATGGCTCGACCGGCGCTCCGCCGGTCGATTACTATGTCCACGCTGCCGGCAACCAATTGCGGCACATCCATCTGCAGGATGCCGACGGCTATGCCGATCGCCACTGGAGCCTCGGCGAAGGCACGATCCAATGGCGCTCCGTCTTTGCCGCGCTGGCCAAGCTCGAAAGCAATCCACGCCTGATCATCGAGATCAAGGACAAGTCGAAAATCCCTGCTTCGGCGGCCCACATCATCTCACTCGGCCTCGCCGAGTGAGATGATGGCGGGCGGCATGCCGCAAGTGCCGCTCGCCCTTGTTGCAATTCTCAATGCTTTGCCGAATGCGTTGGGAACCGGGTGCCCGGCGTTAACGGTAAAGGTCCGCCCGCGTCGGCGGCAGTCCACTCAGGCCTCGCGCCCGCTTGGTGACGACGGTCTGGAAAATCTGCGCCGAGGCGCGTTCGAAAGTGATCGAGCAGCCGGTGAGATAGAGTAGCCAGAGCCGCGCCCTGGGCTCACCCACCTCGGCGATCGCTTCGTCGAACCGCGCACGCAGCCGCTCGGCCCACAACCGGCAGGTACGGGCGTAGTGCTCGCGTAAATTCTCGACGTCGTGGACAAGGAAGCCATGCGCTTCGAGATTGCCGAGCGTCATGCCGATCGTGTCGACCTCGCCGCCCGGGAAAATGTATTTGATCAGCGCCTTGTATTCGGCCCCCTTGCGCAAGGTCTTCTTCCTGTCGCCCTTGCCACGCCGTGTGATGGCGTGGTGCAGGTAGATGCCGCCCGGCTTGAGCAGGCGGTGGATGGTGGAGAAGTAGGTCGCGTGGTTGGCGAGACCCACCGCTTCAAACATGCCGATTGACGAGATCTTGTCGTAGCTGCCGTCGAGTTCGGTATAGGACTTGATGTCGATGGTGATCCTGCCCTCAAGACCCTCGGCACGGATGCGCTCGCGCGCCAGCCGGGTCTGCTCCTCCGACAGCGACACGCCATGGCCGATGACGCCATGGTGCTTGGCGGCATAGATCAGCATCGCTCCCCAGCCGCAGCCGATGTCGAGCAGCCGGTCGCCCGGCTTCAGCCTGAGCTTGCGGCAGATATGTTCGAGCTTGTCGGTCTGCGCCTGATCGATGTCGTTGGCGAAGTCGGTGAAATAGGCGCAGGTGTAGACCATGCGCTCGTCGAGGAAGAGCCGGTAGAACGCGTTCGAGATGTCGTAATGATGCTGGATGGCTTGCTTGTTCGAGCCGCTGACGAAGGGATTTTGCCCGGCAAGATCGGCCCGTTGTGTCATCCGCCTTCGCGAGAACAGCACCGCCGGCAGGTCGCGCAGCATCGCCAGCTTTGGCAAGGCCTTGAACCGCAGCTTGCCCTTTGAAGGCAACGCGTAGACATCGAACAGCGACCCGCCTTCCACGTCGATCGTCTTGGCAATCCACATTTCGACCAGTGTCGAGAATTGCGGCCGGCGGACCAATTGCCAAACGATGTCCTGATCGTTGATGGCAAGCACCGGGCCGCTGGCGGGGCCAATCCGCTCGCCGGTCCACAGCCTGACCGCGAAACCGGGCTTCAGTGCCTGGACGACCGTCCGGACGATGCGTGCTGCTTTGTCGGCTGCATCCATATTTCCTCCCCACGGGTCGATTGTCCGCGGCCCGAAGTGTGATTTTGGCTGTTTGGCCGGCCAGCCGCAACCCACTCCGCGATATCGCTCGCCATCCAGCGAGAATCGGCGAACAGCCTGCTCCGCGCCAGGCAACTGTTTCAATCAGGGCACACCAGGGCGGCATTGATATGCCGCGGCGGGCAGGCCCGGACAGTCGCTCTTGCCAAAGCGAGCGAAACACCCCACCTTGAGCATGTGTTCAACAAATCGAAAGGAGGTGATCCGATGTCGAGTGATTTCGTTTTCCAGAACGTGGCCTCAGCGGATTGCACTTTCGGGAAGCAGTCTTCCCGTTAAGGCGCGAGATGCGCGGCGGGTGACCCAACGGTCATCGCCATGGGCCGCGCCACGGACGGAAACACGGAAGGCCGCCGGCTTCGAAAGAAGCGGCGGCCTTTTCCTTTTCTGGAACTTACTTTGTAAGCGCCAGGGTTTCGATGTTTCGCGCAATGGTCTGAAAGGCTGAGTCCAGCTCGCCGCCATTGGCCGCCTGATAAAAATGCTTGACCGAGCCAGTGTCGGGATTGGCGCAATCCTGCAACGTTGTGACTGCATTCGCCTCGTCGAGTTTAAAGCCGATCGTGAATATCTCGATGCCCTTGGCACGCATGGCGGCGCAGAGCTTCTTTGCCGCCGTGCGGGTCGGCTCCTTGCCTGCGCTATTGTAGACATCGCTGGCGTCAGTGGCGTCGAAATAGGACAGGTTGAACTCGCCATCGGTCATCAGAATCGCGTATTTCGCGACCTTCTTCGGATCCATCTTGGCTGGCCGCTCCGAGGCCTTCATCACGCTGCCCCAGTTTTCCGAGAGCATGTACCAGGCCCATTGCACGCCGACATGTCCGGCGGTGCCGCCCGATGCGACAAGGTTCTTGATGACGTTCTTGAGCGCGGCGGGGTCGGCCGTCAACGGCACAAGGGTCGCGACCGGGCAGGCGGCGGTGCCGGAATCCTTGGCAAATTGCGACAGCCAGAAATCCCGATTGACCATGCTGGAGGCCGGGCCTGCGTCGGAATACTGGTCCGCGCCCTTACGTTCGGTGGCGCAGTTGCCGTAGCTCGCGGAGACGGACGCTGGTTGCGCACTGGCGTTGCCCGGCGCCTGCTTGCGCTGGCTGACGTTTGTTTCGACATAGACGCTACTGGCGGCAAGCGCACCGGCATTGACCGAGTTGGCGTAAGGCACGATGGACACGCGCACGCGCGGTTTGCTCGGATCCTGGTTGCCTATGAAACTGTCCACCGCATTGCTTGCGGCCGTCCTCAGGTCCTTGATCTTTTGACCCGCCATTGAGCCGGTGACGTCGAGCATCATGGCCACCTCGATCGTCTTGTCCGAATAGAGCGACGTCGTGGAGGCCGTGACACGTTGCTTGTCGCCCAAGCCGAAAATCGGAAAATACAAGGCGACGTCGACATGAACGTCCGCCTGGACAGTATTGGCCGTCTTGTCGAGCGTCAGCTTGTCGAGAACGATCTGATTGGCCTCCAGTATGCCCGCGGTGCTGTTGGCGTCGAGAAAATTCTGTACCGATTTGTTGGCGTCGGTTTCCTTGATGACGCCGGTCGTCAGATCACGCGCTGTCGACGTCACCGCGGCATCGACAACGCCCTGCAGGCTCGATCTGGCATTGTAGAGCTGGGACACGTTGACGGAGAAGCCAGCCCCCAGCGCCAAGACCGAGGCAGCAAGCCCGAACAGAACCGCGAAATTTCCACCGCTATGTCTGGCGAACCCGCCGACCGTGTGAACAAGACCCCCGTAATTTCGCATTCTTCAGTCTCCGCATGCCTCGGCCTCGTCGCCGTCAGGGTCAATGCAGGATTCCAGCCGGATATGCCGCCGATCCGGCCAAGGTCGGGGTCGCCAGCCTCAAAGGGTTGTTTTTGTTGGTTTTCACTGAACAAGAAGGTGAACTATTGGTAAACGCCATAACGCGTTCTCGCCCGCGTTTACCTGTCACTCACCATACCCAGACTGAGGCGTTCGTCCGGCGTCAGGCAACGTCTTGTTACGGCACAGGGTGCCTGTGCCGTAGTCGATCAGTTGTCCCAGGATTGCTGGCGTCCTTGGCTGGCAGAATATCGATGGGTGTGCAGTTGCGGCGTCGCCATTTTGCATGAAAGTGGCTTATGACTGCGCGAATTAGCTACATCATCAGCGCATTGATTGGCGCCACGCTGGGTGAAATTATTGGTTATAGCGCATCGACGTTCATATCCGGCGTCCGATTCAATTACTGCATTGGCCACCCACTCTTGCACACGTAGGCCCTTCACGGCGCTGTTCTTGGTATGGGGATGGGCTGGGCGATCCTTTATATCAGGGAAGTGACTCAACGCTGACGTTGGTCACCCGAAATGAGCTCTCGTGTGCAACGCTTAGCCTTGCAAAGCCCTCTCAGGTCGACCTCCCCTGAATATCAAAGGGCCCTAGGCGAGCATCTGAGCGCTGACCGTCCGGTCGATGCCGTGATAGGGCGGGTTGAACAGGTTGCCCTCCTGCTCGTAGGTCCAGACCTTGAACAGGCTGAGCCGATGCGGGCCGAAACTGTGCAGCAGCGGCACGTCTGTGGCGTCGCGTCCGCGCGCGATGACCACGCGGCCCACTCTCGGCGTGTTGTGGCGAGCGTCAAACGTGTACCATTTGCCGTCGAGGAACACTTCCATCCATGCCGAAAAATCCATCGGCGCCGGGTCGACCGGCACGGCGATGTCGCCGAGATAGCCATTCACATAGCGGGCCGGGATGTTCATGCAGCGGCAAAGTGTGATCGCCAGATGGGCGAAGTCGCGGCAGACGCCAACCCGCTCTTCATGCGCCTGCGCCGCCGTGCGCGTCGGACGTGCATAGCCATAACCGAAGGACAGGCGGTTGTGGACATAGTCGACGATCGCCTGAACCCGCGCCCAGCCGGACGGCAGGTGGCCGAAAAGTTGCCAGGCCAGCCCACTCAGATGATCCGTTTCGCAATAGCGGCTGCCTAGGAGATAGCCGAGAACTTCGTCCGGCAAGTCCGCCACCGGCACTTCCCTGGCCAATGTATTGACAGCGTCAGTCTCGCCGCTGTCCTCGATAACAGCATCATAGAGAATGCGAAATCCGCCGGCGGGCGCAGTGAAGCGGCGGCAGGCATTGCCGTGAAGGTCATGATAGACGGTGGCCGGGACCGAGGGCGACGTCAGCACCCGCGTCTGCCGCTTGATATCGGCCTGCCGGTCCTTATGGATGTCGAGCAGCGAAATCACCGGGGTAGCTTCGGTGCATTCGATGGCGATTTCATAGCCGAGCCGGATCAGCATCGCGGTCCCCTTTCGATTGTCGCGGAAAGCAGTTTCGGTCAAACGTCGTAGGGCTGCCGTGGTTCCCTGGCTCGATTGAAAAGGCCGGCTCGCCCTTTCCATACCGATCCCCGAACGATACTTTCGGCCGACGCGTCAGGCGCCCCCGGCAATCAAGGAAACTCATGTTCGCTGGCAGAAAATTCGCGGCCTTCCTGTTCGATATGGACGGCACGTTGCTCAATTCGATCGCCGCCGCCGAGCGTGTTTGGACCGCATGGGCGATCCGGCATGGCCTCGACGTGGCGGCTTTCCTGCCGACGATGCATGGCATAAGGGCGATCGAGACCGTCCGCCGCCTGGCGCTTCCGGGCGTCGACCCCCAGCATGAGGCGGACGAGATTTCCCGCGCCGAAATCGCCGACGTCGAGGGCATCCACGCCCTTGCGGGCGCCGCGGCTTTCCTGGCTTCGTTGCCGCCGCGGCGCTGGGCGATCGTCACCTCATCGCCGCGCGCGCTGGCCCTGCGGCGGATCGAGGCGGTTGGCATTCCGCTTCCAGCCACGATGATTACCGGCGAGGACGTGCTGCATGGCAAGCCGGCGCCCGACTGTTTTCGGCTGGGCGCCGAGCGGCTCGGCTTCGATCCACGCGACTGCCTGGTTTTCGAGGATGCGGTTCCCGGCATCGAGGCGGCCGAGGCGGCTGGCGCCACGGTGGCCGTGGTCACCGCGACACATCAGCACAAGATGGACACGTCGCACGCCACGATCTTCGACTACAGCAACCTGCGCGCCGTGACAGATGCGCAGGGCCGCGTTGGCCTGGAGCGGATGCAAAGCGCGGCGGCTTCCTAGACTTCTCGGCTTCTAGAAATCGCTGGTCAGGCCTTTGACCTCCCAGTCGCCGTAGCGGCCAGGCTCCTTGCCGCCACGGCCGCCGATCTCCTTCGGCAGCGCGGCTTCGTGCTGGCGATAATCCGCGCGCCGTGCCTCGGCTTCCGCCAGCGCGCGGCGAGCCTCCGGTGTCAGCGCCTTTTGCGGTGCCTCGTTGTCGACACCGGCGGCGGTTTTACTGGTTTCGTCGTTCATGCGATATTCCCGGCGGATTGAAACAGGAACTGGCGTTTCCCATCATATAGCGATGACCTCGCAAGGATCGACCCCTATTCGCCATCCTCTGAACAGGAGCCGACGATGAATACCATCCGCACCGCCATGCTTCTCGCCGTGATGACCGCGTTGTTCATGGGCGTTGGCTTCCTCATCGGCGGCACCGGCGGCATGATGATCGCGCTGGTCGTCGCCGCCGGCACCAACCTGTTCAGCTACTGGAATGCCGACAAGATGGTGCTGTCGATGAACCGCGCCGTTGAGGTCGACGCCAACAACGCGCCCGAATATTACGCGATCGTACAGGGCCTCGCCCAGCGCGCCGGCCTGCCGATGCCCAGGACATACCTGATCGACAATCCGCAGCCGAACGCCTTCGCCACCGGGCGCAACCCGCAAAACGCGGCGGTCGCAGCTTCCACCGGCCTGCTGCAGGCGCTCACGCATGAGGAGGTCGCTGCCGTGATGGCGCACGAACTCGCCCATGTGCAGCATCGCGACACCTTGACTATGACGATGGTCGCCACCCTTGCCGGCGCGATCTCGATGCTCGGCAATTTCGCCTTCTTCTTCGGCGGCAACCGCGACAACAACAACAATAAGTTCGGCTTTGTCGGCGTGCTGGTGGCCATGATCGTTGCGCCTTTCGCCGCCATGATCGTGCAGATGGCGGTCAGTCGCACCCGCGAGTACGAGGCCGACCGGCGCGGCGCCGAAATCTGTGGACACCCGCTCTGGCTCGCATCGGCGCTTGACAAGATCGCCTGTGGCGCCGAACGCATCCGCAACCCCGATGCCGAGCGCAATCCGGCAACCGCCCACCTCTTCATCATCAATCCTCTTTCCGGCGAGCGCATGGACAATCTGTTTTCCACCCACCCCAGCACCGACAACCGCATCGCCGCCTTGCAGGCGATGGCGCGCGACATGGCCGGCAACAACAGCCAGGCCGCCTCGCGCCGGGCCCCGGCGCCACGGCAGGCGGACATGCAGCAGCCGTCCGGACCGTGGGGCCAGGCAGCACAGCCCGAGCAGCCGGCACAGGCAGAGAAGCCGAAGCCCAATCCATGGGGGCGCAATCCGACCGGGCCCAAAGGCCGGTGGTCGTGAGCATGGCGGACAAGGCGCCACGACGCACGGGTTCTGGCGATAACCAGCACAAAGACGACGGTGAATTCGTTGCCGGCCTGGCAGCGCGCAAGGCGGCCGCGCGCCTGCTGGCCGCCGTCATTGACGCCAGAACGCCGCTCGACGGGCTGACCGACCACGAGAACGGCCATCCGCAGTACAAGGCGCTCGATCTGCGCGACCGTGGCCTGGTTAGGGCCATACTCGTCACCGCCTTGCGCTACCGCATGACCATATCAGGGCTGCTGGCGCGGCGCCTGGAAAAGCCACTGCCGCCCAACGCCACGGCGCTGTCGCACATATTGCATGTCGCGGCGGCGCAGATCCTGTTCCTCGACATTCCAGACAGCGCCGCCGTCGACCTTGCCGTGACCCACGCCAAGTCCGATCCGCGCACGGTGCGTTTTTCCGGCCTCGTCAACGGCGTCTTGCGCACGCTTGCGCGCGTCAAGGAGACGGAATTGCCTGCGGCCCTGGCTGCCACCGATGAAGCGCCCAAATGGTTTTCCGACCGGCTGAAGGCCACCTATGGCGCGGCCAGGGCCGGAGAGATCCTTTCCGCGCATCGTCATGAGGCGCCGGTCGATTTCTCTGCCAAGGCCGACCCGGAACTCTGGGCCGAGCGGCTTGGCGGCTTCGTCCTGCCAACCGGCACAATCCGGGTGGAAAAACTGGCTGGTGCCGTGACCGAACTGCCAGGCTTCGCCGAGGGCGCATGGTGGGTTCAGGATGCAGCAGCCAGTCTTCCGGCACGGCTGTTCGGCGACATCAAGGGATTGCGTGTTGCCGATCTCTGCGCCGCCCCTGGCGGCAAGACAGCGCAGCTCATTCTCGCCGGCGCCAGGGTCACAGCCGTCGATACCTCGAAGAACCGGCTCGCGCGGCTGACGCAGAACCTCGAAAGGCTCGGCCTGCCAGCCGACATCGTCCAGGCCGATTTGCTCAAGTACCAGCCGGAAGAGCTGTTCGACGCCGTGCTTCTCGACGCGCCCTGCTCGTCGACCGGCACGGTACGCCGGCATCCTGATGTGCCGTGGACAAAGACGCCGGCCGATGTCGAAAAGCTCGCCGACCTGCAGCGGCGGTTGCTGGCCCGCGCCGTGACGCTGGTCAAGCCCGGCGGCAGGATCGTCTTTTCCAATTGTTCGCTCGATCCGATCGAAGGCGAAGACCTGCATCGCGCCTTCCTCAAGCAGACGAAGCTGGTCGCCGACGATCCGCTGCGGCAAGGCGAGATCGAAGGCATCGATCCCTTCCTGACGCCACAAGGCACGCTGCGCACGACGCCCGCCGATCTGGACCAGGGTTCGCCCGAGCGCTCCGGCCTCGACGGCTTCTTCGCTGCCCGGATGCGCAGAGCCGGCTAAATGCCCGCGGCTGCAAAGCAGAGCCCGGCTACAAGGAAATGGCTTGCCCCCTAGCAAATGCGTTAACCGCAAGGAGTTGCTGACTTTTTTGGGGAGCATCGCGGTCAAATCAGGGTGAACCACCCTGGCTTCATGGAATACGCCTTCGCATAAGTTCTTGAATCATATAAACTTGCCCCGGGGTATAGGACGATGAGGAGGGGTTTTGGCACTCGCGGCCGGCAGCACGACGCGTCTATGGACGCTTGTCGCGAAGGAGTTCTGGCGCAAGACGCGCCGGCGCCTGCGTGCTGGGCCAATCTATCGTTGGCGCTATTCCGGCCGCACACCCGAGCGCGTCCTGATCGCACCGCCGGACCTGCGTCTGGCCGATCCGCAGATCGCGCTTGAGATCTACTACGGCCGCTATCCCCTGTCGGGACACCTGGTCGAGACCGGCGGCAAGTCACCTTTCCAGATCAACGTGCCCAATCGCGGTTGGCAAAAGACGCTGCATGGCTTTCGCTGGCTGCGTCACATGCGCGCCGCCGGCACGGAACTGGCCGCGGCCAATGCCCGCGCCCTGGTTTCCGACTGGATCGCCATGCATGGCAGCCATATTTCCGGCATCGCCTGGGAGCCCGGCACGACCGCCAAGCGCATCATCGCCTGGCTGCAGCATTCCTCCGTGGTGCTGCAGGGCGCCGAGTTTCCGTTCTACCGCGCCTTCCTGAAATCGCTGGCCGTGCAGATCCGCTATCTCAGGTCGATGGCGCGCGAAATGCCTGATGGCAAGGACAGGCTGCGCGCCCGCATCGCGCTGGCCTTCGCTGCCCTGTCGCTGCCGGCACCGGCATCGGCGCTGCGTGGTGCGACCCGACACCTTGCTGATGAACTCGACCGCCAGATCCTGCCGGATGGCGGCCATATCTCGCGCAATCCGATGGCGGTGCTGGAAATCCTCGCCGACCTTTTGCCGCTGCGCCAGACCTATGCCAACCAGGCGGAAACGCCGCCGCAAGCACTGATCGGCGCCATCGACCGGATGCTGCCGGCGCTGCGCTTCTTCCGCCACCAGGATGGCAGCCTTGCCCGCTTCAACGGCATGGGCGCAACCATCCATGACCGCATCGCCACCATCCTGCGTCACGACGACACCGCCGGCGCGCCTCTGCTGCACGCGCCGCATTCCGGCTATGAACGCCTGTCGATGGGCGGTGTGACTGTGATCGCCGACACCGGGCTGCCGCCGCCGGTCGACGTCTCCAATGCGGCGCACGCCGGCTGTCTGGCCTTCGAGCTGTCGTCGGGCCGCCAGCACTACATCGTCAATGCCGGCATCGACACCTATGGCGCCGCTGAATTCCGGCCGCTGGCCCGCGCCACCGCCGCGCACTCGACCGCCACGATCAACGACACGTCTTCGGCGCGCTTCAGCCATTCGCTGCGGGTCAACGACCTGCTCGGCACACCACTGATCGGCGGCCCCCAGCATGTCCAGTGCAAGCGTATCGACCAGAAGGGCGTGCAGGGTTTCATCGCCCGCCATGACGGCTATGCCGCGCGCTTCGGCTTTTTGCATGAGCGCGAGATGAAGCTGTCGACGAATGGAAACGTGCTGACCGGCAGGGACCGGTTCCAACGGCCGGGTGGCGCGGCAGTCCGCAACAATGGCCGCGATTTCATCACCGTGCGCTTCCATATCCATCCCGACATCAACCTGTTCCAGGATGAACACGATCGCCTGGTGCTGACGGCCGACGAGGCCGACACCTGGGTGTTTACCTCAAGTGAGGTGGCCGCCGAGGTCGAGGAATCCATCTATTTCGCCGGGCTCGGCGGTCCGCGCCGCAGCCGGCAGATCGTGCTTGCCTTCAAGGCATCGGACGTATCCGAGGTCCACTGGCAGCTGACGCGGACAACCATCGCTGGTTATCTCGAAAACAACTGAGCGGCTGCCGAAAGCTGGCCTTTCCGCCCCGGGGGGTTAAGCCTTCGGCGGTGAAAGCCCGGGCGCCGCGAGCTTCAATGCATAAGCCCTTATGTCGGCTGGCCATGGCTCGGTCCGCCGCTCGAACCGCTGCTCGTCACCCGCGAACAGGGCCCGAACCGCCTCCTCGAATCCCGGCAGATTGCCGGCCGTGGCCGACATGAAGCGGTAGGCCGCTTCGCGGGCCGTTCGCATCAGGCCTTGCCCGGCGCCCGAACGCCGTTTCTCGTCCACAAGACGGCGCAATGCCTGGGATGCGCCACCCGGCTGCGAAGCCAGCCATTCCCATTGCCTTGGCAACAGCGTGACCTCGCGTGCCACGACGCCAAGCTTGGGCCTGCCACGCACGCGCGCATCGGCCCCGCTCCTGCCGCGTGACGGCCGTGGCGCTGTTTCGGACACCGTCTCCCGTGGGTCGTCCGACGCGGCGAGCCGGCCAGCGATCTCGGCGTCGGATCCACGCAGGTCCAGATCGACAACCGCGCCCGTCGCGTCATCGAAGACCAGTATCGGCGCCAGATCGGCTCGCGGCTTCTTTGATCTTATGGCCAATGCGACGTCGATCAGCGCTCCCGTCAAGAGCACGGAATTGCCTTCGAAAGCTGTGTAGCGTCTGCCGGACGGCTCGGACATCATGGCTCCAACCTGATCCAACCTTCCTATCTCGCATCGCCAGTTCTGTCAATTTTACCCGGGTAAAATTGACAGAACTGGCGATCTTGTCTACAGGCTCGCGGCAGAGAGGTTGGCAAATGAAGACAACAGACAGGAAGGCTGCCCTTGCCGCCTACAAGAAGCGCAAGGTTGCCGCCGGCATATATGCCTTGCACTTCGATGGGACCGACCAGAAGTGGGTCGGCTACACGCCGGATTTGAGCAAGCTGCAAAACCGGTTTCGGTTTACGCTGGGGCTAGGCAGCCATCCTTCAAGGGACCTGCAGGCAGCTTGGAACAACCGCGGCGCCAGTGACCTGATTTTCGAGGAACTGGAGCAATTCGACGCCGACGAGGCGCCGGCGGGAGCAGCGCTCCAGGCACGTCTGGCGCAATGGCGTGGCGAATTGAACGCCTTACCCGCCTGACCGCCGTTTGATTTCCCGGCGTCATGTGCTACGGCGCGGGCATCCTCCACACCAGCCGTGAAAGGCCGCCAGCCATGGCCGTCGCCGCCAAGAACATTCCAGCTCCCGATCTCGTTCCGGTCCGCCGCGCGCTGCTTTCCGTTTTCGACAAGACCGGACTGATCGATTTCGCCCGCGCGCTGGCGGCAGCGGGTGTCGAGCTGGTCTCGACCGGTGGTACGGCCAAGGCAATTGCCGAGGCTGGCCTCGCCGTTCGCGACGTCTCCGAACTCACCGGCTTTCCCGAGATCATGGACGGCCGGGTCAAGACCTTGCACCCGTCCGTGCATGGCGCGCTGCTTGGCGTGCGTGACGATCCCGAACATGCCGCGGCGATGCACAAGCACAAGATCGAGCCGATCGACCTGCTGGTTTCCAACCTTTATCCGTTCGAAGAGGTCCACCGCTCCGGCGCCGACTACGCATCGATTGTCGAGAACATCGACATCGGCGGCCCGGCGATGATCCGCGCTTCGGCCAAGAACCACGCCTATGTCGCCATCGTCACCGACCCGCAGGACTATGCTTCGGTGCTCAACGCGCTGGAGATGAACCTCGGCTCGCTGTCGCTGGATTTCCGCAAGAAGCTGGCCGCCAAGGCCTTTGCCCGCACCGCCACCTATGACACGGCGATCTCGGGCTGGTTCGCCGAGGCGCTGGAAATCGAACACCCGACCTGGCGCGCCTTCGGCGGCAGGCTGGACTCGGTGATGCGCTACGGTGAAAACCCGCACCAGGGCGCTGGCTTCTATGTCAACGGCGACAAGCGGCCGGGTGTCGCGACAGCGCGCCAGCTGCAGGGCAAGCAACTGTCCTACAACAACATCAACGACACCGACGCCGCCTTCGAACTGGCCGGTGAGTTCGACCCGGCACGTTGCGCCGCTGTCGCCATCATCAAGCATGCCAACCCCTGCGGCGTCGCCGAAGCCACGTCGCTGAAGGCAGCCTATGCCAAGGCGCTGGCCTGCGACCCCGTCTCGGCCTTTGGCGGCATCATCGCCATGAACCGCGCGCTCGACGCCGAGGCTGCCGAGGAGATCGTCAAGACCTTCACCGAAGTCATCATCGCGCCTGACGCGTCGGAAGAAGCGATGCGCATCGTCGCCGCGAAGAAGAACCTGCGCTTGCTGGTTACCGGCGGCTTGCCCGATCCGCGCGCCGCCGGCACCACGGTCAAGTCCGTCGCCGGGGGCCTGCTTGTCCAGTCACGTGACAATGCGGTGATCGACGATCTCGAACTGAAAGTCGTGACCAAACGCGCGCCGACTCCGGCTGAGATGGCGGACCTGAGATTCGCCTTCCGCATTGCCAAGCATGTCAAATCGAACGCCATCGTCTACGCCAGGGACGGCGCTACCGTCGGCATCGGCGCTGGCCAGATGAGCCGGGTCGATTCCTCGCGCATCGCCGCTCGCAAGGCGCTCGACGCGGCTGAGACGGCAGGTCTGGCGGAGCCGCTGACCAAGGGCTCGGTTGTTGCCTCCGACGCCTTCTTCCCCTTCGCCGATGGTCTCTTGTCGGCGATCGCCGCCGGCGCCACAGCCGTCATCCAGCCGGGCGGCTCGATGAACGACAAGGATGTCATCGCCGCCGCCGATGAACATGGCATCGCCATGGTATTTACCGGCGTGAGACATTTCAGGCATTAAACGCCCTGCGCGACGCGCATTTCCTTCTCCCCCTGTGGGAGAAGGTGGATCGGCGCGCAGCGCCGAGACGGATAAGGGGTGTTCCAGCGGGATAAGACGTCGGTATTCCCTGGAACATCCCTCATCCGTCGCCTTCGGTGACACCTTCTCCCACAGGGGGGAGAAGGAAGAAACTCACTCCACTGGTCGATCCGCCGGATATGGCGTGCGCAGCAGGATCGCCATGCCGACGCCTAGAAACAGCACGATCACCGCCATGCCGAGCCGTGACGAACCTGTGGCAAGCGTGACCGTCGCCACCATGAACGGCGCCAGGAAACTGGTTGCCCGGCCGGCCAGCGCGTAGATGCCGAAATAGCGGCCGGATTCGGCGGCGGTGACGCTGCGCGCCATGTAGGAGCGTGACGACGCCTGCACGGGACCGAAGGCGACGCCGATCAGCAGGCCAAAGAAGATGTACGCTTTTTCCGCCGCCGTGCCGAACAGCCCGCCGCTGTCGGGGCCAGGCATCTGCCAGAGGCCGAACAGCGTGTAGCCCGGCCCGGTCGAGACGATGCCGACCGTGGCGATGCTGAGCAGCACGAGCGAAATCAGCACGATCACCTTGGAGCCGAGCGCCGTGTCGAGACGGGCCGCGGCAAGGCAGCCGAAGATGGCGACAACGTTGAGGATGATGCCGAAAATACCGATCTCGGTGATCGACCAGTGGAACATCGCCGCGGCAAACGTGCCGCCCAGTGCCAGCAGCGCGTTGACGCCGTCCTGATAGATCATCCGAGCCACGAGAAAGCGGAAGATGCCGCTGCGCTTGCGCACTTCACCCAGTGTTACCTTGAGCTCCGCCAACCCCTCCCGCACCGCCGGTCCGATCGGCAACCCCTTGATAGCGTCCGGGGTGAAGAAGAACATCGGCAGGATGAACAGGAAGTACCAGCCAGCCGACAGCGGCCCGGTAGCGCGCGCATCCTCGCCAAGCTTCGGGTCGAGCCCAAAGAGCGGGTCGATGCCAATAATGGTCTTGCCGGTCTCGGAAGAACCAGCCAGGCAAGTGACGACGAAGATCAGGGCGATCATGCCGCCGAGATAACCAAGGCCCCAGGCCATGTTGGAGATGCGGCCGATCTCGCTCTTCGGCACCAGCCGCGGCATCATGGAATCGTTGAACACGGTCGAGAATTCCGCCGCTACCGAGGCCAGCGAGAAGAACAGCACCACCAGGAAAAGATTTGAGCCGGGTGCCGCGAACCACAGCAGGCAAAGGCTGGTGATCTTGATGGTGGCGAAGAAGGCGATCCACGGTTTGCGCGGGCCGGTCTGGTCCGCGATCGAGCCGAGGATCGGCGACAGAACGGCAATCACCAGCCCGGCGGCGGCAATGCCGTAGCCCCAGGCGGCCTGGCCGGTTTCCGGGTCGCTGGCCATGCGCGAGACGAAATAAGGGCCGAAAATGAAGGTGGTGACGACCGTGAAGAACGGCTGCGCCGCCCAGTCGAACAACATCCATCCCCAGATGCCGCGCCCTGACGCTCGCTGCACTGTCTCTACCGCCATGCTGATTCCCCTGGCCCCCGCTCCGCCCGTGTCGGCGCGCCATGTCTGCATGTTTCCGATGCTCATGCAAATGACAAGCGTCGCGCCGCCCCTCATTGTCCTACCGGACATTTCTCCCCGTATGGTGACGGGGAGAAAGACGCTGTCGTGGAGGATTTCGCCAATTGTCGACGTCCCGAAATTGGCTCCGGACTTCCGGCCCATTCCCTTCTCCCCGTCACTACACGGGGAGAAGGTGGCGGTAGCCGGATGAGGGGCAGCGCCAACCTCCGCAAGGACTTCTACATCGCCGTCAGGTCGCTCATCAGGCCGGATGCCACCGACAGCCGCGACACGGTGATGTCCCCGCCCTCGGTCAGCGCCTGTAGCCGCTCGCGGATGCGCGCGACCCGTTCGGCGCCGGCTTCCAGCCAGGCCGCCACCGGATCCGCCGCCTTGGCGTGTCCGGTCAGCGCCGCGACCGCGATGCCGCGCCGTGCCGCGCCGATCGTGTCGGTGGCACGCGACAGCGCGAGCTGATCGTAATAGTCGGCGGGCGAGATGGCGCGTGCCGCATCCTCGACACGCGGAATGCGGAAAGCATCGCTGACGGCGAAGAACGCCTTCGCCGCCGCCACGATATCGGCATTGGCAATCCGTGCCGTCAGCGCGATATCGGGGATGAGTTCGGCCACATCGGTCAGCGCCAGTTGCTCGGCCAGCCGTTCCGACGCACCGCCCTTGAACAGGCTGTGCCGCTTTTCCTCGATCCGTTCCCGCGAAAAGGCCGGCAGCAGCGAGATGAGCTTGGGCTCCAGCACCTTGCGCGCGTCCTGCAACTCGGCGATGCGCTGGGCAAGCGGCGCCGTGCCGGCATCGTTCTTCAGGTACCAGCCGCTGGTCACGTAGATCAGCCGGCTGACCGCCTGGTAGAGATCAAGCTGCACCTGTCCGTCGATGTGGTTGTCCAGCGCGTCGATCTCGCGATAGAGCGCCGGCAGCGCGAAGCCGTCCCGCACCACGGCATAGGTTCGCACCACGTCGGCGGCACTGCGTCCGGTTGCCTCCTGCAGGCGGTTGACGAAGGACGGCCCGCCGCGATTGATCAGGTCGTTGGCGACGACGCGTGTGATGATTTCGCGGCGCAGCCGATGGCCATGGATCTCAGCCGCGTATTTCTTCGCCATGCGGTCGGGGAAATAGCCCATCAGGTCGCGGTCGAAATGCGCCTCGTCCGGCACGTCGCTGGCAACGATGTCGGAGAACAGAACGATCTTGGCATAGGCAAGCAGCACGCCAAGCTCGGCCCTGGTCAGCGGCTCGCCGCGCGCTTCACGATCGGCAAGCGCCGCTGGCGACGGCAGCGTCTCCACGGCACGGTTGAGCAGGCCGCGCCCCTCGAGCGCCGCCATGAAACGGCTCTGGTGAGCGATGTCGGCAAGACCGCGCTTGCGCGCAACCGATAGCGCCAGTGTCTGCTCATAATTGTTGGACAACACCAGTGCCCCGACCTCGCTGGTCATCTCGGCCAGCAACTTGTTGCGGGCCGGCCTTGCCAGCGATCCCTTGCGCATCGCCGAGGCCAGCGCGATCTTGATGTTGACCTCGACGTCGGAGCAGTTGACGCCGCCTGAATTGTCGATGGCGTCGGAGTTGCAGCGGCCGCCGTTAAGGCCGAACTCGATACGCGCGCGCTGCGTCACACCGAGATTGGCTCCCTCTCCGATCACCTTGGCCCGCACGTCGAGCGCGGTGACGCGAATGGCGTCATTGGCCCTGTCGCCGACATCGGCATTGGTCTCGGTCGAAGCCCTGAGATACGTGCCGATGCCGCCGAACCACAGGAGATCGACCGGCGCCTTGAGGATTGCGTTCATGATCTCGACCGGTGACGCCGTCGTCTTGCCAAGGCCGATGGCAGCCGCTGCCGCTGGCGGCAAGGTGATCGACTTCTGGTTGCGCGAGACGATGACGCCGCCTTCCGACAGCTTGGTCTTGTCGTAGTCCTGCCAGCTTGAGCGCGGCAGGTCGAACATGCGCTTGCGTTCAGCCATCGACGCCACCAGATCCGGATCGGGATCGATGAAGATATCGCGATGGTCGAAAGCGGCGATCAGCCGTGTCGCATCCGACAAAAGCATGCCGTTGCCGAAGACGTCGCCTGACATGTCGCCAACGCCGACGACGGTGAAGGGTGAGGTCTGGATGTCGCGGTTCATCTCTCGGAAATGCCGCTTGACCGCTTCCCAGGCGCCCTTGGCGGTGATGCCCATCTTCTTGTGGTCATAGCCCGCCGAACCGCCGCTGGCGAAAGCATCGTCGAGCCAGAACCCGTGATTCTCGCTGATGGCGTTGGCGGTGTCGGAGAAGGTCGCCGTGCCCTTGTCGGCGGCGACGACGAAATAGGGATCATCCTGGTCGCGGCGCACCACGCCGGCCGGCGGAATGACATTGTCGATGCCGATATTGTCGGTGATCGACAGCAGGCTGGAGACATAGTTCTTGTAGGCCGATGTGCCGGCTTCGAAGATCGCGTCGCGGCTACCGCCCGCCGGCAGACGCTTCGGGAAGAAGCCGCCCTTGGCGCCAACCGGCACGATGACGGCATTCTTGACCTGCTGTGCCTTGACCAGGCCAAGCACCTCGGTGCGGTAATCCTGGGCACGGTCCGACCAGCGCAGGCCGCCGCGCGCCACCGGGCCAAAGCGCAGATGCACGCCTTCGACCTCGGAGCCATAGACAAAGATCTCGCGCCATGGCCGTGGCTCAGGCAACCCGTCGACCGAACGCGAATCGAGCTTGATCGCCAGCGACTGGCCCTTCTCCTTCGTATCGGCAACGAAGTGATTGGTGCGCAGCGAGGCTTCGATCAGGTTGAGGTAGCGGCGAATGATGGTGTCGTCATCGATGTTGGGGACGTCTTCCAGCGCATCCCTGATCTTGGCCTTGAGGTGCTTGGCAGCCACCACGCCTTCGGCTTCGGCTGTCGGCCCAAGCCGGGCTATGAACAGCGCATGTAGGCCGCGTGCGATCTCGGGATAGCGGTTGAGCGCGGCGGCGATGAAGTCCTGGCTTTGCGGAATGCCCGCCTGCTGCAGGTAGCGGCCATAGGCGCGCAGGATGGTGATCTCGCCCGACCACAGGCCGGCGGTCTGGGCAAGACCATTATAGCCGTCATTGTCGACATCGCCGCGCCAGACCGCGAGGAACGCATCCTCGAACAGCGCGCCGCCGTCGCCAAGCTCGATCGGCTTGCCGTAGCTGTTCTCCAACTCCATGTCGTGGACGAAGACCATGCCAGGCTGATCGCTGTTGATCATGCCAGGCTGATCGCTGCCGGCGGCCTCATCGCCGACCTCGAAGGTACGTTCGCTGATCACGCGGAAGCCGATGTTTTCCAGTACCGGAACCCGCCGCGACAGCGCCACTGGACTGCCATGGTGATAGATTTTCAGCGCCGCCTGATGCGGCTTCTGGTGGGCGTGACGGTAATAATCGATGGCGATCGGATTGGCGGCGCTGATCCTGGCGATGCGGCCGGCGTCGACCAGCGCCACTTCAGGCGAGAAGCTGTCGCGATAGCTTTCCGAAAAACGTGACGCAATGGCGGTGAGCCCGGCATCCGCGCCGGTTTCGGCCGCAGTCTCACGCAACGCATCTTCCCAGGTCCGCACGATGTCGCGGATCGCCTGCTCGATCGCTGCCTGCTCGACCTTCGGCGTCTTGCCGCCGGAACGGCCAATGATGAAATGGACGCGCGCCAGACCGCCTTCCGGGAACGCCGGATAGTAAGCCGACAAGCGGCCTTCGAACACGGTCTTGAGGTAAGTGCCGACCTTCTCGCGCACGACGCTGTCATAGCGGTCGCGCGGTACGAAGACGAGGATCGAAACGAAACGGTCGAATTGGTCGACGCGCACCAGCGCCCTGACACGCGGCCTTTCGATCAGCCCAAGGATCGCTTCGGCGTGCTTGCGCAGAATCGGCACCGGCACCTGGAACAGCTCGTCGCGCGGATAGCTCTCCAGCACATTGATCAGCGCCTTGCCGGAGTGGTCGCTGGCATTGAAGCCGGATTTGGCGATGATAGTTTCGGCCTTCGAACGCAGATAGGGGATCTTCATCACCGACCGCGTGTAAGCGGTCGAGGTGAACAGGCCCACCATGCGCAGCTCGCCCGAAAGCGTGCCCTTCTCGGTGTAGGTCTTGACCCCGATATAGTCGAGATAGATGCGGCGATGCACCGATGACTTGGCGTTGGCCTTGGTGACGATCAGGGGCTCTGGTCCGTGCAGGAAGGCGCGGATTTCCGGTGTCGTCGTCACCGCTTCGGTACCGCGCCGCAACACCAGCACGTCTGGATCGGAAAGGATGCCGAGCCCGGGTTTGTCGGCACGCTCCAGCGTGCCGCTTTTCTCGCCGCCGGTATATTTGAACTCGCGCATGCCGAGGAAGGTGAAATTGTCGTCGCGCAGCCACTCGAGGAAGGCGATCGCTTCAGTGACATGCGCCTTGTCGAGCGGCACCGGCGCGTAGCGGAATTCCGAAATCGCCTGGTCGAGGCGGGCCAGCATCGGCTTCCAGTCGGTGACCGCGGCGCGCACCTGACTCAACAGCTTCTTCAGCCGCCCGGCCAGTGCCTCGGCCTGTTCCGCCGACAGGCGCCCGATATGGACATGGATGACGCTCAGCTTGTCATAGCCGTGCTCGCCCTTGGCGAAGCCGCCATCGCCGAGGATTTCATCGACGCCGTTCTTGCCGTGCTTGACGACGATCACCGGGTGGGTGACCAGCAGCGGCTCGCCGGCGCTCTCGGTGATTTCGCCGAGGATGGAATCAAACAGGAATGGCATGTTGTCGTTGACGACGGTGATGACCGTCATCGGCCGCCCTTCGCGCATGACCCCCGAATCAACATCGATGGCGACGACGCAGTCGCCTTTCTTGTGCTTGGCGACAGCCTGGCCGGCGAGGTCGGCGGCGCGTTCGAGATCGGCGGCCTGATAGGCGGCGACATCTTCAGCCGGCGCACGGGCAAGCAGGTAGTCCGCGAGACTTCCCGGCTTTTCGCCCCCTTTTGCCGCGCCCCCGTTTGTCTTGCTGGTTTTTTTGGGGCCGTTTGCGGATTTCAGGCTGGCCATGACGCTAATTCCCTCCCGTCACATGCTTTTGTGACTATCGTAGCAGATGACCGGTATTTGGCGACAAAGGTTTGACGGCTTGCAAAGAAATATCGGAATTCATCGCCAAATTTTCGGCCAACGAGGAGAATCTATCCATGACCGGCAAAATCACCGCGCTTGACCTCGCTTCAGGAGAGCTGGGCGACGCGACGAAAGCCTATTTCGCCAAATGCGAGGAGAAGCTCGGGCTCGTTCCCAACGTGTTGCGCGCCTACGCTTTCGACGACAAGAAACTGCGTGCCTTCACCGATATGTACAATGATTTGATGCTCGGCGAATCGGCCCTGTCGAAGCTGGAACGCGAGATGATCGCGGTCGCCGTCTCCTCCATCAACCATTGCTACTACTGCCTGACCGCCCACGGCGCGGCGGTACGGCAGCTGTCGGGGGATCCTTCGTTCGGCGAAATGATGGTGATGAATTTCCGCGCCGCCGAGCTTTCGTCAAAACAGACCGCGATGCTCGAATTCGCCGTCAAGCTGACCGAGGCGCCGGCAAAAATCGTCGAGGCCGACCGGGCGGCACTTCGCCAGGCCGGTTTTACCGATCGTGACATCTGGGACATCGCTTCGACCGCCGCCTTCTTCAACATGTCGAACCGCGTGGCGGCGGCAATCGACATGCGGCCAAACCCTGAATACCATGCGATGGCGCGGTGAATCATGACGGTAGAGACTTCAGGCGGGTGGCACTAGACGACATTGCGGAATTCCTAAGGGTCCATGCCTCCGGAGGGAAAGCAGACTTCTTTCGAGGCGGTGGGCTTGATTTTCAGAAAGGCGTACCAAATTGGAGACTCGACAATTGCCCGGGCTGGATGAGTTTGCGCGATTTTCGCTGCTTGAAGGGCCTACGCCAATCCAACGGCTGCACCGCCTGGAGCAGGAGATTGGCGAGGTCCTTAAAGGCGTGCGCTTGTTCGTCAAGCGCGATGATCTGATGGGATTGGGCGGCGGCGGCAACAAGCTGCGCAAGCTCGAGTTCCTGATGGGCGATGCGCTGGCTCAGCGGTGCGACACCTTCATCACGACGGGCGGAATCCAATCGAACCATGGCCGGCTTAGTGCCGCCGCTGCTGCCCGCGCCGGACTATCATGCGAGTTGGTGCTGACCCGCGTGGTGCCGCGTGACGACGAGGAATATCGGCGAAACGGCAACATCCTGCTGGACGGCATCCTCGGGGCCAAAGTCCATGAGCTTCCAGCGACTGCGAATGCCTTGACCTTCGCCAAGGAGCGGGCCACAGCGCTGAAGGCGGAGGGTCGCCGCTCCTACGTGGTTGGCTTGGGTGGTTCGTCGCCTGTCGGCTGCCTCGGCTATGCCATTTGTGCTCGCGAGGTCGCCGAGCAGGAGAAAGCCGTGCCAGGCGGATTTGCCCGCATCGTCATCCCCAACGGAAGCGCCGGCACGCATGCCGGCCTCGCCGCCGGCTTCGCGGCGTTGCGTATGGACCCGGCCAAGGTCCGCTCCTTCACTATCTCCGCCGAGGCCGAGGACGCGCGGCGAACCACGCTTGATCTCGCTCGCGCGACGCTCACGGATGGGTGACAAGAGGCGGATCTTATCCACTCGTTGCTTACATCCATTGAATATCAGCTGCTACGCCTGCGAGGCGGCAAGCACCCAGGTGAGATCGATGGCGACCAGGACCACGGCCATAGTCGCGGTCAGTTCGACCCGGCCGATCACGGTCACCGAAGCCAAGTCTATGATGGTCGGCAGCAGCGCCACAATGGCTGCCACCTGCTTCTCTTGCCGTTTCGCTGGAGGACGGATAGAAGGCAGCATATTCCCAGCTCTGGATACCACTTTGCCCACGTAATCGCTGGTCTCGTCAACTCCCCCGACACAATGCAAGGCGCGGCTTCTGCAGCGCCTGCTTCATTTCACGTGTTCCACAGGGTGGCGGTTCGAGACCGGTTTGGCACTGCTGAACCGCCGTCGCGCGCCATTGCCCGCGTCGCCTGACTTTCCACCACCGCAGTTTATCCGCCACGCCGCGCCTGTATGGGCACCTCGACATCGCCGCTCTGTTGAACTTCCCGACGGGAAGGCTTTTTCGGCATGTCTGGACTTTTGCGAATCCGCTGGGCAATCACGCCCAAATCAGCACCTCAACCTCATATCAACTGCAATCGCTGCGGCGGCCTGAGAGCCTCTCGTTGCAGCTGGAAATTCCGCGTCAACGCCAACGGCAAACGCATCGACGTGTGGCTGATCTACCGCTGCATCGACTGCGACAATTCCTGGAACTTCGCCATTCTGGAGCGGCGCAACCGTCGCGACACCGAACCCGACTTGCTGCAGGCGTTTGAAAGCAACGATCCTGCGTTGGCGCGCCGTTATGCCTTCGATGCCGTCGCGCTGCGAAGCAGCCAGACGCATGTCGAGGAATTTCCCGATGTCAGCGTCCACAAGCGGATTTCCGGCGGCAGGCCGGAAGACACCGCTGTGCTGGAGCTGCACCTTGAAATGG
The DNA here is from genome assembly GCF_015500075.1 of Mesorhizobium sp. INR15. NCBI lineage: Bacteria > Pseudomonadati > Pseudomonadota > Alphaproteobacteria > Hyphomicrobiales > Phyllobacteriaceae > Mesorhizobium > Mesorhizobium sp. INR15. Next base: position 1,322,846 of record NZ_CP045496.1, on the reverse strand, counting down.
AAATGCCGATATCGTTGCGGCTCGACCGCCTGCTCGCCAACGAACTCAGCATTTCGCGATCAAGGCTGCAGGCGTTGGAGGAGCGACGGCGGCTCGTCGTCACCCCGGATGGAGCGAGGGCTCTGCGCAAGCCGTCGCGGCACGGCACAATGATCCGCATCGACCTTGCCAGCGAACCCGACCGGGAAGACATCATCGCGGCTGCCGGGGGCTGAAAGCAGGAAGGGGAGCACCATGTGCTCCCCTTCCTCATATTCGTTTCGGTGACGCAGGCGGTTACGCCGCGCCGACCACCTTGGCCGACTTCTCAAACCGCTTGCGCTCGTTCGGGTCGAGATAGAGCTTGCGCAGCCGAATGGTCTTCGGTGTCACCTCGACCAGCTCGTCGTCCTGGATCCAGGCCAAGGCCTTCTCCAGCGTCATGCGGATCGGCGGGGTCAGCTTGACGGCCTCGTCCTTGCCGGCGGCGCGGATGTTGGTCAGCTTCTTGCCCTTGAGCACGTTCACTTCAAGGTCGTTGTCACGGGAATGGATGCCGATGATCATGCCTTGATAGACCTTGACGCCCGGATCGATGACCATCGGGCCGCGATCTTCCAGGTTCCACATTGCATAGGCCACCGCTTCGCCCTGCTCATTGGAAATCAGCACGCCATTGGTGCGGCCCGGCAATTCGCCCTTGTAGGGCTCATAGGCATGGAACAGACGGTTCATCACGGCGGTGCCGCGCGTGTCGGTCAACAGTTCCGACTGGTAGCCGATCAGGCCGCGCGTCGGGGCGTGGAAGACGATGCGCTGGCGATTGCCGCCGGAAGGGCGCAGCTCGACCATTTCGGCCTTGCGCTCCGACATCTTCTGCACGACGACGCCGGCATGCTCCTCGTCGACGTCGATGACGACTTCCTCGACCGGCTCCAGCAACTCGCCGTTCTCGCCCTTCTGCATGACGACGCGCGGGCGCGACACGGCGATTTCAAAACCTTCGCGGCGCATCGTCTCGATCAGAACGGCCAGCTGCAATTCGCCGCGGCCGGAGACGAAGAACGAATCCTTGTCAGGCGATTCCTCGATCTTCAGCGCGACATTGCCTTCTGCTTCGCGCAGCAGGCGGTCGCGGATGACGCGGCTGGTCACCTTGTCGCCCTCGGTGCCGGCCAGCGGGCTGTCATTGACGAGGAAGGACATGGTCACGGTCGGCGGATCGATCGGCTGCGCATGCAGCGCTTCGGTCACCGCCAGATCGCAGAACGTGTCGGCGACGGTGCCTTTCGACAGGCCGGCAATGGCGACGATGTCGCCCGCCTGCGCTTCTTCGATCGGCTGGCGCTCGAGGCCACGGAAAGCGAGGATCTTGGAGATACGGCCGGTTTCGATCTGCGTGCCGTCATTGTGCAGCACCTTGACCGCCTGGTTCGACTTCAGCGTGCCGCTCTCGATGCGGCCGGTGATGATGCGGCCAAGGAAGGGGTTGGCTTCCAGAATGGTGCCGATCATGCGGAACGGGCCGGGATGAACGGTCGGCGCCGGCACATGCTTGACGATGAGGTCGAACAGCGGCCCAAGCTGCTGATCCTTCGGACCTTCGGGGTTCTCGGAAACCCAGCCGTCGCGGCCCGAACCGTAGAGGATCGGGAAATCGAGCTGATCGTCGGTGGCATCCAGCGCGGCGAACAGGTCGAACACCTCGTTGACCACCTCGACATGCCGGGCATCCGGGCGGTCGATCTTGTTGATGACGACGATCGGCTTCAGGCCAACCTTGAGCGCCTTGCCGACCACGAATTTGGTCTGCGGCATCGGGCCTTCGGCGGCGTCGACCAGCACGATGGCCGAATCCACCATCGACAGGATACGCTCGACTTCGCCGCCGAAATCGGCGTGGCCGGGGGTGTCGACGATGTTGATGCGCGTATCCTTCCAGTCGACCGAAGTCGCCTTGGCCAGGATGGTGATGCCGCGTTCCTTTTCGAGATCGTTGGAATCCATGGCGCGCTCGGCGACGCGCTGGTTGTCTCGGAACGAGCCGGATTGCCGGAGCAATTGGTCGACGAGGGTGGTTTTTCCATGGTCGACGTGCGCGATAATCGCGATATTACGGAGTTTCATGTTCTGGTCTCGGGAGCGTTGCAGGCAGCAGGCCAAGGGCGCCGCCTCTTTCGGTTGCGCGGCTCATACAGGGTTTTTCGCAATTGCGAAAGAGGAAGCGCGACACCAAATACTCATCAAATCTTAATGGTCCGCATGTGAAATGATTCTGTTAACCAAGGCGGGAACCTTTCGAGGCCCGGGCAGTTCGAACGTCATGACCGATAAAGCCGTCAGAATTAGGCCGATCCTCGCATATGCCGCACTCGCCGTGCTGCTGGCAGCCGGCGCCGCCCAGTCGGCCGCTGGGTTCAAGGAGACGCGCGCCGCTGTCCAGTCGGACACGCAGACCGCCGAGCAGGCGTTCGCCGATGCACCGGACGGCGTTGACCCCATGGTGACCGGACCGGTCAGCACCGCTTTCAAGCAGAGGCAGGTGACCGCCAACTGCGAAACCGCCGTGTGGCCGAACATTCCGATGGTCTGCTATCCGGACTGAGCTTCTCCCTCACGGGCGCCGCATCAAGCCGACCGCACCGGATCAAGCGTGACCTTGTAGAGCTCGTTGTCGTCGCGGTCCATCAGCCGCACCGTCAGCTGTTCGGTGGCGCCCTGGATATCGACGAGCCCGAAGAACTGCAGGCCAGCCGACGGCGGCAGGTTCTGGCCCTGTTCGACGTTCGGCGCCTTGATGAACTTCAGTTCCGGACCAAACGTCATGTCGAAATCGTTCGGGCCGAACGTGCCGGCATGGATCGGCCCGGAGACGAATTCCCAGAACGGATTGAAATCCTGGAACTGCGCCTTGTCGGGGTTGTAGTAATGCGCGGCGGTGTAATGCACGTCGGCGGTGAGCCAGACCGTGTTGGTGATGCCGGCATTCTTGATATAGCGCAAAAGGTCGGCGATCTCGAGTTCGCGGCCCTTCGGCAGGCCATTGTCGCCATTGCTGACGGCTTCCGCCCCGACCTTCTTGGCGCCGTCGTCCCAAACGACGAGGCCAAGCGGCATGTCGGCGGCGATGATCTTCCATGTCGCCTTGGAGTTCGCCAGTTCACGCTTCAGCCATTTCGTCTGCTGCTCGCCGAGCATGCGCGAATGTGGCGTCATCGTCTCCTGCATGTCGGGACCGTTGGGGCCGCGATAGGAGCGCATGTCGAGGAAAAACACGTCGAGCAGCGGCCCGTAGGCGATCTTTCGATAGACGCGCCCGGGCTCTGACGGCTCGTAGCGGATCGTCGTCATCTCGTGGAAAGCGCGCGCCGCACGCGCCGCCAGAACATGGATGGATTTCTCGCTGTAACGGCTGTCGGCGGTCAGGTCCTTCGAATCCGACCAGTTGTTCAGCACCTCATGGTCGTCCCATTGGTAGAAGGTCGGGCAGATCGCGCTGAGACCCAGCACGTTCCTGTCCATCATGTTGTATTTCCACTGGTCGCGGTATTCGTCGAGCGTCTCGGCGACCTTGCGCTTGCCGTCGATGAGCACGACGTTCTTCCACTTGCCGCCGCCGGGAAGGTCGACTTCATCCTTCATGGCGCCGTCGGCATAGATGGTGTCGCCCGAATGCAGGAAGAAATCCGGCGTGTGCTTGCCGATGGTGGAATAGGTCTTCATGCCGGTCTCGTCGATGCCCCAGCCCTGGCCCGCCGTATCGCCGGACCACGCGAAGCGGATGTCACGCTTCGAAGCTGGCGCCGTCCTGAAGCGCCCGACGATCGGCTCGGACACCGTGTTGATATCGGCGAGATCGGCCGCCGTCATGCGATAGAAGATGTCCTGGTCGGAAGCGAGTTCGGTGATGAGCCGCTTGACCGTGTAATCGCTGGCCGGCGACGTATCGAGCGGTGCAAGCCGGGTGGCGTTGGCGAAATTCTCTGTCGACGATATCTCGAACATGACACGCGACGGACGGTCCGTGCGCGTCCAGATCACACCGCTGGTGGCATCGACGTCGCCGGCCTGTACGCCGTGTGTGAAAGCCGGACGCTGGTTGGCGCGGGAATAGTAGGGCATCGCCAGACCGGAGACGCCGACCAGGCCAGCGGCGCTGGCGGAGGTGACGAAAGCACGCCGGGTCATCGAAATCTTGTTCATGGCTGTCTCCTGGATGGCTTGAACGGTGCCACCAAGGTCTAGCGTCAATGTTTCAGACGCATCTCGAAACCATGAAGTTTTCGTAACAGCAGACAGGCTCTTCCCTTCTCCCCTTGTGGGAGAAGGTGGATCGGCGCGAAGCGCCGAGACGGATGAGGGGTGCTCCAGCGTAGTGACGCGTTGGCATTCCCTGGAACACCCCCTCATCCGTCGCCTTCGGCGACACCTTCTCCCACAAGGGGAGAAGGGAAGAGCAGCCTCAAGCCGCCTGCGGCTCGGGGTCGAAAGCAGGCTGGCTGGTGTTGATCAAGAGCGAGATACAGGCGGCGGCGATTGCCGTCATGCCGGCGATCAGGAAGGCCAGTTCATAATTGCCTTGCAGTTCGCGCATGGTGCCGCCGAAGGCGGCGGCGGTGGCCGCGCCGACCTGATGGCCGGCGACGATCCAGCCGAACACGATCGGTCCGCTGCGGTCGCCGAAGGCCTCGTTTGCGAGCCTCAGCGTTGGCGGCACGGTGGCGATCCAGTCGAGGCCGTAGAGCACGGCGAAGATGATCAGGCTGGTCGCCGAGAAGCCGGAATAGGGCAGGTAGATCAGCGACAGGCCACGGATGGCATAATAGACGCCAAGCAGCTTGCGCGGATCGTAGCGGTCGGTGAGCCAGCCCGACAAAGTCGTGCCGATCAGGTCGAAAATGCCCATCATCGACAGCAGGCCAGCCGCCTGCACCTCGCCGATGCCCATGTCGCCACAGAAGGCGATCAGATGCGTGCCGACTAGCCCATTGGTTGTGAAGCCGCAGACGAAGAAGGTGGCGAACAGATACCAGAAAACCCGGGTGCCGGCGGCACGGCGCAGCGTGCCGAGCGTATGGGCGAGAAAATTGCCTTGTGACGCCGGCGACGTCGGCGGCACATCATCCGCCTCGGCACCATAGCGCACCATGCCGATCGAGGCCGGGCGCTCCGGCACCAGCAGCCAGACCAGCGGGATCAGCGCTGCTGTGGCGATCGCGACTGTAACGACAACCGGCTGCCAGCCGCCCGACTGCGCCAGCGAGGCGATGAGCGGCAGGAAGATCAGCATTCCGGTGGCGCTCGAAGCCGACATCAAGCCCATGACAAGGCCGCGATTGGTCTTGAACCAGCGGTTGACGATCGTGGCGCCGAGCACGCTGGCGACAGCGCCGGAGCCTATGCCCGAGAACACGCCCCAGGTGATGAACAGATGCCATGGCTTGGTCATCAACAGGCTGAGCGCGGTCGAGGCCGACATCACCACAAGCGATGCGAGCACCGTGCGGCGCAGCCCGATCCGCTCCATCAGCGCGGCGGCAAAGGGACCGGTCAGGCCGTAGAGCAGGATGCCCACGCCGGCAGCCAGCGACACGACGTCGCGCCGCCAGCCGAAACTGTTTTCCAGCGGCAGCATCATGACCGAAGGCGCGGAACGCAGGCCGGCCGCGATCAGCAGGCAGAGGAAGATGACACCGACCACCACGAAAGCGTAGCGCTGGCCAAAGGGACGGGATTGAGTTATCATGTTACTGACCGGTACGTTGCGGGTGAAGGCATGTATACGTACCGATCGGTAACACTGTCAATCGAGTCATATGATGCCAACGGACAAAAATATTGAACCGACCATCAACGACGGTCATGCGGCGGCTCCGCCCAAGGCCGCCAAGAAGATACTCGATGTTGCGTACGACCTGTTCTATCGGCGAGGCATCCGGGCGATCGGCGTCGACGAGATCGTCAAGCGCGCTGGCGTCACCAAGCCCAGCCTCTATCGCAGCTTTCCTTCCAAGGACGAGTTGGCCGCTTCCTATCTCAGACGCTACGATCTCGAATTCTGGCAGCGCTTCGATGAGGCGGTGGATGCCCATCCCGGCGAGCCGCGCGCACAGATCAAGGCCTTCCTGACCCGTGTCGGCAAGCGCACGCAGATGCCGGATTATCGCGGCTGCGGCATGACCAACGCGGCTGTCGAGTATCCCGAGCGCGGCCACCCGGCGCGCGTTGTCAGCGAAGCCAACAAACAGGAGCTGCGCCGCCGCCTGCGCGCCATGGCAACTGAAATGGGGGCCAGCGATGCCGACACCCTCGGCGACGGGCTGCTGCTCCTGATCGAAGGCGCCTATATCAGCGGCCAGTTGTTCGGCGCCGGCGGCCCGGCACAATCAGTGGCAAGGAATGCCGACCTGCTGATCGAGGCCAGTTTGAAGGTATCACCGATCTAGTCCAGCCGAATATTTGGCGTTACCCTGGGGCATCAGCAATCGAGATGTCCGCCATGCGCGCCCTTTTGATACCGCTCGTCTTCGCCGGTCTCTGCCAGGCAGCTCAGGCCGGCGCGATATCCAGCGCCTACACCGATCTCGACTCGAAAAAGGACTGCGTGACCTACGCCCAAGCAGCGGAAGGCGAGGGCGACTGGGCCGAACTCGCCTGCTCGGGCTATCGCGGCTATCCGGTGCTGATCGCCTATGACGATGCCCGCGAGTCGCTGTTCTACGGCTTTCCGCCCGGCGGCGACATGACATCTGCCTGGGAGAGTTTTTCCGCCTTCAACTCATCCGGTGCCAAGATCGAATGGCGTATCGAAACGACCGGAGACAAGGCCGTGCCCTTCGCGGTCATCCACCGCTGGACGGTCAGCAATCCTGAGGATGAGAAAAAATCGACGGACGTGCTGCTCGTTGCCAAGGTCGCACAGATGGACGCCCGCGAGGGCTGCACGGTTGGCCTCGTTCTGGCCACCGGCAATCCTTCCGCCAACGACCAGGCGCGCAAGCTTGCCGATGAAAAGGCCCGGAGCTTTGCCTGTGGCAAGGACAAGCACACCGTCATCGGCAACGTGCCGCCATTCGGCCGGGTAGACAACTAGACGAAGGGTTGCCTGTCCGCGAACCTACTTGCTCGCCTTGGCTCGCGCGATCGCGTCGACGATCATCTTCTTGGCGTATTTGGAATCGTGCCAGCCTTCGATCTTGACCCATTTGCCGGGTTCCAGATCCTTGTAGTGCTCGAAGAAGTGCTGCACCTGCTGGCGCGTGATGTCGGGCAGCTGCGTGTATTCGGTGACATTCTCGTAGCGCAGCGTCAGCTTCGGTGACGGCACCGCGATGACCTTCTCGTCCTGGCCGGCATTGTCTTCCATCACCAGCACGCCGATCGGCCGCACATTGATCACGCAGCCCGGCACCAGGGCGCGCGTGTTGCAGACCAGCACGTCGATCGGGTCGCCATCACCCGACAGCGTGTGCGGCACGAAGCCGTAATTGCCGGGGTAGCGCATCGAGGTGTGCAGGAAGCGGTCGACGAACAAAGTGCCGGCCTCCTTGTCCATCTCGTACTTGATCGGCTCGCCGCCGATCGGCACCTCGATGATGACGTTGATGTCCTCGGGCGGATTCTTTCCAATGGCGATGGCTTCGATGCGCATGGCTTTGTCCCTCTTTCGATGAAAGATCGATAGCGGGCGAAACGTCATGGTGCAATGCGGCTATTGGTACGCAGCGCTAATGGAAGCGCACAGTTTGTGAATGGCCTGTTACCGAAACCGCGTCCGTCATTCCCAGACGAAGGCTACCTTCTTCAGCGCCTTCTGCTCGAAGACTTCGACGCCCTCGGCGACATCGCGGCCACCGGCGCCGGTATAGAAGTCGAGCGCGTTCTGGTTGTCTTCCAGCGCCCACACAACCATGCCTTTCAGCCCGTGGTCGGCGAGCCGGGCCCGCGCGGCCTGGAACAGCCGGCTGCCGAGCCCAATGCCTTGATATTCCGGGCGCATGTACAGTTCATAGATTTCGCCCTGCTGCCGGAGCTCGCGGGCGCGATTCTTGCCGATCGTCGCATAGCCGGCGATCTTGCCGCCGATCTCGACGACAAGAACGGTCGCGGCGCGGCGGATGGCATTCGCCCACCAGTCGGACCCGCGCCGATTGATCATCGACGTCAGCGTGCGATGGGGAATGATGCCGGAATAGGCGCCGTTCCAGGCCTGCTGGTGCACGTCGGCGATAGCGCCCGCGTCGCGTGGTTCGGCCTTACGGATATCGATCGTCAGCGTGTTCATGATTTGTTAACCATAAACCCGCATCGCCCGATTGCAAGAGTTCGCAGGACCATCGCCGCGCTTTCTCACAAGCGCCGTCGGCAAGAGAGTGCCTGGCTGGAAATGCGCTCCAGCGCCCGGCAGAGTAGCGTTTACGGGAACGCTTTCAGATTTCGACCAGGTGATCGTCCAACTCGTTGGTATCGCCTGACGTAACCGGAAAGTGCTCGGTCAGCACCGCCCCTACCTGCCCGATCGCCTTGACGAAGCCGTCGGCGAGGCGGTCGTCGCCGGCATGCGCGGTCAGGTCGCGCACGACGCCGTCCCAGACATGCTGGCCAACGCGGCTGTCGATGCCGCTGTCGGCGATCACTTCGGCATAGCGCTCGGCGATCGAGACGAAGACCAGCACGCCGGTGCGCGCCGCTGTACGGTGAACGTTGCGGGCCAGGAACTGCTTGACCGCGTTGGTGTGCGCCGCCTGATAACGCATCCGCCTCGGCACGAGATGGATGCGCAGGCCGGGCAACGCCCACAGCAGCGCCAGCACGCAGGCCAGCGCCAGCAATTGCGCCAGCACAAAATGCGGCACGCGGATCGACAGCCACCAGGCTTCCAACCCGTAGCCGACGGCAAGGCTGACGGCGAGCATGCAGACCGTCGCCATGAAAGCAGCCGGGAAGAAGTAGCCGTCGCTGGCATGCGCCACGACGCAATAGATCTCGCCATCGGTCCTTGCCTCGGCGGCACGGATCGCGGCGGCGACGCGCTCATGATCTCCAGGGCTGATTGGTCGTGTTGCCATGATTATCTCACCAGCTTCCTGAGGAACCGCCACCACCGGATGAGCCGCCGCCACCCGAAAATCCACCGCCGCCCGAGCTTGAGCCGGACGACCAGCTGCTGCCGGAGCCCGAAGACCAGCTGCTGCCCGATGAACCCGACGTCCAGCCACTGCTACCGGAGGAGGACCCGCTCGCCCCCTGGCCGTAGCGAAAGGTCATGCCCAGCCATTTGTAGACGCCTGGCGACAGTTTCGTGCCGAAGAAAGGCGGCAGGAACGCCATGGCCAGGCCACCGAAGAACATCGTTGCCCAAAGGATGAGGAATATCGTGACGATGGGGTCGAGCGGCGCGCTGCTGCTGGGCGGATTGCGGGCACCGCGCGCTTCCAGTTCCTCGGGATTGCCTTCCAGCACCATGACCATGTCGTCGACGGCCTTGCTGATGCCACCGGAGAAATCGCCGGCGCGGAACGCCGGCACCATGTCGTTTTCGATGATCAGCTTGGTGTGCAGATCGGTCAGCGTGCCTTCCAGCCCATAGCCGACCTCGATGCGCATCTTGTGGTCGTTCTTGGCCACCAGCAGAAGCACACCATTGTTTTCGCCCGCCTGGCCAAGCTTCCAGAAGCGGAACAGCCGGTTGGCGTATGGCTCTATCTCCTCGCCATCGAGGCTGGTGATCGTCGCCACGACGATTTGGTCCGAGCCCTTGGTCTCGAACTCCGCCAGCTTCTGGGTGAGTGCCGCCTTGCTGGCGTCATCGATGATGCCGGCATTGTCGACGACCCGCCCGGTCAGGACAGGCAGGTCAGCGGCAAGCGCAGCCGACGCACAGAACAGAGCCACCAACGAGACCAGAGCAGCCCGGATCGCCGGGACAAGGCTCCCGGATCTCGACGCAGCGGTGATGAGGATCGCCATATCGTCACCAACTTCCCGAGGAGCCGCCGCCGCCGGACGAACCACCGCCGCCGGAAAAGCCGCCGCCGCCACCGCCCGAGGACCAGCCGCCGCCGGATGAAGAACCGCTCCCCCCGCCGTAAGTGAAGGTCATGCCGTGCCAGATATAGACTCCTGGCGCCAGCTTGCGCCCGTTGACCCGTACCAGGATTGCCATAACGAAAGCGCCAAAGAACAGCAGCACCCAGACGATAAGGAACACGGTATGGATGTCGATGCTGGAGCTGGTATCCTGGTTACGCGCCCCGCGCGCCATCAGTTCTTCCGGATTGCCCTCCAGCACCATGACCATGTCGTCGACGGCCTTGGAAATACCGCCGGAGAAATCGCCGGCGCGGAAGGCCGGCACCATGTCGTTTTCGATGATCAGTTTGGTGTGCAGGTCGGTCAGCGTGCCTTCGAGGCCATAGCCGACTTCAATGCGCATCTTGTGGTCGTTTTTCACCACCAGAAGCAGGACGCCATTGTTCTCCTTGGCCTGGCCGAGCTTCCAGAATCGGAACAGCCGGTTGGCGTAGGGCTCGATCTCCTCGCCGTCGAGGCTTGGGATTGTCGCAACGACGATCTGGTCGGAGCCCTTGGCCTCGAAGTCCGCGAGTTTCTGGGTCAACGCCGCCTTGGTCGCGCCATCGATGATGCCGGCATTATCGACGACACGGCCGGTTAGAGCCGGCAGGTCGGCGGCGAAGGCCGGCAACGCAAGGATGAGGAGCACCAGCGCCGTAAGCGCGGCTACGGCGGAGCATATGCCGCGCGGCCCCTCGTTAACCCGCAGGATCACGACGGTTGGCCCCGGTCGTTACCCGCCCGACTTTGTGCCGAAATCGACCTTCGGCGGCTGCATCTTGTCTTCGTCGACGGTGAAATTGGCGTAGGGCTGGTTGCTGCGGAACCAGAAGGTCGCCCACAGCACCGACGGGAACGTCTTCAGCGTCAGATTGTAGTCCCTCACCGCCTGGATGTAGTCTCGGCGTGCAACCGCGATGCGGTTCTCCGTGCCTTCGAGCTGCGCCTGCAGCGCCAGGAAGTTCTGGTTGGCCTTGAGGTCGGGATAGGCCTCCGACACCGCGATCAGCCGCGACAGCGCGCTGGTCAACCCTGCCTGGGCATCCTGGAACTTCTTGAGGGCTTCGGGATCCTTCAGCGTTTCCGGCGTCACCGTTATCTGTGTCGCCTTGGCGCGCGCCTCGACCACCGCGTCGAGCGTGTCCTTCTCATGCGAAGCGTAGCCTTTGACCGTCTCTACCAGATTGGGAATGAGGTCGGCGCGGCGCTGATACTGGTTCAGCACCTCGCTCCATGCAGCCTTGGCGTTTTCTTCCGCCGTCGGAATGGTGTTGTAGCCGCAGCCGGCGAGCAGCGGCAGCACAATGGCCATCACCAGGAAAGCGGGAAGCGTGCGGAACATGGATGGTGGGGAGAGGCGCTGGGCAAACATGAGAGGTCCCTCGGCAGAAGTTGCAAGCGAAGCATTAGCACAATCGGCGCGCAAGAAAATGGCACGCTGTCATCGTCGGCGAGGCCCTGTAACTGGCCGGGCGAACACGATAAGGTCACCACCAAACAGGACATCTTCATGGCGCAACGCCAGGACAGCGACAAGGAATCGCGCCGGATCCTCGAGCGCATCGCGAGCGAGACCGATCCGGGCGGCACGTCGTTCGTTGCCAGGGCCGCGAAGGGCGCACGCGACCATGTTTCCGCGGCCGATGCCGACCGCTCGGACCCGATCGAAATCTGGGGCACCCGCGTTGGCAGGGTGATTGGCCTGCTTCTGGCGCTGGGCCTGATGGTCTGGCTCGTGCTTTTCCTCTCACGGGGCAGTTAGGAACCAAGAAACAATGAGCGCCGAAAAAACCGACGCGCCGCGTGCGGTCATCGTCATTTCCAGCCATGTCGCGCGTGGTTCGGTTGGCAACCGTGCCGCCGTGTTCGCACTGGAAACGCTGGGGTTTCCGGTCTGGGCCGTGCCGACGGTCATCCTGCCCTGGCATCCAGGCCATGGGCGGGCAACGCGGATCGTGCCGCCGCTGGATCAATTCAAGGCCTTGCTGGCCGATCTTGAGCGCGCGCCATGGCTGGGCGAGGTCGGCGCCGTGCTTTCGGGCTATCTCGGCGAAGCCGGCCAGGCCGAGGCCGTCGCCTCGCTGGTCGCGGCGGTCAAGGCCAAGACGCCTGATGCCGTCTACATCTGCGATCCGGTGATGGGCGATTCAGGCGGCCTCTATGTGCCGGAACCGACAGCCGTCGCCATGCGCGACCGGCTGATGCCGATCGCCGACATCGCCACCCCGAACCGCTACGAGCTGTCATGGATGACCGGTGCACCCTTGCCCGACCTGAAATCGGTGATCGCGGCCGCACACCATGCCGGACCATCGACCATGCTGGTCACCTCGGCGCCATCGATGATGACCGGCGGCACCGGCAACCTGCTGCTCGACGGCACCCAGGCACTGCTTGCCGAGCATCGGCTGATCGACAAGCCGCCGAATGGCCTCGGCGACCTGACAGCGGCGGTCTATCTGGCGCGCATCCTCTCCGGCCAGCCGGCGGTCAAGGCGCTGCAGTCCACGACGGCGGCGGTCTATGAAATCCTGGCGCGCACGGCCAAGCGCGGCGGCGACGAGTTGCAACTCGAAACCGATGCGCAAAGCCTGTCGCACCCAATGGCGATGGTGCAGCTGCGTCATCTCACGCATCCGGGGCGGGACCGCCGGGCGTGACATCGAGCGACGTCGCGCTGGCCGGCGTCGACGGCTGCAAGGCCGGCTGGATCGCCGTGCGGCGCGATCCGGGTTCGGCACCCTGCGTCGATGTCTTTGCCAGCTTTGCCGCATTGCTCGCCGCCCTTCCCCCGGATGCGATCATCGCGGTCGACATGCCGATCGGCCTGCCCGAGTTTTCGCAAAAGGGCGGGCGCGGGCCGGAGGCGCTGGTTCGGCCATTGCTTGGTCAGCGCCAGTCCAGTGTCTTTTCGATTCCGTCCCGTGCGGCGCTTTATGCCGATACCGATGACTTTACCACCATCGAGGCCTGGTATGCCGCGCATCGGCGCGCTAGCGCGGTGGCAAAGGCCACCTCCGATCCACCGCGCGGCGTCTCGATCCAGGCTTTCGGCATTTTCTCGAAGATTCGCGAAATCGATGCCTTGCTGATCGAAAGGCCCGAGTTGCGCGGCCGTGTTCACGAATCGCATCCCGAAGTCGCCTTCTGCCGGCTGAACGGCGATCAGGCCATGCGCCTGCCAAAGAAGATCAAGGGCAGCGTCAATCCGGCTGGCATGGATGAGCGCAAGGCGCTGCTGTGCCGGCACGGTTATGTCAGGCTCTTCCTCGATCAGGCGCCGCCACGCGGTGCCGCGGCCGACGATTTCCTCGACGCCGCGGCGATGATGCTGATCGCCGGCCGCCTCGCCAATGGCGAGGCAAAATCGTTCCCCAACCCGCCGCCCTCCGACCGTTTTGGCATCCCGGTCGCCATCTGGGCCTAGTCACGACACCCGAGCCATGCCTTTCACATGGTGATTTGCGACCCAGCCATTCGCAATTCGGCATTGCTCGCGGCAGGCTTTTGCCGTTAGAGGCTTTCTCGACCACATCGCATCGGCCCGAAATGCGTACGCAGATGTTAGAGCTGCCGACGCCAACCCGGAAAGGCTCCAGACGCCACCCATGCCCCATCTCCCGGAACACCTCCTCGCCGGCTATCGCAATTTCATGAATGGCCGCTATCTCTCCGAGAGCGGGCGCTACCGCGACCTCGCCCGCGAAGGCCAGGCGCCGGAAACGATGATTGTCGCCTGTTGTGATTCACGCTCGGCGCCCGAGGCGATCTTCGACGCCGGGCCCGGCGAACTTTTCGTGCTGCGCAATGTCGGCAATCTCGTGCCGCCCTATGCGCCTGATGGTGAGTTCCACTCGACTTCCGCCGCCCTCGAATTCGCCGTGCAGAGCCTCAAGGTCAAGAACATCGTCGTCATGGGCCATGGCCGCTGCGGCGGCATTCGTGCCGCACTCGACCCCGCCGCCGCCCCGCTGTCGCCCGGCGACTTCATCGGCAAATGGATGAGCCTGATCGCGCCGGCGGCCGAAACCGTGTCTTCCAGCACGTTCATGACCGCGACGGAGCGTCAGACCGCGCTGGAACGCATCTCGATCCGCTATTCCATCGCCAATCTCCGCACCTTTCCTTGCGTCTCGATCCTCGAGGGCAAGGGGCGGCTGTCGCTGCACGGCGCCTGGTTTGACATTTCGACCGGCGAACTCTGGGTGATGAACAAGGAAACCGGCGACTTCGAGCGGCCAAACATCGGATGAGCGGAACGGCGCGCCTGGCGAGCCGGCCGATCCTTTTTGCCGTGACGGCACTGGCGCTGTCGGCGCTCTCCGCACGCGCTGATGATGGCGCGATCATCAACCGCTGGTACTCGGCGCTTCTGGTCGCCGACCGCACCGAACTGTCCGACCTGCTCGCCGACGATGTCCGCATCAAGCTCGACGATCTCGGCATCGTCCAGAGCAAGCAGGAATTCATTGCGTCGATCGACGAGTGGCAAGGCGCCGTCGCCGGCGCCGCGATCCGCCACCGGATCTCGAAGGCGGAGGGCGGCGTCACCACGGTCATCGCCTGCTACGACTTCCCCAGCAACGACATGCTGATGCAGGAAACATTCGCTGTCACCGACAACCGCATCACCGCCAGTTCGCAAGCGGCGATCGCCGAGACCTGCGACGGCTACTGAGCCCGTCGCGGTCAATTGCCATATTGCGGGCCAGCTGACCGCGCCCTACATCGATAGCAGCCCGCCCCTCCTTGCCTTCCATCAGCGAAAGACCGCCCATGCCGTCCTCAAAAACCGTTGACCTCGCGACCCATCCACTCGCCGCATGGCAAGGGCCACTGGGCCTGCCCGACTTCGCCAGCATTGGTGACGGCGACTTCTCCCCCGTCTTCGACGCCGCGTTGAAGGCCCATGAGGCGGAGATCGAGGCGATCGCCGGCAACAAGGAGGCGCCGACCATCGAGAACACGCTTGCCGCGCTCGAACTCGGCGGCGAAGCGCTGGACCACGTCTCGTCGATCTTCTGGTGCCGCGCCGGCGCTCATACCAATGAGGCGATCCAGGCGCTGGAACGCGACATCTCGCCAAAAATGTCCAGGCATTTCTCGGCCATCTCGATGAACGAGCGGCTGTTTGCCCGCATCGACGACCTCTACCAGCGCCGCGCGACACTGAAGCTCGACGCCGAGACGTTGCGCGTCCTGGAAAAGACCTGGAAGGGTTTTGTCCGCTCTGGTGCGAAACTCGACGCCGAGGGCAAGAAACGGCTGGCGAAGATCAGCGAGGACCTGTCTTCGCTCGGCACCAGTTTTGGCCAGAACGTGCTGGCCGACGAGAGCGACTGGGCGCTGTTCCTCGATGAAGCCGATCTTGCCGGCGTGCCGGACTTCCTGAAAAGCGCGATGGCCGAAGCCGCCGAAATGCGCGGCCAGAGCGGCCGCTTCGCCATCACGTTGTCGCGCTCGATCTATGAGCCGTTCACGACCTTCTCGGAACGCCGCGACCTGCGCGAGATCGCTTTCAAAGCCTTCACCATGCGTGGCCAGAATGGCGGCGCCACCGACAACACGGCTGTGGTGCGCGACATGCTGAAGCTGCGCGCCGAGAAAGCGAAGCTGCTCGGCTATGCCTCCTTCGCCGCGCTGAAACTCGACGACACCATGGCCAAGACCCCGAAGGCCGTGCACGCGCTGCTTGACCCGGTGTGGGAAAAGGCGCTGGAGAAGGCCGCCGCCGACCAGGTCGAGTTGCAGCGGCTGGCGACCGAAGCCGGCAGCAACGAAAAGTTCGCCGCCTGGGACTGGCGCTTTTACCAGGAGAAGCTGCGCGCGGAAAAATTCGCTTTCGATGAAGCGGAACTGAAGCCCTATCTGCAGCTCGACCGCATCATCGACGCCTGCTTCGATGTCGCAACGAGGCTGTTCGGCATCACTTTCGAAGAGAAGAAAGGCATTGCCGCCTGGCATCCCGACGCGCGGGTCTTCGTGGTGAAAAATGCCGATGGCAGTGAACGCGGCCTGTTTCTCGCCGACTATTTCGCGCGACCGTCCAAGCGCTCCGGCGCCTGGATGAGCGCGTTGAAATCCGGCTATAAGCTCGGTCAGGGCTCGCGGCCGGTGATCTACAACATCATGAACTTCGCCAAGCCGCCGGTGGGCGAACCCGCCTTGCTGTCGGTCGACGAAGCCAAGACCCTGTTCCACGAATTCGGCCATGCGCTGCATGGCATGCTGACCGACGTCAACTGGCCTTCGGTCGCTGGCACCTCGGTCAGCCGTGATTTCGTCGAACTGCCCTCGCAGCTCTACGAACATTGGCTGACCGTGCCGGCGGTGCTGGAAAAGCACGCGCTGCATGTGAAGACCGGCAAGCCGATGCCGAAAGCACTGCTCGACAAGATGCTGGCCGCGCGTACTTTCGGGGCTGGCTTCGCTACGGTCGAATTCACGGCCTCGGCACTGGTCGACATGGCTTATCACGCACGGCCGAATGGTCCCGAAGAGCCGCTTCGCTTCGAGGCCGAGACGCTGGAGAAGCTCGACATGCCGGACACGATCGCGATGCGCCATCGCACCCCGCATTTCGGCCATGTCTTTGCCGGCGACGGCTATTCCGCCGGCTACTATTCCTACATGTGGTCGGAAGTGCTCGATGCCGACGCTTTCGCCGCCTTCGAGGAAACCGGTGACCCCTTCAACCCTGTTCTGGCCGAGCGGCTGCGCAAGAACATCTATGCCGCCGGCGGCTCGAAGGATCCCGAAGAGCTCTACACCGCCTTCCGTGGCAAGATGCCGTCGCCCGAGGCCATGATGGCCAAGCGCGGATTGGTCTGATCGAGGTAAGGCCGACGCTGAAGCTGCCAATCTCCCCTACGTGGGGAGATGTCCGGCAGGACAGAGAGGGCGTGAAGGGCATGAGACCGCGTCGTCTCTTAAGGCCTACCAAGCGCCTGGATGCTTCCCGCCAGCGCTGCTGGATCGCCCGTGATGCGCAGCGCCTTCAGGCGGCTGGTACCGCCGGCGACGATCGAAACGGTCGATTGCGGCACGCCAAGCGCCTTGGCGATCAGTTTTTCCAAGGCTGCGTTGGCGGCGCCGTTTTCAGGAACGGCGCGGACACGGGCCTTGAGGTGGCTCCGTCCATCCGCCGATGTCTCGACCCCCTCAAGCCTGTCCATAGCCGCCTTCGGCGTCAGCCGGACAAAGAGATCGGCGCCATCGGGCCGTGTCCTGAAAAACTCGGCCGCGGCCACCGCGTCAGTAGAACAGGCTGCGGACGGTGCTGTCGAGGAAACGCTGCAGGAAGAAGATGATCAGCAGCACAATGATGGGCGAGATGTCGATGCCGCCAAGATCAGGCAGGAAGCGCCGGATCGGCTTGAACACCGGCTCGGTCAGCCGATAGAGCATGTTGCCGACATTGCCGACGAACTGGTTGCGCGAGTTGACGACGTTGAAGGCATAGAGCCAGGAGAAGATCGCCGAGGCGATGATGATCCACCAGTAAAGGCTGAGCGCGTAGATCAGCGTATCGATAAGCGCGTTCATTCAAAGCTCCATTGATTTCGCGACATGTATCGATTGCGCGCGAAACCGGCAAGTGCCGCCATCCGCCGCACTCCGGGCCGCCAGCGGTGCCGGCCGGGCACTTCGGCAAAACCTCGCCTTGACAGGAAACCGCCACGCCCGATAAATGCGCCATCCGCTGGACGGGGCTGTAGCTCAGCTGGGAGAGCGCGTCGTTCGCAATGACGAGGTCAGGAGTTCGATCCTCCTCAGCTCCACCAGCGGAATTTTCCCAGAATATTGGTTTTATCCATATTCACTCGAACGATTGCAGCGCTCCAGGGGCGCGAACGCCGGAAAGTCGTACCTGGCATGAACGACTTCGGCTGTGGCCGGTCGACGGCAATCCTGGGTCCGCCGGCCAGTTTCGGAGAAACCGCATCGCGGTCATATCGCCGACACAGATGCGGCGCTATCCAGCATGGCATGGACTTTAGCATCGGCTGATGACGCCATAAAACGGCCATTGATCGCCGCGAGCACCCTCAACCTCGACAAGACCTGGGATTTTTGTTCACCATGACGCTTAAGCCTGAGCTGACCGACTCGAGCTATCCAGGCCCGACCGCGGATATGCTGCGCGGGCCTGAAGCGCGTCGGCAGATGTTTGGCTTCTGGAGCCGTTACCAGCATTTTGCCCTGCCCGCCGCCGGCGTCGTAATCGCGATCGTCACCGTGGTCGTGCTGCAGCAATTCCTGAGCGAGCTTTCTTTTGATCGTGTGATGGTGTCGGCCTCGGAAATCCCTGCCAAGCACCTCATGATCGCACTGGCGTTGACGGTCGTGAGTTTTGCAGCCGTTGCCTTCTACGACGTCGTGGCCGTGGAGACGATAGCACCCGGACGCATTCCCAAGTTCGTGTCCGCGTCAGTCGGCGCCGCCGGTTACGCGATCTCCAATGCGCTCGGCTTTTCGCTTCTCACCGGTGGAATGCTGCGCTATCGCATCTATGCCGGAGAAGGCATTGCCTTGTCGGACATCGGCCGAATCATCGGCACGTCATGGCTGGCGATCTGGTTCGCATTCACCGTCATGATCGCGCTTGGCCTGGTGCTGGATCCCGCACGGACACCGTTTATCGACCAGATCGATCCTCGCCTGGGCCTGGCGCTCGGCATCGTGCTGATCCTTTCGATCGGTTTCCTGGTTGGATGGCTGTCGCGCGGTGAACGCACACTGACCATCGGCAGGTTTTCGATCCGGCTGCCGAATTCACGCGGGGCATTGACGCAGATCGTGGCCGGCATGGTCGACGTCTGCGCCGCGGCGGGAACGCTCTACGTGCTGATGCCCGATACGGTCACCACCAGCCCGGCGGTCTTCGCTCTGGTTTTCGTCGTGGCGACCATCATCGGCATAGCCAGCCACGCTCCAGGCGGGCTTGGCGCCTTCGAAGCTTCGATGATCGCCGGCCTTGGGCTCGGCACCAACCCGGACGCCATCGCCGCGCTGCTTGCTTTCCGCGTCATCTATACGCTTCTGCCTTTCCTGATCGCGATCATCGGTATCGTGGCATTCGAGATTTACGTCAGACACGCCCATGTGTCGCAGCGTGTGTTGTCCGCGGGACGCATCCTCGAGCCGTTGATTCCCCCGCTTGCCGCGGGTGCGACCTTTCTCGGCGGCATCATGCTGTTGCTCTCGGGCTCCATTCCACGTGCGGCCGAACGCCTTGACCTTCTGTCCGACCTCCTGCCGCTTCCGTTCATCGAGGTCTCGCACCTCGCCGCGAGCTTCGTCGGCATCGCCATGCTGATCCTTGCACGTGGCCTCGCACGCCGGCTCCAGCAGGCCTGGGCGGCCTCGCTCATCCTCTTCATCCTGGGGGCCGTATTCTCGATCGGCAAGGGCCTCGACTGGGAGGATGCGATTGTGCTCCTGGGCTTGTCGGCAATCCTCATCGCCTTTCGCGCCACTTTCTACCGTCGTCCGATCGAGGGTGCCGGACCCTTGTCATGGGGCTGGCTCGCCAGTGTTGTCAGCATCGTCGCAATATCGATCTGGCTTGGCTTTTTCAGCTATCGCGACGTCGACTATTCCAACCAGTTGTTCTGGCAATTCGCCATCGACGGCGATGCGCCGCGCTTCCTGCGCGCCAGCATCGTGATCCTGATCGCGACGGCAGCGGCGGCACTTCACACGGCCGTCAATCGGAACGCCATCGACCGCAAGCAACGTGTGGAAATCCCTCCAGCCGTCAGCGCCATCGTCGCTTCCTCGAATGTGACCTATGCGGCCTTGGCGATGCTCGGCGATAAGCAGTTCCTGATGTCCCCGGACGATCGTGGCTTCATCATGTATGCACGCTCGGGAGGCAGCTTTATCGCGCTCGGCGGACCTATAGGGCCAATAGAAGGCGACACCGATCTTGCCTGGGCCTTTCACGATCTTGCCGACCGCTCCGCGGTCCGTACCGCCTTCTATGGCGTGCAACCGGGGCAGCTGCCAATGTATCTCGACATGGGCCTTGTCGCGCTGAAGCTTGGCGAGATCGCGCGCGTCGACCTGATGGGGTTCACCCTCGACGGCCCACGCCGCCAGCCGCTCCGCTACGCCGATCGCCGTGCCGAGAAGGATGGCCTGATCTTCGAGGTCATCAAGGCCAACCAGGTCGCACCGCTGCTTGCCGATCTGCGGCAAGTGTCGGACGCGTGGCTGGATATGAAAGCCGGCAGCGAGAAAGGCTTTTCGCTGGGCTACTTCGAGAATGACTATCTCAGCAAATTCGACATGGCTGTCATCCGCCAGCAGGGCCGCATCATAGCCTTCGCCAATTTATGGGGCAGTGCCGACAAGAGCGAATTGACCGTCGATTTGATGCGCCATGCGCCGGATGCGCCAAAGATCGTCATGGACGCGCTTCTGACCAGGCTGCTGCTCCACGGCAAGGCGCAGGGCTATCGCTGGTTCAATCTTGGCGCGGCCCCCCTGTCCGGCCTGTCCGCCAATCGGCTCGCCTCCCGCTGGAACCGGTTCGGATCCTTTCTCTACCGGCGTGGCCAGAACCTCTATCGCTTCGATGGGCTGAAGGCCTTCAAGGACAAGTTCGACCCGGTCTGGACCCCGCACTATTTCATCTGCCCGCCCGGCCTGGACACCGTACGTTCTCTTTTTGATGTGACTGCCCTGATCAGCGGCAAGCCGTTGGAACTTATCCGCAAATGACGAAGAACCTCGTGAGGGCGCTTGTGGCGGCCCTCGTGGCCGCCGCCGGATTTGGCCTTGTGCATTTCAACCTGGCGCGGGCCGTGCCGCGCTCGATCCGCGTATCCGCCGAGCGGTTGGTCGACATCGCGGTCATGGAGCCGCGGCAAGACCCGGTTGGACTGGTCATACTGTTTTCGCAAAAGGGCGGCATTGGCCAACGCGACCGAGATCTGGCGAATGCGCTGGTCGACAAGGGCCTGATCGTGCTGCCGGTCGATCTCGAAAAATATCGCCAGAAACTCGATCTGGCCGGCGGCGAATGCATGTATCTCGGCTCCGATCTGGAGAACCTGTCGAAGGAGGCCATTCGCGCGATTGGCGGCGGCAGCTATCTACACCCGGTGGTAGCCGGCATCGGCGAAGGCGGCACGCTTGCCTACGCCGCGGTTGCCGATGCCCCCGTAACGACCTTGGCGGGCGCGGTTGCCCTTGATCCGGCCAACGCACTGGTTACCTCCCTGCCGACATGCCCGGGCGCGGCGGCGACAAGGAGCCCCGCAGGCGGCTTCACCTATGCGCTCGACGCGGAATTGCCGTCGCCGGTCACACTGGTCTCGGCCATCCCGCTCACGGGAATGTCCGATCGGCCATCGGACAATGTGGCGCGGGCAAAGGCGATCGTCGCCGACAGTGCGTCAGGCCGATTCGACGCAGCCGTTGATGCCGTGCTGGCTATCGCCGCAAGCGATGCATCGTCAAATGACCTGCCAACGGTCGATATTCCCGCCAGTTCCAAGCCATACGCACTTGCCCTGTTTTTTTCAGGCGATGGCGGCTGGCGCGACCTCGACAAGGCCGTCGGCGACGAAATGGGCAGGCAGGGCGTTCATGTTATCGGCGTCGATTCCCTGCGCTACTTTTGGACGAAACGCACGCCTGGGGAAATCGCCAACGATACCGTCTCGATGATCGACCGCGCTGACCCGACCGGCAAATTGCCGATCGCGATCTACGGCTATTCGTTTGGCGCCGACACCTTCCCGTTCGCCTGGGCGCATCTGCCAGACCGGATCAAGGACCGCATCCGGTTCGTCGGACTTCTTGCCACCCAGCATACGATCACCTTCCAGGTGACAGTCGGCACCTGGCTGGGTGCCGGAGGCGACCATGCCGTGGCGCCGGCGGTGGCCACCATTCCGCGCGGGCGCGTGCTGTGCGTCTACGGCGAGGACGAGGAAGACACGGCGTGCACCGATCCGCTGCTCACTGGGATTGATACACTTAAGACCAAGGGCGGGCATCACTTCGACGGGGACTATCCCGCGCTGGCAAAGATACTTATCGCCAGCATGAGAGCGCGAATGTCGTAACCGTTGGAAGCGGTGCCGAACCCGCAGCGCACCGAGGATTCAAGGACGCGGTCTTGCCCGTGATTTTCCTTCACCGATGGCGGCAAAGCTTCACCAAGCATATGCGGCGACTGAAATGTCGCTGCGTGCGCGACCATGGCGGACGGAGGGCACTGAAAGTGCATGGCGCGGGCCGCAACGCGGTGGCGAGACCGGACTGATCAGCACGGCTCGGCTCGCCACGAGGCGAAGGCGATCGTGCTCCGACGGAAATTTCCTGTCGACCAGATTGCGCGGCGCGACCGCCCGCCGATCCAGCATGGAATGAGGCCAGCCCGGCTGTCTCGGTAGGATCACGCCATTAGGCTCTTGTAAGTTTTGCCTTACCGTTCCACACATTCGTGAACTGACAAGAGAATCGGTTGTCAATAGAACTTAGGGAGATGGCTGTTACGGGATTCGCGCTATTTTTTTTGGTAGCCGCCCCATTACATTGGCTTCGTCAAAACCTGTTTTTCTGCGCTTTGTGCCAGGGCATTCGGTAGGGGCGGCCGAAGATGCCTTGGTGGATTGCAAATCCATCATGATTTCGCCTGCGAAAGCAATGACGTGTCCATTCGCGAGAATCTCGCTGCAAATCTTAGACGGCTCTGCAAGGACCACGCTTCCGTAAGCGCGGTATGCCGTGAACTTCACATCAATCGCACCCAGTTCGAGCGTTATCTCCAAGGGCAGGCCGTTCCCAACAAGGCCACCGCCAAGCTGATTTGCGACTACTTCCGGATCGACGAAGCCGAACTGTATCAGGACCATGGCGCGCAAGAGCCCACGATCCCAGGGCTGCCGCCGATCTCCGAAAGCCTGTTCAATCAGATGATCCGGCCCCCGAGCCCATCGATCGCCGGAGGAACCTACTTCACTTATTTTTCGATCCCAAACCGCGCCGACCTTTTGATGCGCGCGGTAACCTTTGTTCGGCGCGAAGCCGAGCTTGTCACCTTCAGACGTGTGACGGGATGGTCGGAACGCCGGGGCTCGACATGGGCGCGGGCGCGCGGCAACCACTATGGGGTGGCGATCTCGCGCCTGAACTGGATCTATTTTAGCGGCATCAACCGGCGGCAAACCGGAGAACCGTCACTGATCTCCGTTCAATGGGCGCCCATCTCGGAGCCGGTCCTGATGGGCAAGGCGATGCTGCTGACGGAATCCGGTCCGGCATTCGTTTCGGTCATCATGCGCCAGGACGTTGCCAACATCAGCCCAAGGCATGCGATCCGCATGGCGCACGTTATCAGGCTCGATGATCCGAGCGTCGATCAACTGGTGGTCAGCCTGACACGGGATGGGCTTTATTAGCGTCAATCGGCTCAAACCTGACGCGAAATAAGAATAAACCTACACTGAAAAAGCGTACAATCACGGTCAGCCTACTCGGTATTTGAGTAAAATCGATATTTTTACACTTATCCCCGAAAACTATAAATGCGCTGTTGCCCACTCGACTGGCGCCGTTACTACAATTTTAACAAATCATTAACTCTTCCGACCTTACCTTTCTTCTTGTGGATCCCATTTGGGGGGTTCTTTCGACAGATCCCACCATGGGATCAGGAAAGGAATGAAAATGGCGAAGAAAGTAACCACCGCTCCGAAGCTGACGATTGCCGCCGGCACACAGACCGTCTTCTTCTCCCAGGGCATGCATTACAACAAGCGCTGAGATCCCGAGATGTCGACGGGGGATTTCCCGTCGGCATCTCGCCTTCGCAATGGCATCCGTCACCATGAAAATGCGCTCATCAAAAACACTGGTTTTCTATCCCGGACCGCAGAAGGTCACGGCCTGCAATTTTCTGACCAGGAGCGTGTTTGAGTGCAGTTCCGAAGTGGTCGGCCTGCTCGCGTCGTGGGACAATTGGGCATCCACCGCCGATATCGCCCGCGCCCATGGCTGGTCGCGCTCCGAGTTGCGGGCTGTCGTGCCTCAACTGCTTGAATTCTCAGCCCTGGTGCCGGCCGGGTCGCAACTCGCCGAACAGGAAGCGCAATTCTCCGGGCAATGGAACTGGGGCATTCCCACCGCCTTGATGCATTTCTGTGTCCAGGATGCCGAGTTCATCACCATCGAGCAATCGGAGGAGCGGCAGCTCGAACGTGCCGGCCACACCCCGCAACCGGACCTTCTTCTGAAGAATTCAGCAGGCGCCATTCAGCTGCCGAACGCATTGGACGACAATGAATTGCTCGCCTTGATGGCGCAGCGCCGCACCAACCGCACAGCGGGCGCGCCGACCATCACCGCCAAACAGCTTTCCGACTGCCTGTTCGCGGGCCTTGGGATCACCGGTGAAACCAGCAACTGTGTCGGCGCGTTGCCGCTCGGCATGACCCCCTCCGGTGGCGCTAGAAACCCCTACGAGGCCTATGTCGTGGCGCTGGCGGTCGAAGGCCTGGAGCCTGGGGTCTATCACTATTCAGCCGCCGATCATGATCTAGGCAGAATTCCGGCAAATCACCTGCCAAGGATTTCGGAGCTGATCGGGGGCCAGGAGTGGGGCGATGCAATGCCTTGCCTGATCCTGCTGTGCGCAAAGCTCGATCGCACGATGTGGAAATACGAGGACGCCAACGCCTACCGGGTTGTGCTCATCGAGGCGGGCCATATCGGCCAGAACATCATGCTGGCAGCGACCGGGCACGGCTTGTCGGCATGTCCTACCGCGGCGCTGTGTCATTCCTCGATCAAGCGACTACTTGGCCTGGAACGCCTCACCGACGCACCGATCTATGCGCTGACTATTTCGACCCCGGAAATAAATGCGAAGCCTGAAAATCAGCCTCTCAACTGAAGCATCCCAAGTAAAACCAGTGTGCGAGTAAGCGTTCCTTCAATTTAAAAAACCAGATAACAGGAGCAGAACGTGGCAAACCAGAACCTACGCCAGTCGGAAATCGACAGTCTTCAATATATTTCCTCCATGACCAATGAACTCGTGCAGATGGCCGAGGCGAGCCGCTTTCCCATGATCTCCTATCTCCTCGGCATGGCTTATGCGGAGGCCTTCGACGTTCTTCGCGGCGCGCGGCCCGTGAGGCACGCGCAACTGAGCGGCAACCCGATGCATGCGAAGGTCCTGGCAAAGGAAAGCCGCGCCCAGCCAAGGCGAGCCTAGGCCGATGCAACCGGCAACCATCTGCTCAAGGGCGGATACCGCATCCGGCCCGAACCGCTGGGACACGCTGTGCGCGTTGCAAGTACTGCTGCCGTTGCTGAAGAAGGCGGCAGCCGATCTCGACTGCGCCGACATGGTCTACTGGTTCGAGCGGGCCGACGCTGAAGTCGCCAACATCATCAGGGGTCGGCCGACCGACGCGGCCGCAATCCCCTCTCTGATCGCATCCTGCCCGATTGGCCGGCATCCGCACGCGACGACATTGGGGGATTTCGCAAAATGAACATGATTGCTCACATCCGGATTGCCGAAACCGACAGCGACGTCTTCAGCCGGCTCGAGGCATTGATTGCCATGCGCCCGGTATCCCCGGGCGCCGCCAGCACCGAGGCCCGTCAATTGGTCGCGGGCGCCATTGCCGACGTTTGCCACACCGACAATCTTTGGGGTGCCATGGACGCTTTTCACGCCCATTTCGAATTCATGATGCAGACCATCGAGATCAACGGCGCCGACGACCCGAACCTCTGGACGCTTCGCACGAAGTGCCGCTTCTACCTGGAGCAAGTCGAAGCCCTGTGCGCCTGCGGCTAGCTGACGATTCGATTGCCGTCACCCTTCAGTCCATGAATCCGCACTAGGCCATGCCCTCCGGCGTCACCTAATTGCGCAGGTTGAAGACGAAGGGCGCGCCGACGGAGGTGCCCGCGATCTCCGGGGGAGGTTTCGGCACCGTGGCGCCCTGCAGGACAGCGAGTGCGGCGCGATCGAGGTCCGCATCGCCGGAGGAACTGCTGATGCGCGCGGACGATACCTTGCCCGATGCATCGACCCGGAACGTGACATTCACATTGCCTTCGGCGCGCCGGGATCTCGCGGCGGAGGGGTAGCGGGTGTGCCGGTTGATCCATGAGCGCAACTGGGATTTCCAGTTGGCGGGGCTGACACCGGAGCGCGCGGATGCTTCAGAGGCTTTCGGCGCAGCCGTCTTGGCCGCCGCCTTTGCGTCGGCGCTGGCCACGGTCACTGTCTTTGGCGTCACTGCCTTTTCCTTTTTCGGGCGCGGCTTTGGTTTTTCGACCGGCTTTTTCACCTTGACCTCGACCGACTTCTTTTCCTTCGCCACATCGACCGGTTTCGGCTGCGGCAACGGAATGACCACATCCGGCGCGATGGCCTCGACGACGTCAGGCACCACCTCATCGAGCGGCTGTTGGTCGGCTTGTTGCGCCACCGCCGGCTGGGTCGGTTCGGTCTCGTCAGGAGGAGCCGTTTCCGCCTGCTCGACCGGTTTTTCAGGCTCCGTCGTCGGCTCGGCTTCAGCGGCCTTCTCGGCTTCCTGCACAGGCTCGGTCTGATCGGGAACTGCCGCCTCCAGCATGGCGGCCTGCTCCTCGATGGCAGGAGTCACCACCATCGGTGCCATTTCGATCATCAGAGCCGGCGGCGGCCCGCCGTCCAGCGTATCGGCGGGGCTCCAACTCTGCACGCCGTAGGCAATCGCGCCATGCGCCATAAGAACCAGTGTCGCCGCTCCCGCCCACAGACCGAGATCGCGCAGGCCAAAGCGCGACAGGCCTATCGTGGGCATGGTGGCGGCCGGCTGCGTCATGGCACGGCCACTCCGTTTGCCGTCGGCGCCAGAACGCCTGCCGCGGGCCGAGCCGAGGCATCAGCGGCCGGCAAGGTCTCGAGGCCAACCAGCGCGATCTTCAGGTAGCCGGCGCCGCGCAGCAGGTTCATCACCTCCATCAGGTCGCCATAGCCGACAGCCTTGTCGGCGCGCAGGAAGATGCGCGTCTGCTTGTCGCCCTTCGTCTTGCCGTCGAGCGTGGCGGCAAAAGCCGGCCGGGGCACGGTGTCGTTGCCGATCGCCAGGGTGAGGTCTTCCTTCACCGTCAGGAACAGCGGTGTTTCAGGCCTTGGCGCTGGCGTCGCGGTCGAGCCCGGAAGATCGACATTGACGTCCACCGTCGCCAGCGGAGCCGCGACCATGAAGATGATCAGCAGCACCAGGATCACGTCGATGAAGGGGGTGACGTTGATCTCGTGGCTCTCCTCGAGATCGTCGTCCATGGTCTGTCGGATTCTGCTTCCCATGATCTTGCCTCGCTATTCCGCCGCCAGGGCCGTTGCCGGTGCGACGGTGCGGAAATCGAGATCGCGGCTGACCAGCCGTTCGACGCCGGCCGAAGCATCGGCGAGGATCTGCCGGTAGCCGGCTATCGAACGCGCGAAGACGTTGTAGATGACCACCGCCGGGATTGCCGCAACGAGGCCCATTGCCGTGGCCAGCAAGGCTTCAGCGATGCCTGGGGCGACCACCGCGAGATTGGTGGTCTGCGCCTGCGAGATGCCGATGAAGGCGTTCATGATGCCCCAGACTGTACCGAACAGGCCAACGAAGGGCGCTGTCGAGCCGATCGTCGCCAGCAGGCCGGTGCCGCGCGACATGCGCCGCGACGCTGCCGCCTCGATGCGCGACAGCCGCGAAGCCACCCGCTCCTTCAGTCCGTCGCCAGAGACATAGTCGAGCGCCCGCGCCGAAAGCGCGGTCTCTTCCTCGGCCGCCCGCACCAGAAGGGCGCCGGGGCCGCCGCTGCGGTCGAGCGCGCGGCTTGCCTGCCTCAAAGTCGCGGCCTCGCCGATTGCGCGCGCGGCGCGGCGGGCACGCAGCTTGCCGCCCATGATCTCCAGGGATTTCGCCAGCCAGATTGTCCAGGTGACGAGGGAGGCGAAGGCCAGGCCGACCATCACCGCCTTGACGATAATGTCGGCCGCCATGAACATGCCCCATGGCGAGAGATCATGCGGCAGCGTCAGCGATGTCGTGGAAGGCCGGGCTTCAACTGGCATGCTGGTATTCGGCTGGGTGCCAGCCTGCGGCTCGGGCGAAACCGGTGAAGCCCCTGTCACAGGCACCGGTGCAGCAGGGGCAGGGGCAGGCGCAGGCGCCGGAGCTTCGATCGTGGGAGCACTGCCGCCTGATTGCTCCTGAGCCGGCGCACTGCCGGCCGACAGCATGACAGATAAGACCAGCGCCGCGAACAGACCATTTCTCGATAGGTTATTTCCAGACAAAGGGTTTCTTCCTTATTCTCGCAGCGGCCAGCCGCTTCCTATTGCCAATGACGATATGCAGATCTCGTCACTGGACATGGCTGATGGGCCAGTGATGGGGTGTGCGAACACAGCTATCTCCACGCCAAAATGCCTTGAGCGCATCGCCCATGTGATTTCGTCGGCCGCCAGGACCCGCGAGCGCTTCAGCTCGAGCGAGACCGGACCGAGCAATGTGCGCTCGCCGGCAGCGAAGCGCACCATATCGATATGGAAAGCGGTCTGAACTCCAGCCACGGTCTTGGCCTCTCCACATCGGCGCGTGTTTCTCAAAATCCGGTTTCACGCAGCCGCTGCCGGTTGACTATGAAACATGAATTTGATAGTCAAGATTAAAGATGATATTTTGAGTCACCAAGTGGCAAAGGCGGATTTTCGCGCCGAAACTCCAGACAAAAATGACACGCGCCAGCCCGCGCGCCGCCTTCGTCAGTGGCAGGTTTCATCATGCTGACACAGGGAGGCAGGCAATGAGGCCCGCGCTGGCATATTGCTGCCTGGCCATCAGCGCTTGTAGGGAACGACACCGATGGCGGGCAGCGCTCGCATTCCTCGCCCGAAAACCAAGACAGATTGCGGTTCGCCCGGATGATCAAACGTTTCCTTGCCTACTATGCGCCCTGGAAGGGGCTGTTCGCGCTTGATTTCTCATGCGCGGTGATTGCCGGCCTGCTCGAGCTTGGCTTTCCGATGGCGGTGCGTTCCTTCGTCGACAGGCTTCTGCCAGAGCAGGACTGGACGCTGATCATCGCCGCCGCCATCGGCCTGCTTGTCATCTACCTGCTCAACACGGTGCTGATGGCGGTCGTGACCTATTGGGGCCACATGCTCGGCATCAACATCGAGACCGAGATGCGGCGCAAGAGCTTTGACCATCTGCAGAAACTGTCGTTCCGCTTCTACGACAATCACAAGACCGGGCATCTCGTCGGCCGCGTCACCAAGGACCTCGAGGAGATCGGCGAGATCGCTCATCACGGCCCCGAGGACCTGTTCATCGCCGTCATGACTTTCCTTGGCGCCTTCGCGCTGATGTTCGTGGTCAATGCCCATCTGGCGCTGATCACGGCGGTGATCGTGCCTGTCGTCGCCTGGGTGACCATCCGCTACGGCGACCGGATGGAGCGCACCTGGCAAGCGCTCT
This sequence comes from Mesorhizobium sp. INR15, assembly GCF_015500075.1. NCBI lineage: Bacteria > Pseudomonadati > Pseudomonadota > Alphaproteobacteria > Hyphomicrobiales > Phyllobacteriaceae > Mesorhizobium > Mesorhizobium sp. INR15. Next base: position 1,293,294 of record NZ_CP045496.1, on the reverse strand, counting down.
ACGGCCGCGTCGGCGACTTCAACGTGCGCATCGAGGAGAATGTCGGCGGCATGCGCGTCGTCCAGGCTTTCGCCAACGAGGATCATGAGCGGGCGTTGTTCGCGCATGACAACCAGCGCTACCGCCAGACCAAGCTCGACGCCTACCGTATCATGGCGGCTTCGAATTCACTGAGCTACATGGGCATCCGGCTGATCCAGCTGGTGGTCATGATCGCCGGCAGCTATCTCGTCATCACGGGCGGCCTGAGCAATGGCGGCTTTGTCGGCTTCCTGCTGCTGGTTGGCGTCTTCGTGCGGCCGATCGAAAAGATCAATTCGGTGATCGAGACCTATCCCAAGGGCATCGCCGGCTTCAGGCGTTATACCGAGCTTCTCGACACCGAACCCGATATCGCCGACCGCCCGGGTGCCAAAACCGTCAGCGACCTCAAGGGCGAGATAGAATATCGCGACGTCAGTTTCGGCTACGGCGACGGCAAGCCGGTGCTCAGCGGTGTCAACCTGACCATTCGTGCCGGTGAGACGATTGCCTTTGTCGGTCCGTCCGGCGCCGGCAAGACCACCATCTGCTCGCTGCTGCCGCGCTTTTACGAGGTTGATGCCGGCGCGATCCGCATCGATGGCATCGACATCCGCGACATGACGCTGGCCTCGTTGCGGGGCCAGATCGGCATTGTCCAGCAGGATGTGTTCCTGTTTGGCGGCTCGGTACGCGAGAACATCGCCTATGGCCGTCTCGGCGCCTCCGACGCCGCCATAGCCGATGCCGCCCGTCGGGCACAACTCGATGTCATGATCGAAGGGCTGCCGGCCGGCTACGACACGATCATCGGCGAACGCGGCGTCAAACTGTCGGGCGGCCAGAAGCAAAGGCTGGCGATCGCCCGCATGTTCCTGAAAAACCCGCCGATCCTCATCCTGGATGAGGCAACATCGGCGCTCGACACCCAGACCGAACGCGAGATCCAGCGGGCACTGTCCGAACTCGCGGAAGGCCGAACCACGCTGATCATCGCGCACCGGCTGGCGACCATCCGCGGCGCCGACCGCATCGTCGTTGTCTCGGAGTCCGGCATCGTCGAGCAGGGGTCGCATCAGGAACTGATTCACGCGGACGGTGTCTACCGGCGGCTGCACGACGCCCAGCACCTGGTGTCGTCGCGTTAAGGGGGCGCCCGACCGGAAGGCGACCAATGCCTCTTCAACTGGCTGCCCGCGTCTCCTGGCTAACAACACGGGAGACGAACGCACCAGACCGGGCCTCTTCAGCCTCGCGCCGTGCCAGCGAGTTGCGCAGCAAGGCGATCGTCTCGCTGCCCACCGTTGCGATCTCGCGCGGTGTGTCGATGCCGACCACCATGAACTCGTGGATCCCGAGCCCGGCATAGGCCAGCAGCGACAGCGCGACCTGCGCCGGCGGTCCGGCGAGATCGACAGCTTTGTGGCTGGCCGACGAGGGGCCCGGATGGATGCGCACCGGAAGCGCGAAGCGCAGCTTGCCGGCCCGGCCATATTCCGCCGCGGCCCCACGCACGCGATCCATCAGCTGCCGGACTTCATCGATCGAGCCTGGCGCCAGTTCGAAGACATCGGCATGCCGCCCGGCGACCTTGAGCGCCGTTCCCGACTGTCCGCCGAGGCGAATGGTCAGGTTGGCGCCATGCGGCCCCTTGCGCTCGATATAGCCACCCTTGATGCTGTAGAACGCCCCTTCGTGGTCAAAGGGCCGCTCGTTCGACCACAGCCGTTTCAACAGCACCAGATACTCGTCGATGCGCTGCCAGATGACGGTATGCCCGACCGGGCGTGTTTCGGCGTCATCGTCGCTCAGCGGCTCGCTGAGCATTCTGAGCGCCAGCCGGCCGCCGCTTTTTGCGTCGATGGCCGCAAGTTGCCGCGCGGCGACCGTCGGCTCGATGACCCCAGCCCAATGGGCGAGAACGACCTCCAGTGACGCGGTGCGGTCCAGCACCTGGGTGGCGAGATCCATGTTGGTGAGCAGGCCGGCTGAATCGTCAACGACGATCTTCTGGAACCCACCGTCCTCGATCAGCCCAAGCTTGGTCGCCGTCTCGGCGAAGTCATAGAAGAAAGGCACGGTGGCATCGGCGGGATGCGTTTTGCCCGGAACGTGGGTGAACTCGATCGGCATTGCCATCTCCTCCATCTCTGGAATCATTGATGCGGTGTTCGGACCACCAGCCGCGCGAAAGCGCACCAGGATCCGGCTCATTCAACTCCGATTGCCTGAAAGGGCGGCTAGCCCCGGTCGATCTGAAGGCTCAGGGGATAAGACCCAGAACAACTGCCCCGGTGAACACAAACGCGAGGGCAAAGACGAGATAGGCGAAAGCACCGGCATAGGCCGGGCGAAAGGTCTGCGCATTGGCCAGTCTCTGGCCGTTGCTGTCGCTCTGAGCGTTCTGGATATAGGACATATCGACCTCCGTCTCAGCCATTAATCTATAAAATTAGTAGACTTTGTCGATTGCTATTTTTCGGTATTTTCTGGAAATATTTTCTCCCTGAGGCGGCTCCGCTGGAATTACATACCCATTTCCATCAGCCGTATTCGCGCTACCCCTGCGAAAAACCAGCGGGATCATGGGCTTGCCATGGTTCGGTCCGGTCAGGAGGGCCCGCGGTCGACCAGCAAATGCTTGATGAAGGGGTTGAACAGCTCGGTCTGGCTGGAAATGTCGAGCTTGGCGTAGATATGCTTGCGGTGGATTTTCACCGTGCCCTCCGCGATCTCCAGGATCCTGCCGATCGACATGCTGGAGTGGCCGCGCAGGATAAGGCTGACGATGCCTTGCTCGCGCCGTGTCAGCCGCGACGGCGCGAAGGTTTCGAACGCCTGCTCCACATCATGGCCGGTGGGCTTCGGCGCGGGCTCGGCCAGGGCTTCAGCGGGCGCCAGATGCTCCCATGCCGTTGCGCCAGCGACGAGTCGAGCTTCGTCAACGGAACGCACCTGTTCGTGGACAATGGTTTTGCCGCGATGTGAGGCACCCCAGGGCACAGCTTGGCGCCCTTCCTCTACCCCGTCGATCGGGGGAGAGGAAAGGACGCCAAGTCAACTCGCCTACCGCTCTTCCCGCCGGAACGGTTTCAGCAGCGCTGACGGCGCCACCGCGTTGCGCGACATCACCGCCATGGCGACGATGGTGAAGATGAAGGGCAGCATCAGGAACGCTTCATAGGGGATGTGCCCGAGCCCGCTCGCCTGCATGCGCAATTGCAGCGCATCGACAAAGGCGAACAGCAGCGCCGCGCCCGCCGAGCGCCAGGGGTCCCAGCGGCCGAATACGACCAGCGCGATCGCCACCCAGCCGCGCCCGGACACGACGCCGAAGGTGAAGGCATTGAACTGCGCCATCGACAAGAAGGCGCCGGCCAGTCCCATCAGCGCGCCACCAAGGATGACGGCTTGGAAACGCGTGGCGATGACGCTGACACCGGCTGAATCGGCCGCGCGCGGGTTTTCACCAACCATGCGCACCGACAGGCCCCATGGCGTGCGGTAGAGCACAAAGGCCGCCAGCGGGATGGCCAGGATCGCCATGTAGACCAGCGCGAACTGGTTGAACACCGCCGGCCCGAGCACCGGAATGCTGGAGAGACCAGGGATCGAAAATGTCTCAAACCCCTTGATGCTCGGCGGCACCGATTGCTGGCCAAAGATCAACCGGTAGAGGAAATAGGCCAGCCCCGAACTGAACAGCGTCACCCCAATGCCGCAGACATGCTGGCTGAGGCCAAGCGCCACGGTGAACAGGGCATGCAGTGCGCCCATCAGCATGCCGGTCAGCACCGCCACCAGCACACCAATCCAAAGGCTGCCGCTGAGGCTTGTCGCGGTAAAGCCGGTCATCGCCGACAGCAGCATGATGCCTTCGATACCGAGATTGAGCACGCCGGCGCGTTCGGAGAACATTTCGCCAAGCGTGGCGAAGGCCAGCGGCGTGGCGATGCGGATGATGGCGGCAAGGAAGCCGACCTGGAATATCTGTTCGAACACCGCGCTCATCGTGCAACTCCAACACGGCGGATGCGGTAGGCGGTGAACAGCAGCGCCACCAGCATGGCGAGCAAAGCCGTGCCCTGGATGACATCGCTGAGGAAGGCCGGCACGCCGGTCGCGCGCGACATCGCTTCGGCGCCGGTCATGACGGCGGCCAGGAAGATTGCCGCCGGCACGACGCCGAGCGGATTGAGCCGCGCCAGCATGGCAACGACAATGCCGGAATAGCCATAGCCCGGCGAGATGTCGCTCATCACCTGGAAATGCACGCCGCCGACCTCACCGACGCCGGCAAGCCCGGCCAATGCGCCTGACAGCAAGGCCGTCGACAGCAGCACGCGCTGCACATTGATGCCGCCATAACGGGCGGCTTCGGGATTCTCGCCGGTGACCCGGATGCGGAAGCCGAGCGTCGTGCGCACGATCAGGAACCAGATGATCGGTGCAGCGACCAGCGCCGCCACGACACCGAGATGCAGCCGCGTGCCTTCGATCAGCACCGGGAAATTCGCCGAATCCTCGATTGGCGGCGAGATCGGGTAGCCGCTGAAGCTATCCTTCCACGGCCCTTCGATCAGCGCCATCAGCGCGTAATAGATGACCGAGTTGAGCAGCAGCGAGCTGACCACGTCATCGACCTTGAATTTGACCCGCAGCGTCGCCGGGATGAGCGCGACGGCGGCGCCGGCCGCGGCGCCAGCAATCGCCATCAAAAGAATGGCCAGCGGTCCAGGCATCGGGATGGCGCCAACGGCGCAGCTGGCCACCGCGCCGGCGAGCAATTGGCCCTCGGCGCCGATGTTCCAGAATTTGGCGCGGAAGGCGACGGCGACCGCCAGCCCGGTGAAAATCATCGGTGCGGCGCGCACCAGCGTCTCGGTAATGGCGTAGCTGTCGCCAAGCGAGGCCGAAAACATCACGCCATAGGCCTCCATGACGCCGGCGCCGGCCAGCGCGATGAGGCCGCTGCAGAGGACAAGCGTGGCGCCGATCGCCAGCAGCGGCAGCGCTAGGTTGAACCAGGCAGGCGTCGAGCTGCGGACTTCCAGGCGAAACATCAGCTATGCCCCTCCGCCCCGGTCATCAGCAGGCCGAGCCTTGCAACCGTGGCGTCAGCGCTGTCGAGCGTGCCGACGATGCGGCCCTCATACATCACCGCGATGCGGTCGCAGAGCACCAGCAATTCCTCGAGGTCTTCGCCAACAACGATGATGCCGCAGCCCTTGGCGCGCATGTCGAGGAACTTTTCGTGAATAAAGCGGGCCGCGCCGATGTCGAGACCGCGCGTCGGCTGCGAGACAACAAGCACCTTTGGATCGAAGGCGAGCTCGCGCGCCAGAAGTGCCTTCTGCAGATTGCCGCCGGACAGCGCGCCGGCGCGGGTCATCGGACCGGGGCAGCGAATGTCATAGGCCTTGATCTGCGCCTCGGCGAAGGCGCGGATCGCATCCGGCTTGAGCAAGCCCTTGCTGCTGAAGGCTGATGTGCCGATGCGCGGCAGAACCATGGAATCGGCGAGCGGCAGGTTGGTGACCAGCCCGGTGGTCATGCGGTCTTCCGGGATGCGGCCGAGGCCGAGCGCCTGGACTTCGCGCGGCGAAAAGCGCGTGACCTTGCTGCCGGCGATCGTCATCTGCCCGGCATCCGGCGTCAGCACGCCGGAAATCACCTCGGCCAATGCCCGCTGGCCATTGCCCGAGACCCCGGCGATGCCGAGGATTTCCCCGGCGCGGACGGACAGGGAAATATCCCGCAACGCCATGCCGGAATGGCGTGATGTCGAGATGCCATCGAGGGTCAGCACTGCGGCGCCAGGCGTCGATACGCCCCGCGCCGGCGGCACGATTTCATGGCCGCACATCAGCCGTGCCATTTCAGCCGATGTCGTGTTGGCTGGGTCATCGACACGGCCGGCCACCCGCCCATGCCGCAGCACGGTGCAGCGGTGCGTCAGCGCCCGGACCTCGTTGAGCTTGTGCGAAATGAAAATGACGCCGAGCCCCTGCGCCGCCATCGAACGCAGCGCCGAAAACAGGCCGTCGACCTCGCTCGGCGCCAGCACGGCCGTCGGCTCATCAAGGATCAGCAGCCTGGCGCCGCGAAACAGCGCCTTGACGATTTCCAGCCGCTGCTGTTCGCCGACCGAAAGCGCGGAGACCGGAAGATTGGGATCAAGTGTCAGCCCATGCTGCCGGCCGATCTCCGCCAGCCGTGCCAGTCCGCCGGCGCGGTCGATGCGCCCGGTCTTGCCGGGAATGCCGATCAGCAGGTTTTCCAGCACCGACAGCCGTGGTGCGAGATGAAAGTGCTGGTGCACCATGCCGATGCCGGCGGCGAGCGCGTCTGCTGAACTGGTGATCCGCACTGGCTGGCCCTGAATGAGGATTTCGCCAGCGTCGGGCGCATAGGCCCCGAACAGCACATTCATCAGCGTCGTCTTGCCGGCGCCGTTCTCGCCAAGCAGGCCAAGAATCTCGCCAGGCGCCACACTGAGGTCGACGGCTTCGTTCGCCTTCACGGCGCCGAAACTCTTGGTGATGCCGCGCATTTCGATGAGAGGGGCGGACAAGGGTACTCCTGATCGGAATTGGCTTTGCGATTCAGCTTGATGGGAATGCGCTGCACCCCCCTCTGGCCTGCCGGCGAACTCCCCTTCAAAGGGGGAAATCGGATGTCATTTCGGCTTTCGCCAGTCCTCCAACTTTAGGAGAAGAACTGCCGGCAAATCTGCCAATCTCCCCCCAAGTGGGGGAGATGTCCGGCAGGACAGAGGGGGGCGCCACGCGCCTGCCCCTCAAACAATGGCGTCAATCCGAAACCGGCGTGTTCTCGTCGACATCCACGCGGAAGTTGCCTTCGAGGATTTCGGCCTTCTTCTTCTCGACCAGATCCTTGACCTCAGCCGGCAGCGTCTTGTCGAACTTGTGGTAGGGCGCGAGGTGCGAGCCGCCCTTGGCCATGCGCGAGAAATCGCCATAGTCCTGCGCCGTGAAGACACCGGCCTTCACCAGCTTGATCGCCTGTTCGACCGTTGGATACATATCCCAGACCGGACCGGTGATGACCGTATCGGGGCCGAGGCTAGACTGGTCGGACATGTTGGAAATGGCCCAGACCTTCTTTTCCACCGCGGCCTCGATGACACCGAAGCGCTCGGCATAGATCACGTCTGCGCCGGCATCGATCTGCGCGACGGCGGCTTCCTTGGCCTTGGGCGGATCGAAGAACGAGCCGATGAAGGCGACCTTCTTCTTGATGTTGGGATTGACCTCCTTGGCGCCAGCGAAGAAGGCGTTGACCAGCCGGTTCACTTCCGGAATGCCCATCGCCGCCACGGCGCCGATCGTGCCCGACTTGGACATCTTGCCGGCAATCATGCCCGAGAGATAAGCCGGCTCATGAATCCAGTTGTCGAAGACGCCGAAATTGGGCTCCGCCGGCCCGGCACCCGAGCCGAACAGGAAGGCCGTCTTCGGGAACTGCTTGGCCGTGCGGCGCGATTCACGCTCGGCGGCGAAGGCATCGCCCAGCACCAGTTCGTAGCCGCCTTGCGCGTATTCGCGCATCACGCGGCTGAAGTCGGCGGTCTGTACCTTTTCCGACCATTTGTACTCAATGCCGAGTTCCTTCTCGGCCTTTTGCAGGGCGACATGGATCTGGTTGTCCCATGGCTCCTCGATTGGCGTGGCGAAGATCGCCGCCACCTTCAGCTTCTTGTCCTTGGCGAAGGCAGCACCCGGCATCATGGCCGCGGCCAGACCAAGTGCGCCAAGCTCCAGCACGTTGCGGCGCGACAGGCCTTCGCGTTTTATCTGGACTGAATTCTTCCGGTTTTCCATTGTATTCCCCTCTGTTCGACAGCCGTGTCGAGCCGGCCGTTCGCTCAAAAATATCAAGACGGGGAACTATGGAACGACGCCGGACTTTTGTCCACATGGTCAAATTTGGCGGCGGCAAGGAATGCCGCGCAGCCGCTTCGGCCGATCCTCAAAAGCCCGGGGTCAGACCCGTTCGAGCGCAATCGCGATGCCTTGGCCAACGCCAATGCACATCGTGGCCAGCGCATAGCGGGCACCGCGTTCGCGCAGTTCCAACGCCGCCGTTCCTGAGATGCGGGCGCCCGACATGCCAAGCGGATGACCAAGCGCGATGGCGCCGCCATTCGGGTTGACGTGCTCCGCGTCCTCGGCGATGCCGAGTTGGCGGAGCACGGCGATGCCTTGGGAGGCAAAGGCTTCGTTGAGTTCGATGACATCGAATTGCCTTGGCGTCAGGCCGAGCCGCGCGCACAGCTTTTGCGTCGCCGGCGCCGGGCCGATGCCCATGATGCGTGGCGCCACGCCGGCGGCAGCGCCGCCGAGGATGCGGGCGATTGGCGTCAGGCCGTATTTCCTAATCGCCGCTTCTGATGCAACGATCAGTGCCGCCGCGCCGTCGTTGACGCCGGACGCATTGCCGGCCGTCACTGTGCCGCCTTGCCGGAACGGAGTTGGCAGCTTGGCCAGTGACTTGACAGTGGTGCCGGCGCGGGGATGCTCGTCCTTCGAGACAACAATCGCATCGCCCTTGCGCTGCGGGATGGTCACATCAGTGATTTCCTTGGCCAGCCGGCCATTGGCTTGCGCGGCGACGGCCTTGTCCTGGCTGCGCACGGCAAAGGCATCCTGGTCCGCGCGCGATACCGCGAAATCTTCCGCCACGTTCTCGCCGGTCTCGGGCATGGAATCGACGCCATACTGCTTCTTCATCAACGGATTGACGAAGCGCCAGCCGATCGTGGTGTCATGAATCTCGGCATTGCGCGAAAACGCGGTATCGGCCTTGGGCATGACGAAGGGCGCGCGGCTCATGGACTCGACGCCGCCGGCAATCATCAGCTCCGCCTCGCCGGCCTTGATGGCACGCGCTGCGATGGTCAGCGCATCCATGCCCGAGCCGCACAGGCGGTTGACGGTCGAGCCGGGAACCTCCTTCGGCAGACCTGCCAGCAGCAGCGCCATGCGCGCCACGTTGCGATTGTCCTCGCCGGCCTGGTTGGCACAGCCATAGACGACGTCGTCAACCGCTTGCCAGTCGATGCCGGGATTGCGCTCAAGCAAAGCCTTCAGCGGTATGGCGCCGAGGTCATCGGTGCGCACCGACGAAAGAGAACCGCCGAAGCGGCCGATGGGTGTGCGGATGTAGTCGCAGATATAGGCCTCGGCCATGCTAAGCAGCTTTCCCTTTTCCGGTCCCTTCATGCGCCGCCTTGGTGCGGGCCTGCAGGTCGCGCAATGTCTTCAGTTCGAGTTCGCTTGGTGCCGGCGTTTCGTCAAGCGCCTCCGCGAACTTAACCACCCAGCCACAGGTTTCCCGCACCTGCTGGCGCGTGACGCCTGGATGCAGCGACACGACAGTGAATTCCTTGCTGGCCGGGTCTGGCTTCCAGATGGCAAGATCGGTGATGAGCAGCGTCGGGCCAGCGGTATCGATGCCGAGGCGCTGGCGATGATCGCCGCCTTCGCCATGGCCGAAGGAGGTGAAGAAGTCGATCTTTTCCACCATGCCGCGCTTGGTCTGCGCCATGGTGATGTAAATCTCCTTCGATGACGTCGCGATCTCCGGCGCACCGCCGCCGCCGGGAAGCCGCGTCTTGGGATGAAAATAGTCGCCGATGACGGTGGTGTTGATGTTGCCGAACTTGTCGAGCTGCGCGGCACCGAGGAAGCCGATGGAAATGCGGCCGCCTTGCAGCCAGTAGCGGAACATCTCCGGCACGGCGACTGTGGTGACCGCCGTTTCGCACAATTCGCCATCGCCGATCGACAGCGGCAGCACGTCGGGCGCGGTGCCGATCGTGCCGCTCTCGTAGATCAAGGTGATGTCTGGCGCATGCGTCAGCCGCGCCACGTTGCAGGCGGCCGATGGCGCGCCGATGCCGACGAAGCAGACATCATCGTTCTTCAGCGCGCGGCTGGCGGCGATCGTCATCATCTCGTTGGCGGTAAAGCCTGGCTGGACGCTCATGCCGCTTTCCTCAGATGTTCGACGCGACTAGCAAAGTCGTCGGCGGTTCTGTTGATGACGTTCGCCTGCATCCAGGCCTGGAATTTCTCGCGGTCGGCGGCAATCTCGTCCCATTCGAGATAGGCTGCGTTGTCCCTGACATAATAGCCATGCGCGTAGGAGGGATGAGACCCGCCAGGCACGACCGAGATTGCTGAGATGGTCCAGCGCGGCAGCACGGTCAGGTTGGGGTGCAGATCGTCGAAATTGTCGACCACTTCCTCCACGGTCACAACAGCGCGCTTGGCCGCCAGCACAGCCTCCTTCTGGATGCCGATGATGCCTTCGACCAGCACATTGCCTTTCCGGTCGGCCTTCTGCGCGTGAATGAAGGTGACATCGGGCCGTATCGAAGGCACCGCCGCCAGCGCCTCGCCCGTGAAGGGACAGGTGACCGATCTGATGTTCGGATTGACATCCGCCAGCCCGGCGCCGCGATAGCCGCGAAACACCGCGCATGGCAGGCCGGCCGCGCCCGCTTCATAGGCGTTGGCCATGCCGGCATGGCTGTGTTCCTCGATCTCGATCGCTCTGGGAAAGCCGTTCTCGATGGCGTCGCGCGCCCGCCGCAGCAGGCCGACGCCGGGATTGCCGACATAGGAGAAGATGATCTTCTTCGCCATGCCCATGCCGATCATCTGGTCGTAGATCAGGTCCGGCGTCATGCGGATCAGGGTCAGGTCGCGAAACCCCTGGCGGATCGCCTCATGCGCTGCCGCCGTCGGGATCAGATGGGTGAAGCCCTCGAAGGCGACCGTGTCACCATCATTCAGGTTCTCGGCCACGGCCTGTTTGAGCGGCAGGAACTTGACCATCACAGCGGCTCCGTATATCAAAATGTTCGTATTGCGAACATATGTTTTCTATGCGATACTTTTATCGCAAGCTTTGCTGCGGAGTCAATCCGGCGGCATCGTCATTTCCGGAGTCGGCATGGACGAAGAGACCGTTTCGCGTGACCATGTCGGATCGCTGGAGCGCGGGCTGGGTGTGATGGAAATCCTCGCACGGCATCCAGCCGGCCTGACGCTGACCGAGATGGCCGACGAAGCCGGCCTGACCCGTGCCGGCGCCCGCCGCTTTCTGCTGACGCTCGTTGCCACCGGCTATGCGACCCAGTCAGCCCGCGTGTTCTCACTGTCGCCGCGCCTGCTGACCGTCGCCCGCACCTGGCTCGGTGGCGCATCGCTCTGGACGTTCGCCGCGCCCATCATGCGGGCGGTGGCGGGTGAGTTGAACGAAGCCTGTTCGGCGGCGATCCTGTCGGGCGAGGATGTCGTCTATGTCGCCCGCATTCCCGGCCGCCGCATTCTCAGCGTATCCCTAGATGTCGGAACCAGGCTGCCGGCCTATTGCACATCAATGGGGCGGATGCTGCTGGCCGGCCTTGGCCCGGAGGACTTGGAGGCATTTCTAAGCCGCGCAACGATTGAAAAGAGAACCGCCAGGACGATCACCGATAGGCGATTGCTGGCCGGCGCCATTGGCAAGGCCAGAACCGACGGTTTCGCCATCGTCGACGAAGAGCTGGAACTCGGCCTGCGCTCGATCGCGGTGCCAATCCGCGACCGCTCAGGTAGCACGGTCGCCGCCATCAATGTTTCGACCCAGTCGGCACGGTTTTCGGTTGTCGAGATGGAGCGGGAAATCCTGCCGGCGCTGCTTGGGGCCAGGCAGCGCATCGAGGATTTTTTCGTTGTCTAAGGGGCTTCTGCGGATCGGCATTTCGATGGTGCTGAAAGGGCCAATCATGAACGCCGACGCTTGCCCCTCATTGCCCTGCCGGGCATTTCTCCCCGTATAGTGACGGGGAGAAAGTAGCTGGCCGCGACGTTAGGCGCTTGTTCTGCAGCGTTGGCGATTGGCGAAATCATCCGAGACTGCGCCCCTCTCCCCGTCACTACACGGGGAGAGGATGCCGGCAGGCAGGTGAGGGGCAGCGCTAGCGCCAATAGCAATGGCGGCGACGAACCCGACGCACCCCTCAGTGCTTGATCCTGTCCCGCATCGCGTACCACAGCATCCCCAGCACATAGAGCGGACCGCGCAGGGCGGTCCCGCCCGGGAACGGCATGGGTGTGAGCGTCGAGAACAGGTCGAGCCGCGAGGCGTCGCCGGTGATCGCCTCGGCCAGCAGCTTGCCCGACAGCGTCGACAGGATGACGCCCTTGCCGGAATAGCCATGTGCGAAATAGACCTCGCCATAGTGCCCGACATGCGGCAGCCTGGATGTCGTTACCGACACCAGTCCGCCCCAGGCATGATCGATGCGGCATCCCTTGAGCTGCGGAAACGTCGCTTCCATGTGCGGCCGCACGAAGCCGGCGATGTCGGCCGGCGGCGACGGCGTGTAGCGCTCGCCGCCACCGAACAGCAGGCGTCCATCCGCCGACATGCGGTAATAGTTCACGACGAAACGCGTGTCCGACACCGCGACATTGGCTGGAATGACATTGCGTTTGCCCTCCAGCGGCTCGGTGGCGACGATGTAGTTGCCAACCGGCATGATGCGGCTGTTGACGCGCGGCTCCAGCCCGTGGAGCAGCGCATCGCCCGCCAGCACGACATGCTTCGCCCGCACCGATCCCTTTGACGTCGAGACCCGGATGGAAGGCTGCCGCTCCAGTTTCACGGCTACCGAGTTCTCGTGGATGATGACGCCAGCCGCGACCGCTGCGCGGGCAAGGCCGAGCGTGTAGTTCAGTGGATGCATGTGGCCGCCGAGCGGCTCATACATCGCGCCATGATAGGGCGTGTCGACCTTGCTTCGCGCTTGCTGCGCCGAGAGAATTTCCACGTGCGGAAACTTCATTGCGGTAACAAGGCACTCGGCTTCTTCCTCCAGGTCCCTGAGGTCGGAGCTGTTGACCGCGCCGACCAGATGGCCGGCCTGCCGCACATCGCAATCGATGGCATGGCGCTCGATGATATCGAGCACCAGCCCGCGCGCCTCGAAAGCGAGATCGAACAGCACCTTTGCCCGTTCGCGCCCGTAGAGCTTGACCAGCCCCTTGGCGCCCTTGCGCAGGCCGGGGATCATTTGGCCGCCATTGCGGCCTGATGCGCCCCAGCCGATCTTGCCGCCTTCCAGCAGCACCACCTTCAGGCCGCGCTCTGCGGCATGAAGGGCGGCGGACAGGCCGGTGCAGCCGCCGCCGACGACCACGAGGTCCGCGTCGACATCGCCGACGAGTGCCGGATGGTCCGGCGCCGGATTGGCGGTCGCGACATAGTAGGATTTGCCGATATCGAGGCCCGAATTGAAACCTGTTGAACTGGGCGCCATGATCACACCTTCAGCAAAAGGTGGTCGCGTTCCCAGCTCGTCACCACGCTCTGGAACAGGTCGAGTTCGACGCTCTTGACCCGCAGGTAGGTCTGGAAGAAATCCTCGCCGAGCAACGCCCGCACAGGGCCGCAAGCTTCGAAACGGTCAAGCGCCTCCTCCAGGGTTTTCGGCAGCGTGCTCCTTATCTTGTAGGCATTGCCCGACGCCTCGGCCGACCGTGACAGCTTCTGCTCAACGCCGAGATAGCCGGCAAGCAGGGAGCCGGCGATCGCCAGATAGGGATTGCAATCGGCACCCGGCAGGCGGTTCTCCAGGCGCCGCGCGGCGCGGCCACCAGCCGGCACGCGCAGGCCGCAGGAACGATTGTCATGCGACCATTCGATGTTGGCCGGCGCGCTGTGGTTCGGGCGGATGCGGCGGAACGAGTTCACGTTCGGCGCGAACAGCGGCATGATCTCCGGAACATACTTCTGCAGGCCGCCGATAAAATGGCCAAACATCTCGGTGTCGGCATCATCGGCACTGGCAAACAGCGTATTGCCGGCGTCGTCGATGACCGACATGTGCAGATGCATCGAACTGCCGGCCTGTGCCGCGATCGGCTTGGCCATGAAGGTGGCGTGCATGCCGCACTGCTGCGCCGCCTGGCGCGTCAGCCGCTTGAACAGCAGCACCTTGTCGGCGAGCGGCAACGCGTCGCCGTGCAGGAAATTGATCTCCAGCTGCGCTGTGCCCGATTCATGGATCAGCGTGTCGAGCGGCAGCCCGGCAGCGGCGGAATAGTCGTAGATGCGGCGGATCACCGGCTCGAATTCCTCGAGTGCCGCCATGTCATAGGGGTGCTGCACGCCCTCGGCCCGGCCATTGGCGCCGACCGGCGCGGTCAACGGCTTGTCCGGATCGGGATTGGGCGCGGTCAGATAGAATTCGAGTTCCGGCGCCACCACCGCGCGCCAGCCGCGCTGGCGATAGAGATCAAGCACGGCGCTCAGCACATGGCGCGGCGAGGCCATCCATGGCCGTCCGTCCATATGGAACGCGTCGGCAAAGACATAGGCCTTGCCGGGTGCGGCAGGCGCCAGGCAAAGCGTCGAAACGTCAGGCACCATCCGCATATCCGGATCCGAATAGGCAAAGCCTTCGTCGATCGAGCCGGAATAGCGGCCATCGATGCTGACCAGGAAAGCGCTGCTCGGCAGGAACAGCGCACGGTCCTCCAGCGCCTTGAGGAATTTGACCGCCGGCAAGGCCTTGCCGCGCAGGACGCCGTTCATGTCGGGCACTAGGCACTCGACCTCGTTGATCCCGTGCTGTGCCAGCCAGGTCTTCGGGTCGTTGATATCGAGGGTGTTCGTCGTGTGTTTGTCAGGCATTTCGTTCAAGTCCGTATCAAAGAGAGAATGGCTTGCGCGGCCACATCCGTTCCGGGCTTCAGCGCCATTTCGGCGGCATTTTCCCTGAGACGCGCGCGCATCGAGTCATCGGCCAGCAGGCCGAGAATGGCTCTCTCCAATCCCCCTTCGGTCCAACCGTCGCGGCCGATATGGTCGCCGACGCCGGTCTCTCCCGCACGTTGCGCATTGTCATGCCCATCCCAGCAATAGGGCATGATCAGCGACGGCACGCCGAAACGTAGCGCCTCGCAAAAGCTGTTGTTGCCGCCGTGATGGATGAACAGATCGGACTTCGCCACCACCGAAGGCTGCGGAAACCAGGCGTCGAGATAGACATTGTCGGGCACAGCGCGATAGGCATCGCGCAACCCGCCTGCATTGACGATGAAACGCGCCGGTAGCCTGTCGAAGACAGCCAGCATGCGCTCGATCAGGCCGACATCCATGGCGCCGAGACTGCCAAAGCTCATATAGACCAGCGGCCCGTTGTTGCGCGGAAACACCGGCACCTCGAAAGGCCCTTCCGAACGCACGCAGCCTTCGAGATAGACGAAACGCGCCGGGTCGAGCGGCTCGGCGCGCTCGCGGCGCACGATCGACGGCGTCAAAAGCAGATTGAGGTCGGGCGAGGCCTCGAGGAACAGGCCCTTTGGCAAGGGTGCAAGGCCTGCGTCGCCCCGGAAGCGGTTGAAGCGGTCATGCGCCGGCGCGGCCGCCGTCAGGTAACGTGCTTCGAAGGCGGCGCGGCGCGGGTCGTCAGCGCCAAGGCCGGAAAGATAGGGTGGCACGGCGGCATCCGGCAGTTCGGTCTCGGCGCAGGAGACGACACGCACCCACGGACAGCCGGCGGCTGATATCGCCGGGAACATGATGACATTGTCGAGCACCACCGCGTCGGGCTTGAGCCGCGCCAGCAACTGGCGCAGCGGCGCTTCGGCATTGACCGCCGTGTCGACGATCGCTTCCCAGGTCGGCGCGACGTAGGTTTCGAGCTGGTCGACCGGGCTCAGCCTGAAATGCGGCAGGTGCCGGCGCACGAAGGCCTGCCAGTAGCTTTGGCGCTCGCTGTC
Organism: Mesorhizobium sp. INR15; assembly: GCF_015500075.1. Taxonomy (NCBI): domain Bacteria; kingdom Pseudomonadati; phylum Pseudomonadota; class Alphaproteobacteria; order Hyphomicrobiales; family Phyllobacteriaceae; genus Mesorhizobium; species Mesorhizobium sp. INR15. The sequence continues at coordinate 1,277,470 of NZ_CP045496.1, read as the reverse complement.
GCTCAGCGGCTCGTCGGTCGGCAGCTGGTATTCCTGAAAGCCATAGTCGGCGAAGACGCCGGAGAAGCCGGCGTGACAGATGAAGACAGGCCGGGCGCCCCGGGCCCGCAAGGCCTGCGCGATGCCAACGCAATTCAGCGCGGCCCCGAAACTAGCTTCGGGAAACAGCGCGATGGTCGGGCTGGCTTTACGCGTCAATTATTTCCTCTTCGATCGGGCCGGCTGATCATGCCGAACAGTGCGGGAGCCCCGCGGCTGGCCGCCTGCGGTCGCTGGCTGCGGGACAGGCGCAGATGAATGCGAAGCAGATCGGCAGCCACCTCATACTGCCGGCTTTCCAAATGGTCGAGCATGTTCAGGTGTTCGCGCAGGGATTGCTTCAACCTGAATACATTGACCCCGGCATAAATGCCCGGCAGCCGGCGCAACCTTAGATGATCCGACAGCGCATCGGCGAGGAAATGATTGGCACAGCCGTCGGCGATCATGCCGTGAAAATCGATATCCAGCCGCTGGAACTCGCGTGTGTCGAAAGCACCGTCCGGCAGCGCCGACAGCGCCTCCATGCCCTGACGCAAGGCAGCCGCCCTGGCGCCGTCCAGGCGGAAGCCAGGCGTCAGGATGGCCGCCGGCTCCAGCAGCAGCCGGAACTCATAGCTTTCGCCCTGCGCCTCGGGATCGTCCGGCGCGCGCCGAAACAGCCAGGATTGGCCGGGCGCACGATCGAGAAGATTCTCTTCGGTCAGTTTGTTCAACGCTTTTAATACCGTCTTGCGATCAGCGTTGTACCGCCGCATCAGCCCCGCTGCGGTGACCGTCTGGTCCAATCGCCGTGCCGACCGGTCGCGCAGGATCGCTTCCGCCAGCTCATCCTCCTCGGCGGCGGGCAGTTCGGCTGATATGGCCGGCTGCGCGGTGAGGTCAATCGCCAGATGGTAGCCGGAATCCGCCTCCCAGCGCACGACGCCTTGCTCCGCGAGCAGGCTGAGCGCCGCGCGCACTGGCGTACGCGAGACATTGCATAGCGACGCGATCTGCTGCTCCGGCAGGCGCGCGCCAGGCTCGAAGCCGCGCTGGCGCGCGACATCCAGGATGCGCTGCGCCAGATCGAGGTGGTTGGTGCGAGGTCGTCGGGCTGCGGCTTGCATGACAGTTTCTCGTGAACGGGCGGGCGACCATGGTTTGACCGATCGCCAGTGCGGACGCAATCGGCCAGATTCCTCGGTCGCTTGACAAATTATGGATTGACGTACTTTTTTCTGCAATAGTACTGTCTGTGTAATCGGCGAGAAAAAGACCGAGGGAACAGGATCGACGCTGCGACACGGTCGCGGCATTGGTCCGGCAAATGATTTCGACGATCAACCGGAATGGGAGTCTGTCATGACCGCTACCAGCCCGCGGCGCCGTGCGCTCAAGGTATCTTCAATGGCGCTTGGCCTTGCCCTGGCGCTCTCAGTGCCGGCAATGGCCGCCGACCTCGTCATTTCCAACTGGGATGGCTACATGGCGCCCGACGCCATGGCCGCCTTCAAGACCGCCACCGGCGTCTCCGGCGAAGTGGTGGTGCATGCCACCAATGAAGAGATCATGGGCAAGCTGATTGCCGCTGGCGGCAAAGGCTATGACGTGGTCTTCGTCTCCTCGCCCTTCGCCGAGGTGCTGAACAAGCTCGGCCTGACCGAACCGATGGATCACGCCAAGATCCCCAACCTCGCCAATCTCTACCCTGAAGCCACCAAGCTGCCGCACGATGTCGGCAACATCTTCTCCGTGCCTTACACCTGGGGCACCACCGGCCTCTGCTATCGTTCGGATCTGATGAAGGTTGCCCCGACCAGCTGGAGCGACCTTCTGGCGCCGTCCGACGCGCTCAAGGGCAAGACCACGATGCTGGCGACCGACCGTTGGCTGCTCGCCGCTGGCCAGCTCGACAAGGGTTATTCGGTCAACGAAACCGACCCGGCCAAGCTCGCCGAGGTGAAGGATCTTCTAATCTCGGCCAAGAAGACATTGCTCGCCTATGACGACACAACCTTCTACTCCAAGCTGGTGTCGGGCGAGGCCCTGATGGTGCAGGCCTGGGACGGCTGGTGCAACTACGGCATCGCCGACAACCCGCAGATCAAATACATCATCCCCAAGGAAGGTTCCGACCTGTGGGTCGACACGATGGTGGTGATGAAGGCCTCGGCCAACAAGGACGCTGCCTTCCAGTTCATCAACTTCATGCTCGACGCCAAGAACCACGCCTGGGCGGCGCAGAACATCGACTACAAGGTGCCGAACAAGCCGGCGATGGAAAGCCTGCCTGCGGATTTCCTGGCGAAATTCCCCAACATGGCGATGCCGGTGGCCGATCTCGTGAAGTTCGAACAGCTGCGTGACGTGGGCGAAGCCCAACGCGACTATTCGAAGATCGTCAGCGAGATCAAGGCCGCGCAGTAAGCGGCCTCCGGCAATCATTGTTCTGGAAGCAAGCTTGCGTTCCTTCACGCCCCCCTCTGGCCGGCCGGCCATCTCCCCCTCAATGGGGGAGATTCGCTGGCTTGCAGCCCTTCGCCAATTTTCCACGCCGCGCCCCCTCATCCGGCCGCTTCGCGGCCACCTTCTCCCCGCTGGGGAGAAGAGGTTGGCGCCGGCGCTGCCCTCCTCTCCCCTCGGGGAGAGGTCGGATTGCCCCGAATTGCCCTTTGCAATTCGGTTGGCAATCCGGGTGAGGGAGAGCTTGCCCGCTGCCACCAGAGAAGGCGCGGCATGATACGTCCCTCCCGTTCCTCCTTGCTGATGGCGCCTGCGCTGCTCTGGCTGACCGCGCTGATGGTGGTGCCATGCGCGCTGGTGCTGGCGCTCGCCTTCTTCCGGCGCGGCATCTATGGCGGCATCGACTATACGTTCACGCTGGAGAATTTCGGGCTGGTGCTGGACCCGCTCTACGCCGGCATCTTCCTCAACTCGGCGCGCATCGCCGGCACCGCCACCCTGATCGCGGTGGTGATCGGCTATGCCGCGGCCTACGCCATCGCGGCGGCACCGCGCCGCTGGCAGCCGGTCTTCCTGTTCTTCGCCGTACTACCGTTCTGGTCAAACTACCTGATCCGCACCTATGCCTGGATCGTGCTGCTCAACCGCGAAGGCCTGATCACCCAGCTGCTGCGCTGGTTCGGCTACACCGGCGAACCGCCGTCGATGCTCTACACCGAAGGCGCTGTCATTGCCGGCCTGGTCTACAACTACCTGCCCTTCGTCATCCTCGCCTGCTACGCGCCGCTGTCGCGCCTCAACCCGGAGCTTGCCGAAGCCTCGCGCGATCTCGGCGCTTCAGCCGCCACAACATTCCGGCGTGTCATCCTGCCCCTGACCGTGCCCGGCATCGCCGCCGGCGCGGTCTTCGTCTTCGTTCTGTCGATCGGCAATTTCGTCACGCCGGCGCTGCTCGGTGGCGGCCGCTTCCAGATGATCGGCAATCTCGTCTACGACCAGTTCCTCACCGCCAATGACTGGCCTTTCGGGGCGGCCCTTGCCATGGCGCTGATCGCCATCATGCTCCTGGTGCTGATGGCGCAGGCGATCGCCGCCAACCGCGCTTCAGGCCATGCCGCCGAAGCCAGGTGCAATGCCGATGGCTGAACGCTCCCCCGCGACGCGACGCACGCTCTGGCTGGTGCTGAGCCTGGTCTTCGCCTTCCTCTACATCCCCATCGCCGTGCTGGTGGCGCTGTCCTTCAACGAAGGCGGGCTGCCCACGGCCTGGTCCGGCTTTTCGCTCAAATGGTACGTCTCGCTGGCCGGCAATTCCGCGATCCTGTCCGCCGCGCTTAACACGCTGATCGTGGCGCTGGTGTCGACAGCCATCGCCACCTTGCTCGGCACCTTGCTGGCGATCGGCGTCGAGATGCGCCGGCAATACGGCAAAGGGCTCGAAGCGCTGATCTTCGCGCCGATGATCATCCCCGACATCGTGCTGGCCATCGCCCTGCTGTCGTTTTTCTCCATGCTCAACCTGACCATGGGCCTGCACACCATCATCCTCGCCCATGTCGTCTTCAACCTCGCCTTCGTCTGCTCGGTCGTGCGCGCAAGGCTGAAGAGTTTCGACTGGTCGATCGTCGAGGCTTCCGCCGATCTCGGCGCCTCCGCAGTCACAACCTTCCGGCGCGTAACCTTGCCGGTCATCCTGCCGGCGGTGATTGCCGGCGCGCTGCTTGCCTTCACGCTGTCGGTCGACGAGTTCATCATCGCCTTCTTCACCGCCGGCGCCGGCCGTGCCTCGACGACGCTGCCGATGCAGATCTACGCCATGATCCGCTTCGGCATCACGCCGGAGATCAATGCGCTGGCCACCATCGTCATGGCGGTCTCGATCACCGCGCTGACCCTGTCGCAGCGGCTCAATCGTGGGATCATCGGCCAATGAACGAGCCGCGCACATTGCTGGCCATCGACAACGTGTCGAAGAATTTCGGCCGGGTCACCGCCGTCGACGGCATCTCGCTCGATATCCGCGAGAACGAGTTCTTCGCCCTGCTTGGCCCTTCAGGCTGCGGCAAGACCACGCTGCTGCGGATGCTGGCCGGGTTCGAGACGCCAAGCGACGGGCGCATCCTGCTCGACGGCAAGGACATCGCGAGGACGCCGCCCAACAAACGGCCGGTCAACCTGATGTTCCAGTCCTACGCGCTGTTTCCGCATATGAGCGTCCGGGCCAATGTCTCCTACGGCCTCGAGATGGAACGTTTGCCGGCTAGCGAAATCCGCGCGCGCGTCGACGCCATCCTGGCAACTACCGAACTCGTTGCCTTCGCCGACCGCAAGCCCGAGCAATTGTCAGGCGGCCAGAAGCAGCGCGTCGCGCTCGCCCGCGCGCTGGTCAAGCGGCCACGGCTGCTGTTGCTCGACGAACCGCTCGGCGCGCTCGACAAGAAATTGCGCGGCGCCATGCAGCTGGAGCTGAAGCGCCTGCAGCACGAGGTCGGCATCACCTTCGTCATCGTCACCCATGACCAGGAAGAATCGCTTGTCATGGCCGACCGCATGGCCGTGCTGAAGGACGGCAAACTGCTGCAATGCGACACGCCGCACGCGATCTACGAGCATCCCGCCGACCGCTTCGTCGCTGACTTCATCGGTGTGATGAATTTTGTCCCGGGCAAAGCCGTAGCCGATGGCGTTCTGGCGAGCGATGGCACGCGTATCTCCGGCAAGGTTCCCGCCAAGCTCACACCAGGCACGTCCGCTGTGGCATCGGTGCGGCCCGAGCGCATCCGGCTGTTTCCGGAGGCTCATACCGTCAACCGCACCACCGGCAAGGTCAAGGCTCTGGCCTATCAGGGACTGGACCTGCAGCTGCATGTCCGCACGCCGCTGTCGCCAAAACCATTCCTGGTGCGTGTCACCGCCGATGCCGCCGACCGCCGGCCGGTCTCGTCGGGCGACCAGATCGAACTCGGCTGGGACGCGGCCGACGTCAGAATTTTCGCGGATTGAAGGAGAAGCTTGATGGCGCAGAAGACGATCGCGTTTTTTCCGGAGGCCGCCTATGGCCCGGCGCTCAATTCCGTCGGCATCGCCCAGGCGGTCGAGGCGCGCGGCCACAAGGCGGTGTTCCTGTCCGATCCCGGCTTTGTCGACGTCTACAAGGGCTACGGTTTCGAGGCCCATCCGGTGAATCTTTCCGAGCCGATGCCGCCCGAGCAGATGGCAAAATTCTGGGAGGATTTCATCAACGGCCACATCCCGAACTTCCGCAAGTCGCCCTACGACCAGGTCGACAATTACGTGAAGGATTGCTGGACCGCGATCGTCGACAGCGCAAAATGGGCGCAGAAGGACTTGCCGCGTGTGCTGGCCGCGATCAGACCTGACGTCATCTGCGTCGACAATGTCATCCTGTTCCCGGCGATCAAGCGGTTCGGCAAGCCGTGGGTGCGTGTCATCTCCTGCTCGGAAAACGAGATCGAGGACGAAGGCATTCCGCCACATCTCTCGGGCTGCGGCGAGAACGACCATGCCGGCCACCAGCGCTATCGCGACCACTTCAACGCGGTGATCAAGCCGATCCACGATGATTTCAATACGTTCCTCACCGCCAACAACGAAGCGCCCTACCCGATCGGCCAGTTTTTCGAAGCGTCGCCGCACCTCAACCTGCTGCTCTATCCCGAGGCGGCGAAATTCAAGCGCAGCCACCCGCTCGACCCGGCCAAATTCCAGTATCTCGAAGGCTGCGTGCGGCAGGAAAAGCCCTACACGGTGCCGACCTTCGCCAAAAACAATGACGGGCCGCTGCTCTATGTCTCCTTCGGCAGCCTGGGCGCTGGCGATGTCGACCTGCTGAAGCGCATCATCGCGACACTGGGCAGGACGCGCTACCGCGCGCTGGTGAATGTCGGCGGCTACAAGGACCAGTACACGGACGTGCCTGGCAACGTCATTGTCGACGCCTGGTTCCCGCAGCCTTCGGTCATCCCGCAGGTCGATGCGGTCATCCACCATGGCGGCAACAACTCGTTCACCGAGTGCCTCTATTTCGGCAAGCCGGCCATCATCATGCCCTATGTCTGGGACGGCCACGACAACGCAACCCGCGTCGAGGAAACCGGCCACGGGTTCGGCATGCCGCGCTATGACTGGACCGATGCCGAGCTGATCGCGAAGATCGAAACCTGCCTGAACGACGCGAAGATGAAGGTGAAACTGGCCAGGACCTCGGCACAGATGCACGCGCAAAATGGGCCTGAGAAGGCGGCCAACCTTCTGGAGACACTGCTTTGACTTCCGCACCCCACCTCCACCAAGCCTCCACCCGCACCGATCTCGTCGACTGGGGCGTCCAGGCGGATGCCTTGGAAGGCGCTTCGCATTCAACTGGCAGGCTGGTGCACAAGGGGCCGAACAACCAGCCGGAATCCGGCATCTGGGTCTGCACGCCGGGCCGCTGGCGCTTGAGCATCCCGCGTGACGAACTGTGCCATTTCGTTGCCGGCCGCGCGACCTACCGGTCTGATGTCGGCGAGGTGATAGAAGTCTCCACAGGAACCGTGGTCATGTTCCCCGCCGGCTGGACGGGCGAATGCACGGTGCATGAGGCCATGCGCAACGTCTACATGCTGGCCTGACACTTCATAGGAGCAAGACATGCCGACACCGCACTGGCCGCAGGCCTCGACGGTTGAACTGGAGGATTGGGGCGCGGGCAGCAACACGATATCAGGCTCGCCGCGTGCCTCCGGCAAGATCCTGTTCCAGAACCCGGACGGCTCGAGCGAGTGCGGCCTGTGGTCATGCACTCCGGGCACGCGCAAGGTCACCTTCCCCGCCGACGAGTTCTGCCACTTCCTCTCGGGGCGTGGCAGCTACTTCGAGGACGAAGGCGAGGAAATCCCGGTCGAGGCCGGCACGCTGGTGTTCTTTCCCGCCGGCTGGACCGGCAAATCCATCATCACCGAAACGCTGACCAAGGCCTTCATGTGTCGGTAGGCACGCCAATCCATTTCAAAGGAATATCGATATGACCACGCCCATCATGCAGTCCCCGCTCGCGATCACTGACCTCGTCGACTGGGGCGTCATCCCCACCATGATCGAGGGGCAATCCCACACCTCGGGCAAGCTGCTCTACAAGGGACCGGAAGGCCGCTCCGAATGTGGCCTGTGGGTCTGCACGCCCGGCAAGTGGCACTGCCATGTCACCCGCGACGAGTTCTGCCATTTTCTCGAGGGACGCTGCACCTATGTCCACGAATCCGGCGAGGTGATCGAGATCGAGCCGGACACGGCCGCTTTCTTCCCCCAGGACTGGAAAGGCGTCTGCACCGTCCATGAGACGATCAAGAAGGTCTACATGATCCGCTGAACCTTCTCGATACGTCTTCAAGGAGGACTGAATGGACTTTTCACCCGACCGGCCGGCCTTTTTCGTCAATCCGAGCTACCGGCCAATGGCTGGAGCGAACAAACCGGTGATCGACCCGGCGACGCTCGAAACAGTCGGCGCCATCTCTGCGCCTACAGACAGCGAGATCGACGCCGCTCTGACGGCGGCGACGAAGGCGCAAGCCGCTTGGAAAAAGCTCGACGCCAAGAGCCGTGCGAAACACCTGCATGCCGTCGCTAATGCCATCGAGGCGGCTGACTTCACCCGCTGTGCCGAGCTGATGGTGCGCGAGATGGGCAAGCCCTATCCCGAAGCGATCGGCGAGATCGCCAACTGCGCGCCGATCTTCCGCTATTACGCCGAGATCGCGCGCGACGATGCCGGCAAGATCGCCGGCACGACGCAGGCCGGTTCGTTCCAATATGCCCGCTACGAGCCTTACGGCGTCTCCGTCCACATCATGCCCTACAACTTCCCGATCCTGCTGATGTGCTGGACGGTCGCTGCTTCGCTCGCCGCCGGCAATGCCTGCGTCATCAAGCCGGCCGAGGCGACGACGTTGTCGACACTGGACTATATGACCGTGTTCCGCTCGCTGCCCGAAGGGCTGGTCTCGTGCCTGCCCGGAGGTGCCGCGACCGCGCAGGCGTTGATCGCTTCCGACCGCACCCACGCGGTCGCCTTCACCGGCTCGGTCGCCGCCGGCAAGGCGGTGGCGGTCGCCTGCGCTGAACGCATGAAGCCCTGTGTCATCGAGGCCGGCGGCAGCGATCCGCTGATCATCAGCGAACACGCGCCGCTGGAGATCGCGGCGGCTGGCAGCGTCACCGCCGCTTTTCACCTCACCGGTCAGGTCTGCACTTCGGCCGAGCGCTTCTTCGTGGTCGATGCAGTGCACGACCGCTTCGTCGAATTGTTTGCCGAAAGAACGCGCGCGCTGCGCATCGGCAACGGCATGGACAAGACCGAGATTGGACCGCTGGTCAGCGAGGCGGCAAGGGCGAAAGTCATGCGTCTTGTCGACGAAGCCGTCCGCGCCGGCGCCAAGGCCGTCACCGGCGGACGCATCCCACCGGCGCACAATACCGGCTGGTTCTATGAGCCGACGATCCTGACCGGCGTCACACCAGATATGGCGATCGTGCGCGAGGAGTGCTTTGGACCTGTCGCCGCGATCTGCCGCGTCAGGGATTTCGACGAGGCGATCCGGCTTGCCAATGACAGCCCTTTCGGGCTTGGCGCTTCGGTGTTCACCACAGATCTCGCCGAGGCGCATGAGGCCGCCGAACGGCTCGAGGCCGGCATGGTCTGGGTCAACAATCCGCTGATCGACAATGACGCCTTGCCTTTCGGCGGCTGGAAAGCCTCGGGCCTCGGCCGCGAGCTTGGCCGCCAGGGCCTGGACGCCTTCCGCCGCTCGAAAATGGTCATCATCGACCACAAACCGGCGATCCAGGAATGGTGGTATCCCTATCCCGACAGCTGGTTCCGCGAGACCGGCGGCCGCAAGCACGTGTGACGCAATTCCAGGAAAGGTCGCGTCGAAACAAGGGAGACGAGCGGCGCGGTGGAGCCGCGCTGCCACCCGGTTGAGGCTTATGCCTCGATCGCTTCCACCAGAGCCCGCGAGACAGAGGCAATCACCGCGTTGCGCTTGGCCAGCGCCTGCTTCGTGCCCGTGAGATAGACCGCCATCACAACAGGATTGCCGGGGCTCGGCCAGATGACGACGACGTCGTTGGTGCTGCCGCGCTCGCCGGTGCCGGTCTTGTCACCGCATTTCCAGCCCTTCGGCAGGCCGGCCCGGATGCGATCGTCGCCGGTCTTGTTCGCCACCAGCCATTCGACGAGCTGCGCCCGGCCTTTGTCGGACAGGCTGTTGCCGATGGCCAGCCGCTCGAGCGTGTTGATCATGGCGAGCGGAGAGGTCGTGTCGCGCTCGTCACCCGGCAGCGACTCGTTCAGCTCCGGCTCGATGCGATCCAGCCTTGTGACCTTGTCGCCGATCGAACGCAGATAGGCCGTCAACTCTGGCGGCCCGCCAAACGTTTCCAGCAGCAGATTGGCCGCACCATTGTCGCTGACGGTCACCGCCGCCTCGCAAAGCTGCGCCACCGTCATCTCGCCGCCGGCATGTTTCTTGGTCGTTGGTGAACTCGCGACGACGGCATTGTGCGGAACCTTGATGCTGCGGTCGAGCTGTTCGATGCCGCCGTCGACACGATGCAGCACAAACGCCGTCATCAGCGCCTTGAAGGTGCTGCACATCGGAAACAGTTCGTTTTCACGGTATCCAAACTGGGCGGTCGTTCCGGAGATCCGGCACGCCACGCCCAGCCGGCCACCGCTTTTTGCTTCGATCTGCCTTATTTTCGGCAAGACCCCATCAAATTTTGTCGGGCTCGCCGCTGCCCGGGCGAATGCGCCAAGCGTGACGGGAGCGGTCAAAACCACTGCGAGACCACCGATGAAACTGCGTCTGTTCGTCATATCAACACTTTCTCTAGCCCCCCGCAGCAGAACTGGACCGGTTTCGACGCCGCCGCAAACGAGTAAACATCGCCTCAGCCATAAGAAAATCTAGGGTCAGTCTCCATGAAGCGATCGCATCTTCCCTTGAACGGCCTGCGGGCCTTCGAGGCCTCCGCACGCCACCTCAGCTTCACCGGCGCCGGCCTCGAGCTGCGCGTCACGCAGGCCGCAGTCAGTCATCAGGTGAAAGGCCTGGAAGAGGTCCTTGGCGTCAGGCTTTTCCGCCGGCTGCCGCGCGGCCTCGCCTTGAGCGAGGAAGGCGAGGCCCTGCTGCCCGTGCTGAGCGATGCCTTCAACAGGATCAGCTTGACGCTTGACCGTTTCGAAGGCGGGCGCTTCAGCGACATCGTCACCATCGGTGTCGTCGGCACTTTCGCCTCGGGATGGCTGATCCCCCGGCTGCCATCGTTTCACCGGGCCTATCCGGACATCGAGCTGCGCATCTCGACCAACAACAACCGCGTCAACCTCGCCGCCGATGGGCTCGACTTCGCCATCCGCTTCGGCGACGGCTCCTGGCAGGGCACTGAGAACACGGCGCTTGTGCCCGGCGCCTTGTCGCCGGCTTGCGCGCCCGACATCGCCGCACGGCTGCGCCAACCCTCGGACCTCGCACGCGAGACGCTGCTGTGCTCCTACCGCGAGGACGAATGGCAGCGCTGGTTCGATGCCGCCGGCTGCGATTGCCCGCCCATCAAGGGTGTCGTCTTCGACTCCTCCGTCACCATGGCGAATGCCGCTGTCCAGGGCGCGGGCGTGGCGCTGTTGCCGGTAACGATGTTCAGCCGCGAACTTGGCGCCGGCCAACTCGTCCAACCCTTCGATTGTTCCGTCGAGGTCGGCAAATACTGGCTGTCCGCACAACGCAGGCGCCAGAGCTCGCAGGCGATGACGGCCTTCGCCGGATGGTTGATCGCCGAAGCGGCTTGAGGCTCCAACCTGCTGCGCCGCGCGCATATGCCGGGAAAGGCAGGCGTCTCAGCCGATGCTTTCGCCACCGTCGATCACCAGCGCCTGTCCGGTCATGAAGGATGAGCGATCGGAGACGAGGAACAGGATGGCTTCGGCGATCTCCTGTGCGCTCGCCCAGCGCTGCATCGGGATCTTGCCGCGGACGTAGTTCTCGATCGCCTCGCGCCCACCCATCTGGGCGATGAACGGCTCGTTGAACGGGGTGTCCACCCAGCCCGGGCAAAGCGCGTTGATCCGGACATTGTGCTTGGCATAGTCGAGCGACATCTGCCGGGTCATCGCGACAACCGCGTGCTTTGACGTGGCGTAGGCGATCATCTCGCGGTCATAGAACACGCCTGAATTCGAGGCGGTGTTGAGGATGACGCCGCCGCCTTGCGCGATCATCGACGGCATGACGATCCTCGCCGCGAGGAACTGCGCGCGCACATTGATCCGCCACGAGGCATCCATGCCGTCCACCGCGACCTCGGTCAGCGTGCCGCCGACCTGAACCCCGGCGTGATTATGCAGGATGTCGATGCGCCCATGCTTGCCCAGCACATCCGCGATGAGCTGTTCGACCGCGGCGTCCTCACTAACATCCGTGGCGATCGCTTCGGCGCGGCCGCCCGCCGCGACAATGTCGGCCGCCGCTGCTTCGCCGGCAGCCTGATCCCGGTCGGCGATCACCACCACCGCACCTTCCCCGGCCATGATCATGGCGCCGGCGCGCCCGATGCCGGACCCGGCGCCAGTCACCACGGCGATGCGGTCTTTGAGAATCATGATGCGGCTTTCAGTTTGCTTGCTTGCGCTGGCGCAACTGCCATTGGGCAAGCACCACGAGCAGGACGGAAGCGACGAGCACGATCGTCGCGATGGCATTGATTTCGGGCGTCACCCCACGCCGGATCGACGCGAAGACATAGATCGGCAGCGTCGTCTGTGCGCCGGCGACGAAGAAGGCGACGATGAAATCGTCAAAGGAAAAAGTGAAGGCGAGCAGGAACCCGGCAATGACAGCCGGCATGATCTGCGGCAGGACGATGCAGCGGAACGTCGTCAGCGGCGTGGCGTAGAGGTCGCCCGACGCCTCGACCAGATTGCGGTCGAGGCTGGCGAGCCGCGTCCCGACGATCATCGCCACGAGCGCCATCGAGAACAGGCCATGCGCCGCGATAATCGAGCCGTAGCCGAGCGATAGTTTTGGCGGCTGGTCGGTCGGCCAGATCGAGGCGAGGAATGGGTTCACCACCGCGAACAGCTGCACCAGCGCCACCAGCGTCGAGATGCCGATGACAACACCCGGAACCACGATCGCCGCACCAAGCAGCGCGTCGAAGACAGCGCGGGTTCGGACGCTGACGCGCGCCAGGCCAAGTGCTGCCGCGGTGCCGCAAAGCGCCGCCAGCGAAGCGCTGGTCGTGGCTATGAACAGGCTGTTTTTCAGTGCCTCGACCAGGAATGGGTTTGACAGCGCCTTGCCGTACCATTGCACAGAGAAGCCGGTGAACTCGCTGGCGTGGTGGCCGGCATTGAACGAGAACAGCACCACCAGCACGATCGGCAGGTACAGGAACGCAAAGACCGCGATGACAAAGGCGCGCATCAGATCAGATCCACCTGGCGGGCGCCCGAGACTCGGGTCGAAATACGGTTGGCGGCGATCAGCACCACCACCGAAACCAGAACCAGGGTGATCGCGATGGCCGATCCGAACGGCCAGTTGCGCGACTGCAGGAACAGGTCGACCAGCGCATTGCCGATGAAGAACACCTTGCCGCCGCCAAGCAGCGTCGGGATCAGATATTCGCCAAGCAGCAGGATCATCACCAGCGAGAAGCCGGTCATCACGCCCGGCAGCGACAGTTTCAGCGTCACGCCGAGGAACGTGGAGAGCGGCGTCGCGCCGAGATCGGCTGACGCTTCCAGCAACCGGCGGTCGAGCCGCTCGAGGCTGACATAGATCGGCAGGATCATCAGCGGCAGATAGCCATAGACGATGCCGAGCAGTACGGCGCCCGGCGTGTTGATCAGCCTGACATCCTCGATCCCGACATAGGCCAGCAGCGCCGGAATACCGCGCCCGCCAAGGATGTACATCCATGCGTAGGTGCGCATCAGCAGGCTGGTCCAGAACGGGATGACGACGAGCGCCAGCAGGATCAGCCGCCACCGCGCCGGCGCGCGCAAGGCGAGGTAGTAGGCAACCGGATAGGCAACGAGGAGACAGGCAAGCGCGCCTACCGGCGCCAGCAGCATCGTGTTCCAGAAGGCCGTCGCCCGCGCCGGAAGGTTGGCGTATTGCGCCAGCGTAAAGGCGGCCTGGTAGCCGCCCTCCGGTGCCCGCTCGCCGACGCTGAACACGGCGATGGCGATGAACGGCAGCACCAGGAACACCACCAGCCACACGGTCGCCGGACCGAGCAGCAGGGCAGTGACCAGATTTTTGCGAAGGATGTTGCCGTGCATTGAAAGTGTCCCGGCGCCGGCGGGAACGACCCGCCGGCAGGTTGGTTTTGCGTCCGCTTGAGGTCGGCTTTGCTCAGGCCGACTTGAAGCGGGCCATCAGCTCGGCGCGGCCCGGATCGGTTAGCGTCGCCGCCGCGCCGAATTCCAGTGCCGTCAAGAGGTCGGCCGCCGGGTATAGGATCGGATTGTCCAGAACCTCCTTGGGCAGAAGCTTGTTGACGCGCGCATCGGTTGACGGCGCGCCATTGGCCAGGTGCTCTTTCACCGCGACCTGCGGGTTCATCAGGTAGTTGAGCAGCGCGTAGCCCGCCGGCTTGTTCGGCGCATCCTTCGGGATGGCGTAGAAATCGGTCCAGATCTCGCCGCCCTCCTTGCCCAGCACGTAGGCGATGTCGGGAATGTCGCGATGCAGCTGCGCGCCGTCATTGGTCCAGCACATCGTCATCCAGGCATCGCCGGCGCGCATTCCCGGCTGATAGTCGCTGGAAACCGCGAACAGATGCGGCTTGACCTTGAGCAGCAACTCTTCCGCCTTGGCGAGCTCGTCCTGCTTCAGCGAGTTGAACGAGAAGCCATAATATTTGAGCGCGTTGCCGATCGTGGTCAGCTGATAGTCATGAACCATGGTGCGACTATCACCTTCCGCCATGGCCGTGTCCCAGAACTCCTTCCAGCTCGTCATCGGCTTGGTCAGCTTCTTGGTGTTGACGGCAAATCCGGTGGTGCCCCAGTTCTTCGGCACGGCATAGGTCGCGCCGTCGATCGTGCCTTCCGAGGTGAAGCGCGGGTCTTCTTGCGTACCGTCGAAATTCGGCAGCTTGGCCATCTCCAGCGGTTCGATGATGCCGAGCTTCTTGTAGGTCGAGATCGTGTAGTTGGTCGGCACGAAGAGGCTCCAGCCCGACGCGCCGGCCTGTAGCTTGGCCAGCATCTCTTCGTTGGAGCCGAAGACATTGACCTCGACGGCGACACCGGTGTCCTTCTTGAAGTTCTCGAAGGTCTGCGGGTCATGGTAATTCGGCCAGGTGGCGATCGACATGCGGTCGCCAAGGCTTTCGGCAGCGAAGGCCGGCGTCGGCATGATGCCGAGTTCACGCGCCATCACCGCCGTGGCAATTCCAAGCCCGGTAAGGCCGAGAAAGTCGCGGCGGCCGATCGAGCCGCGCTTGAGGCGCATCAATTGGTCGACGAATTTCTCAGGGCTTATCGGCAGTCCATCACGATATGATTTCGACATGTTTATCTACCCTCTGGTTGGTCCCGTTGTTCTTGGTCTCAGGAAACGCCAGCGGCGTTCCGGAGGCAAAGCCGATGGCGACGGGTTCACCCGGCTTGAAGAGAGTTCCATGACCGATCAGGTGGTCGGCCTTGGCCAGCAGCGTTCCGATACCTTGGACCTCGATCGCGTATTCCGCCGTCGAGCCTAGGAAGATCCGGTTGCGGACGATGCCCTTGAACTGGCCGGTGTCCGCTGCAGCGAGATTGAGCGACTCGGGACGCAGGCTGACCGACACGGTCTCGCCTTGCCGCAACGCCGAGCGCTTGCGCGCGGCAATGACGGTGCCGTCAGCAAGCGACACCTCGACGAGATCGCCCGAATGCCCGGCGACCGTGCCACTCAGCAGGTTGGTCTTGCCGACGAAATCCGCAACGAACAAGTCGGCGGGCTCGTCATAGATCTCGCTTGGTTGCCCCAGCTGGACGATGCGGCCACCATTCATGACGCAAACGAAATCGCTCATCGAAAGGGCTTCCTCCTGGTCGTGGGTGACAAGGACGAAGGTGATGCCGATCTCGCGCTGCAGGTTCTGCAGCTCGATCTGCATGTCGGTACGCAGCTTCTTGTCGAGCGCCGCCAGCGGCTCGTCGAGCAACAGCACGGCCGGCTTGTTGACCAGCGCGCGCGCTAGGGCGACGCGCTGCTGCTGGCCACCCGACAGCTCGTGGATCTTGCGCCGGCCATAGCCGGCGAGCCGCACCATGGCCAAAGCCTCGCCTGCCCTCAGGCCGATCTCGCGCGATGACAGGCGTGGCCGTGCCTGGCGCAACCCGTAGGCAACGTTGTCTTCCACATCCAGATGCGGAAACAGCGCATATTGCTGGAACACCATGTTGACAGGCCGCCGGTAGGGTGGCGTGCCGGCCATGTCTTGCCCACGGATGAGCACTTGCCCTTCGCTTGGCTGCTCGAAACCGCCGATCATGCGCAGGCAAGTGGTCTTGCCGCAGCCCGACGGCCCAAGCAGAGCCACAAAGGCGGAGGGCGGGACAGTGAGGTCGATCCCGCTGACCGCGGTCACCGCGCCATAGCGTTTGGTGACGCCGCGAAACTCGATATCGGGCACTGCGGTCACGGCACTGGCTCCAGCAACAGGACGATGCGATTTCAGGACGCTACCAGAGCCAATGGCTGCTAGTATATACCTCAGGGGTGGTATATCTAATCTATTTTATCGTTTGGAGGGGTATGCCATTGAGCCTGTCTCGCAGCGGCGAATACAACCAGCTGGCCAAGCTTGTCGCTGCCACGCAGGAGACGAGCGGCGACCTTTTCGGCAAGGCGGTCGTCGACTGGCTCAGGCAGCATGTCAGCTTCGACCACTGCGTCATCTTCGGCTATCGCGGCGCCGCGCGGCCGCCGCTGCTGTTCGAGACATTCTCGCCGGCGGAAAGCCATGTCTTCGTCGCGCTCTATCAGGAAGGACCCTATTTGCTCGACCCGTTCCATCACGCGGCTGTCGAGCGCAAGGAAGGGTTCTGGCGCATGCGCGAACTGGCGCCCGACCGCTTTTATGCCAGCGAATATTATCGCTCCTACTACAGCCAAACCAGGTTGGCCGAGGAGGTCGGCTTCTTCGTTCCGCTGCCGGGAAAAGACGCACTGGTGCTGTCATTGATGCGGTTGCACGCTTCCGGTCCATTCGGAACCGCCGATACCCGGCTGCTGCGCGACATGGCGCCGGCGGTGATCAGTCTTGCCAGGCTGCGCTGGCCAAATCTTCCAAGCGACGAACCGGCCGACGCGAAACCCGGCGAGGCGGCGGCTCCGGTCAATGAGTTCGACCGCGCGCACATCTGGAAGAGCCTGTCACTGACGCCGCGCGAAAAGCATGTCGTCGATCTGTTGCTGCAGGGCCATTCGACGGAATCGATCGCGCGGGCCATGCGCATCGTCCCGGGAACCGTGAAGGTTCACCGCCGCAACATCTACCGCAAGCTCGAGATCAAATCTCAAGCAGGTCTCTTCGCTCGCTTCGTCGAGATCATCGGCGCCCAGATCTGAATTGGATAACCTTCGCCCGCTCAACCGGGCCGCGCTTTATCCTGTCCACCCCAGGCCCGAAGAGATGCAATTGATCGAGACGAGCAAGGCGTCGGTCGCGCGCTTGCGATCCGCTGCACCGGTTTCTGCCCGGACCTCGCGCAGCAGGTCGACCTGCAGCCGGTGAATGTCGTCCATCTGCCGCCGCAGACTGTCGAAACGCCGCTTGAACATCGGAAAGCGCACGGAAAGATCGCCTCCGGTGACGTCGCCGATTAGCCCGCGCGTCAACTCGTATTCGGCGGCGATTCGGGCATGGATGCGCTGGGAGGCATCGCCGTCGGAGACCAGGCCGGCATAGAGCCGCGCGATGCCCATGTCGGACTGATAGAGTGTCTTTTCGGCCTCGTCGACGATCAGGCGGAAAAAGCGCGAGTGCTCGAACATACGGGCCAGAAGCGCGCGTCCCGGCTCGCCGCGCACCGTGACGAATGAACTGAGCGCGCTGCCTATGCCGTACCAGCCGGTCAGCAGATGGCGGTTCTGGCTCCAGGCGAACACCCAGGGAATGGCGCGCAGGTCTGATATACCGCTGGCGCCGAACCGACGGTCCGGCCGCGAGCCCATCTTCAGCAGTGCCAGCTCGGCGACCGGGCTCGCCTGGTTGAAATAGTCGAGGAAGCCAGGCTCGGCCATCAACCCGGCATAGGAAGCTTGCGACATGCCGGCCAGCGCTTCCAGCGCCTCGTCGAACTCCGGCGTTTCCTTCTTCTCCGTGCCGCCTGACAATCCGACGCTGTGGGCAAGCACGCCGGCCGCGAGAACCTCAAGCTGGTTGAGGCCTGTGCCCCGATTGGCGAATTTCGACGACACGACCTCGCCCTGTTCGGTCACGCGCATGGTTCCGCCGACGGTGCCTTCCGGCTGTGCCGCGATCGCTCGGCCAGTCGGCGCGCCGCCACGGCTAACGGAGCCGCCGCGGCCATGAAAGAAACTGATCCTGACCTTGTGCTTGCGCCCGACGGCAGCGAGCCGTTTCTGTGCCTTGGCCAATTCCCAATTGGAGGCAAGGAACCCGCCATCCTTGTTGCTGTCGGAATAGCCAAGCATGATCTCCTGGCGCGCGCCGAACTCACGCACCGTCTGCCTGACCAGCGACACCCCGAGCAGCTCATTCAGGATGACCGGAGCGGCCTGCAAATCGGCGATGGTCTCGAACAACGGCACGATCCGCAGCCTGACCGTACCGCCGCCATCGGGCGCGGTCGAAAGTCCGGAATGTTGCGCCAGCAGATAGACCGCGAGCAGGTCATCGGCAGAGCGGGTCATGGAGAGCACGAAACAGCCGACCGCACCGACATGCGAAGTTGAGATGTGCGCGCCAATGACCGCGAATGTCGAAAGCAGTTCGACTGCCTCGGGCGACAACCGGTTCGGGTCGATTTCGAGCCGCTCGCCCTGGCTCAATGCTGAGCGAATGCGCGCCGACCATTGCGGCGTGCTGGCGACGACTGGATCGCTGGGATCCGCCAGCGCGAACAGCTCGGCCAGCACCCGGTTGATAACGGTGGAATTCTGCCTGACGTCGAGCGAGACCGTGCGGAAGCCGAAACTTCCAACCTGCCACAACAGCGGCTGGATGAAGCGCCTGGCTACCGAATTCCCGCCAATCGCCTCAAGGACGGAGGAAAGCGCGCTGAGGTCGGCACGAAACGCATCTGCCGAGGGGTACGATGCCAGACCGCTATCGCGTGTCGCCAGCAGCCGGGCAAACAGGGCTGACGCAAACTGCCGAAGCGGCTCGTCAGGATTGCGGGCCGCGATCTCGTGCGCCTGTCCGCTCCGTTCAAGCGCCATTCTCAGCACCGGCCTGAAGCTCACCGGCAGATCGATGACGTTCGAGCTGGCGCTGAGCACCGCCACCAGCCGCTGCACCTGCGCCAGATACCAGTCGATGGCGGTGTTGCGGTACTCCGCCAGGGGATGCGCGGTGGCCGTGGCGGTCACATTCGGATTGCCGTCGCGGTCGCCGCCGATCCAGGAGGCATAGCGCATGAAGGACGGAACCTTGATCCGTTGTCCTGGATAGTGACGCGCGAAGGCGTCTTCGAGCTTGCCGTAGAGCTGCGGCGTCGCCTCGAAAATGACCTCGCGGAAGAAATGCAGCCCCCAGGCGATCTCGCGTTCGACCGTCGGGCGCTCCAGCCGCAGCTCGCCCGTCATCCACAGCAGCTCGATCTCGCTTTCGAGATCGGCGACCAGCAATTCGCGTTCACGCGGCGCCCAGCGCGGCTGGTCGAGTTCCGTCAGCTTGCGGTAGATGCGTCGGTGGATCTCCAGCACCGTGACGCGTTTGGCCTCGGTCGGATGCGCGGTCATCGTCGGCCCGACGCACAGCTCATCGACGGCCGACTGAACCGCCTCGGCCGAATGGCCGCTCGCCGCCATCTGCGCGATCACGCTGCCAAAGGAGCCCGGCACCTCGCCGACACCGGCGCCCTGTTCGAGCTCGCGGCGCGCCCGCATGGCAAGCAACTCGTCGGCTATCGCCAGGAGCTGGAACCAGACGCCGCTCGCCTGCAGCGCCGGGATGCGCTGCTCCGGCGCCAGGGAAACAAGGGACCTGCCGCCTGTGAGGACGCCAGCAATCACGGGTTCGCGCTGGCTGGCGACCTGAAGCAGCAGACGCAACAGCAGGCTGCGTTCGTCTTCGCGAAAATTGATGCGCTTGCTCTGTTCCAAAACTTTGCGCTTTCCTGATTCGTCTCAGGCGACCCGGTCGGGGACCGGCCGGCCCTCGAAGAAGGCGGTCAGGTTCTCCACCACCTTCATGCCCATCGCCACGCGTGTTTCCTCGGTCGCGCTGCCGAGATGCGGCAACAGCACGACATTCTCCAGCCGCTTCAGCGCCTCCGGAACCGCCGGCTCCTCGGCAAAGACATCGAGCCCAGCACCGGCGATTTCGCGGCGTTCGAGCGCGGCGACCAGGGCATCCTGGTCGACAACGTCGCCGCGTGCCGTGTTGATCAGGAAGGCGCTGCCTTTCATCAATCCCAGGCTGCGGGCATTGATGAGATGACGGTTCTCGGCGCCGCCGGGACAGTGCAGCGACACGAAATCCGATGCCGCCAGCACATCCGCCAGAGCGGGCATCTGCAGCGCGCCCATGGCACGCGTCTCGTCATCATCGACCGGCGACCGGTTGAAGAACACGATCTTCATGCCGAAGCCGAAATGCGCGCGCCTCGCTGTCGCCTTGCCGATCCGCCCCATTCCGACAATACCGAGGGTCTTTCCCGACACCTTGGCGCCGGCCATATGGGTCGGCGACCAGCCGCGCCATTCGCCGGCCCGCAGCTGCCGCTCGCCTTCGCCGGTCCGGCGTGCGACGGCCAGTATCAGGCTGAGCGCGAGGTCGGCGGTGCAATCGGTCAGCACGCCGGGCGTGTTGGTCACCACGATGTCGCGGTCGCGGGCCGCCGCGACATCGATGTGGCTGAAGCCGACGCCGAAATTGGCGATGATCCGGGTGCGGGCGTCCCCATTGGGGAACACCGCAACTGGCAAGCTGTCGCTCACTGTCGCCAGGATCGCGTCGAAATCCGAAAACGCCGATGTCATCGCGGCAGGGCTCAGCGGCGTATCGCTGTCGTTGAGCGTCGTATCAAAGCGCTCGGCAAGGATAGCTTCGACGGCGGACGGCCATCTGCGGGTGACAATCAGGCGCGGCTTCATCGGATTTCCTGTTGATCTTCTGGGCTGCAATTTCACGCGGCCTTGGCGCGTTCGGCCATGACGCCGGCAACCACCTCGCCGAAAGAGGACGGCGTCGGCACGATGACCACGCCGGCGTCGCGCAGGATCTCGACCTTCTCCTGCGCCGACTCGCCGAACGCCGAGATGATGGCGCCGGCATGCCCCATGCGCTTGCCTTTCGGCGCCGAAAGCCCGGCAATGTAGGCGATCAGCGGCTTCTTCATGTTGTCGCGCGCCCAAAGTGCGGCTTCCGCTTCCTGCGGCCCGCCGATCTCGCCGATCATCACCACGGCATCGGTGCCATCATCCTTCTCGAACAGTTCGAGAATGTCGCGGAAAGACGAACCGTTGATCGGGTCGCCGCCGATGCCGACGCTGGTCGAGACGCCGATGCCGAGCGCCTTCATCTGCGAGGCCGCCTCATAGCCAAGCGTTCCCGAACGCCCGACAATGCCGACGCGCCCCGGCAGGTAGATCGAGCCGGGCATGATGCCCATCAGCGCCTGGCCGGGCGTGATGATGCCGGCACAATTGGGCCCCACCAGCCGCAGCCGGTCCTCGTAACGGTAGCGGCGCATGTAGCGCTTGACCCGCATCATGTCCTGCGACGGGATGCCGTCGGTGATGCAGACGCAGAACTTGATGCCGGCGTCGGCGGCTTCCATGATCGAGTCCGCGGCGAAGGGCGGCGGCACGAAGACGATGCTGGCGTCGGCGCCGGTTTCACGGACAGCGCCCTTGACCGTATTGAACACCGGCAGGCCGAGATGCGTCTGGCCGCCCTTGCCGGGGGTGACGCCGCCAACCACCTTGGTGCCGTAGCGCTTCATGTCCTCGGCATGGAAACTGCCGATCTTGCCGGTGAAACCCTGGACGATGACGCGGGTATCGCGGTTGAGCAGAATAGCCATCTTTCTCGCCCCTCAGCTTGCTTTTTTCACGGCGGCGGCGCGCCAGGCGGCGACCGTCTTCTCGGCGGCCTCGGCCAGCGTGTCGGCAACGATGATCGCCTCGCCCGACTCTGCCAGGATGCGCTTGCCTTCCTCGACATTGGTGCCGGCCAGCCTAACCACCAGCGGCACCGGAACGCCGACCTCGCGGATCGCCTTGATGACGCCTTCCGCCACCCAGTCGCAGCGGTTGATGCCGGCGAATATGTTGACCAGGATGGCCTCCACCTTCTTGTCGCCGAGCACCGCGCGGAAGGATTTGGCGACCCGCTCCGGCGAAGCGCCGCCACCGATATCGAGAAAATTCGCCGGCTCACCACCGGCGATCTTGATCATGTCCATCGTCGCCATGGCCAGCCCAGCGCCGTTGATGATGCAGCCGATATTGCCATCGAGGCCGACATAGGAGAGGCCGCGGTCACTGGCGAACGTTTCGCGCGGATCTTCCTGGCTCTTGTCGCGCAATTCGGAAATCTCGGGGCGGCGAAACAGCGCATTTTCGTCAAACGACATCTTGGCGTCCAGCGCCACCAGGTTGCCGTCACGCGTCACCACCAGCGGGTTGATCTCCAGCATCGAGGCGTCGTAGTCACGAAACACGCGGTAGCAGCCGAGCAGCGTCTCGGTCGCCTTGCCGATCATCGAGTTCTCCAGGCCGAGGCCGAAGGCAATTTCGCGGGCCTGGAAGTCCTGCATTCCGGCACCGGGATCGACGGTGGCGCGAATGATCGAATCCGGTTCGTTCTCGGCGATCTCCTCGATCTCCATGCCGCCCGAGCCGGAGGCGACGATCATCACCCGTTCGGATTTGCGGTCGAGCACGAAGGCGAGATAAATCTCCTGGACGATGTCGACGGCTTCCTCGACATAGAGCCGCGACACCAGCTTGCCGCGCGGCCCGGTCTGATGTGTGACCAGCTTGCGGCCGAGCATTGCCTCGGCGGCGGCCGAAATCTCGTCGTCGCTTGCGCAGAGCTTGATGCCGCCGGCCTTGCCCCGGGCGCCGGAATGGATCTGCGCCTTGACCACCCATTTCTCGCCGCCGATCTCGCTGGCGCGATAGGCAGCCTGTTCCGGGCTGTAGGCCAGACGGCCGCGCGGAACATGCACCGCGTAGCGTGAGAGAAGTTCCTTGGCCTGATATTCGTGGATGTCCATGGTGAGCCCCTTATCTGCCTGATGCGGCCTGGGCGATCGCGTCGTGCACGACCAGCACATTGCGCGCCATACGCTCGGAGGCGGCGTCGATCATCTTGCCGTCGAGGGCGGCGGCGCCCTTGCCTTGCTCTTCCGCTTCCTTGAGCATCTCGATGATGCGGCGAGCGCGGGCAACCTCCTTTTCCGGCGGCGAGAACACCTCGTTGGCGAGCGCGATCTGTGACGGATGGATGGCCCACTTGCCCTCGATGCCAAGCGCGGCGGCGCGGCGGGCGGCGGCGCTGAAACCCTCCGGATCGGAGAAATCGCCGAACGGCCCATCGATGGCGCGCAAGCCATAGGCGCGGCAGGCGACCGTCATGCGCGACAACGCGGCATGCCACTGGTCGCCGGGATAATCCGGGTTGAGGCCGCCGATGCTGACGGTCCGCGCCTTGCAACTGGCGGCATAGTCGGCGACGCCGAAATGCATGGCTTCGAGCCGGCCCGGGAAAGCGGCGATGGCCTCGACATTGGCCATGCCGAGCGCCGTCTCGATCAATGCCTCCAGGCCGACCCGGGTCTTGAACCCCTTGGCCGTCTCGATCTGGCTGACCATGGCTTCGACCATGTAGAGATCGGCGGGCACGCCGACCTTCGGCACCAGGATGGTGTCCAGCCGGTCGCCGGCCTGCTCCATCACGTCGACAACGTCGCGATACATGTAGTGTGTATCGAGGCCGTTGATGCGCACTGAGACGGTCTTGCCCTTGGCGCGCCAGTCGATGTCGTTCAGTGCCTGGATGATGTTCTTGCGCGCCCGCTCCTTGTCCGGCGGCGCGACGGCGTCCTCGATATCGAGGAAGACGAAGTCGGCGGCGCTGTTGGCCGCCTTGTCGATCATTTCCGGGCTCGATCCGGGAACGGCGAGCTCGCTGCGCTGCAGCCGCAGCTTCCTCAGATGGTTGATCGTGTGGCTCATGTTCGTGTCTCCCGGGTCAGGCGGCTTTGGCGATGGCGGGCTGCTGCGGTCCGCGGAAATGCTCGATCGCGGCACCGACGCCCGAACCCGGCGCCAGCTTGACGCCGCAATCGAGCAGCGTCATTTCGGCGGCGGAGAGCGACCCCAGCACCATCACCTCGTTCAACCAGCCGAGATGGCCGATGCGGAAGACCTTGCCGGCCACCTTGTTGAGGCCGCCGCCAAGCGAGGTCTGGTACTTCTGGTAGGCGCGCTTGACCACGTCACCGCTGTCGATGCCTTCCGGCACCAGGATGGCGCTGACCGTATCGGAGTGCCATTTCGCTTCCTTGGCGCAGAGCTTGAGACCCCAGGCGCCAACCGCCTTGCGCACGCCTTCGGCAAGATGGTGGTGCCTGGCAAAGATGGCTTCGAGCCCTTCTTCGGCGATCAGGTCGAGCGAGGCGCGCAAGCCGCGCAACAGCTGGGTCGCCGGCGTGTAGGGGAAATAGCCGGTGTCATTGGTCTTGATCATGTCCTCGAAGGAGAAGAAGCAGCGCCGCCCGGTCGCGGTCTTTGCGGCGGCGAGCGCCTTCTTGCTGACCGACAGGAAGCCCAGCCCGGCGGGCAGCATGAAACCCTTCTGCGAGCCGCTGACGGCGCAGTCGACGCCCCACTCTTCCTGGCGGAAATCGATCGAGCCGATCGACGAGACGCCGTCGACGAACAGCAGTGCCGGATGGTTCGCCGCATCAAGTGCCGCGCGGCAGCCGGCGACATCGCTGGTGACGCCGGTCGCGGTTTCGTTCTGGGTGCAGAAGATTGCCTTGATGCGGTGGGCTTTGTCGGCCTGCAGTTTTTCGGCGTAAAGGTCGAGCGGAACGCCGGTTCCCCACTCGCAGTCGATGGCATCGACATCGAGGCCGAGGCGCTCGGCCATGTCGACCCATAGGTGCGAGAACTGGCCGAAGCGGGACATGAGCACCCGGTCGCCGGGGCTGAGCACATTGGTCATCGCCGATTCCCAGGCGCCGGTGCCCGACGACGGGAAGATGAAGACGCGGCCAGTCTCGTTCATGAAGACTTTTTTGATGTCCTCGAACAACGGCAGGGTGAACTGCGGAAAGCTGCCGGCGCGCATGTCCTCCATCGGCAGGTTCATCGCTTGGCGGACCTGCTCGGGAATGTTGGTCGGTCCTGGAATGAACAGATGCGTGAAGCCGGCCATGAAGTTCTCCCGATTTTGCGATGTGTCCGGGCGAAAATCCCAGTCGCCGCGATGGTGGGATTTTCAAATCTGCCAGTCCTTGCCGCAACACCTGCCCGGATAGAAACCGGCTGTTCGGGAGGTGGGTAGGGTGTGCCCGCAAGGGTGGGACAACGGACCGGGAGGATAGGACATTCCTACCCTGGGGTAGGCGCATCTGTACCGCCGGGCGCGCTTGAGCGGCTCCAGTTCTCGGCAATCAGGACAGGGAGGGACGGCGCCGCTTCTCGTTGGCGTAGAGCGCGACAGCCATGGCGCGGTTGCGCACGTCGAGCTTCTCGTAGAGGTTCTTCAGGTGATATTTGACGGTGTTTTCGGAAATGCCGGTGCGGGCCGCGATCTGCAGGTTCGTCCAGCCGTCGGCGAGCACGCCGAGCAATTCACGCTCCCGCGTTGTCAGCGCTGAAAGCGGCGTGTCGTTGACCTTGGTGACGTCGATATAGGGAATACAGATGCGGCCATGCGCGACCGCCAGAACTGTGTCGAGCAGGATGCACGGGTCATCGAACTGGTAGCAGAAGCCCGGGACGCCGAGCCGGATACATTGCTTGAGAATGGCGACGTCGTGCTCGCTGGAGAAGATGACGACGCGCGGATTGGCTTGCCGCCGCTGCAACTCGATGAAGACATCGCCGCCATCCATGTCGGACAGTTTCCAGGCCAGGATCGCGACATCGAAGGACGCCGTCTCCGCAGCCGCCAGAAAGGCGCTGCCGGTGCGCACGGATTCGGTCGGGATAAAGCGCTTGTCGCGCTCGAGCAGATCGCACAGGCCAGCGATAACCAGCGGGTTGCGTTCCCCGATCAGAACCTTGAAAGGCCTGGTGTCCACCATCGATTTTCGGCGTTCCTGAAGCATGCTCATCTGCTTCTTGCAGCATGCGTATCGGAACCCGCGCCGCTTCGATTGTCGCGTCAATATGCGACGCCCGGCATCCAAATTTCGGTCAAAAGGCGCTAGTCGATACGAATTCGACCTGGGAAAGCGTGAAATTTCCCAAAAGCAGAAGCGTTTTCGTTCAAACCCCTCATCCCGGCATCACCTGGATGTCAAACCCTAGGCGCCCCAGACCACCGCCTGCTCGTGCCGCTTGATCAGATGCTTGAGATTGTCGAAGCCGAGCCGGATGTGCTTGGCGAAAGCATCGACAGCCGGCGCACGCGGCGTCTCGGCAAGCCTGAGCAGGCCGAGTGCCCGCTCGGGATGCGGGATCGCCACCGGCAGTGCGGTGATCGACTTGTCATTGCGGAAGGCAAAGACCACGCTGTGCGGCAGCACGGTCAGCGCATCGGTCTGCTTCATGTAGTTGATGGCGCTGGTCAGCGATCCGCCGGAGTAGCGGATCTTGATCTCCGTCGCGCCAAGCGACAACAGCAGGCTGCGCAGATCCTCCAGCAGCGGGCTGCCCGGCGGCGGCGCGATCCAGGGATAGTCGAGCAGATCGACCGTCTTCAGCCTGCGCCGCAGCAGCAAGGGATGCGTGGCGCGGCAGGCAACGACATTGCGCCCGGGCAGGATCTCGCGGAACTCCATGCCGGATCCCTCCTCCAGAATGTCGATCGGGCAGACGGCGAGGTCGATGCGGTCGGCGTTGATGGCGGCGCGCAGGTCCGGCAGGTATCCGTAGCTCTGGTCGACGCGCACGTCCGGATAGGCATTCTGGAAATCAGCGATCATGCCGGAGATCAGCGCATCCATGAAGAACGGCGTGCCGCCGACCCGCACCACGCCGGAGCGTCCCTGGCTGAAATTGGCGACGATGTCGGACGCCTTGCGTGATGCCGCCAGCATGATCTGGCCATGGTCGGCCAGCGCCCGGCCGAGCGGCGTCGGCTGCAACGGCCGCCGGCCTTTGAGGAACAGCGGCTCACCCAGCCGCTTCTCCAGCATCGACAGCGTGCGCGAGACAGCGGGCTGCGACAGCCCGACGAGCGCGGCACCCTCGGTGACGCCCCCGCCCTGCACCACGGCCGCCAGCTGGATCAGATGCCTTTCATCGAGCTTCATACCAATATGGTATATTAAACCAGCCAGAAATCATCATCTTTGTGCCTGGGCTGCGCTAGTCTCTCTTCGTGAGATGGAACCGGGGAGGCGCATGTCACATCCAGGCATTCCGTCGTTCAACGAGACCAACTCCGCCGAGATGGTCGCCCAGCGCCTGCTCAAGGCCAGGGCCGGACCATTGCCGCGCTTTCTGGCGACGGTTGTCGACCATCTCCACCAGATTGTCAGGGAGACCCGGCCGACCGCGTCGGAATGGCGCGAGGCGATCGCATTCCTGACCGAAGTCGGCCATGCCAGCGACGAAAAACGGCAGGAGTGGGTATTGCTGTCGGACCTGCTTGGCGTCACTGCCCTGGTCGAGGACATCAACTCGCGCCGTCCCAAGGGCGCCACGCCCAACACCGGGCGCGGACCGTTCTATCGGCCAGACGCGCCACGGCTGCCGCTCGGCGCAAATCTTTCGCTCGATGGCGCGGGAACGCCGCTTGTCGTGTCGGGGTTGGTTACCGACCTCGATGGTTTGCCCATTGCCGGCGCGACTGTCGAAACCTGGCAGGCCAATTCGCAAGGGTTTTACGAGAACCAGCAGCCCGACCTGCAGCCGGAGTTCAATCTGCGCGGCGTCTTCACCACCGACGAGGAAGGCCGCTTCCACTACCGCACGGTCAAGCCGGCGGGCTATCGCGTGCCGGATGATGGCCCGGTCGGCCATATGCTAAGCCGGCTGAACTACCCGCTCAACCGCCCGGCCCATCTGCACTTCCTGATCCGCGCCGAGAATTTCGAAACGCTGACGACGCAGCTGTTCGAGCGCGGCGACCCGCGTCTCGGCGAGGACGCGCTGTTTGGTGTGAAACCGGAACTGGTTGGAGACTTCAACCGCGTATCCGGCAAAGACCCCGAAAGCTGGGCGCTCGATTTCACATTTGTCATGGTCATGGCACGCAAGGGGAGCCGGGCGGCATGAAAAGCTTCACTTATTCCGGCAGTCCGGCCCATATCGTCTTCGGCAACGGAGCGTCATCCGATGTCGCCACATGGGTGGAGAAGCTCGGTTGCGAACGCGCGCTCGTCCTGTCGACGCAGCATCAGGCAGCCGACGGCGAGGCGCTGGCAAAGCGGCTCGGAGCCCTTGCGGTTGGCGTCTTTCCAGGCGCGGCCATGCACACGCCGGTAGAGGTGACCGAGGCGGCGCTGGCGAAGGCAAAAGAACTGGGCGCCGACTGTGTCGTGGCGCTCGGCGGCGGCTCGACCACCGGGCTTGGCAAGGCCATCGCCTATCGCACCGATTTGCCGCAGATCGTCATCCCGACCACCTATGCCGGCTCGGAAGTGACGCCGATCCTTGGCCAGACCGAGAATGGTGCCAAGACCACCGTGCGCGACGCAAGCATCTTGCCGGAGGTCGTCATCTACGACCCGGAGCTGACGCTTGGCCTGCCGATGGCGATGAGCGTGACATCCGGCCTCAATGCGATGGCGCACGCTGCCGAGGCGCTTTACGCGCAGGACCGCAATCCGGTTTCGACACTGATGGCGACCGAGGGGCTTCGCGCCTTACTGGACGCGCTTCCTATCCTGGTGAAGGAACCGAGGCATTTGGAGGCGCGTGGCGATGCCCTCTACGGCGCCTGGCTGTGCGGCACCGTGCTCGGCACGGTCGGCATGGCGCTGCACCACAAGATCTGCCACACGCTGGGCGGCTCCTTCGACATGCCGCATGCCGAGACCCATGCGGTGATGCTGCCGCATACGATTGGCTTCAACGCCGGCGCCGTGCCCGATTTGCTTGAGCCGGTTGCACGCCTGTTCGGCGGCAGTCCCGGCGGCGGCCTCCATGACTTCGCCAGATCGGTCGGCGCGCCGCTCACCTTGAGCGAGCTCGGTCTCAAGCAGGTCGATCTGGACCGTGCCGCCGAGATCGCGACCCAGAATCCATACTGGAATCCGCGGCCTTTCGACCGCGCCGCGATACGCGCCCTGCTGCAGGACGCGTGGGAGGGAAGACGCCCACAAAACTGAAGGCAGACTGGCGCTAAAGGGAGGAACACGACATGATCACCAGACGCGAATTCATCAGGAACACCGCCGCGACCGGCGTGCTTGCCGGGACATCGGGCCTGGCCAGGCCGGCGATCGCACAGAACGCACCGATCAAGCTTGGCTATGTCAGCCCGCAATCAGGCCCGCTGGCGGCTTTCGCCGAGGCCGACAAATTCATCATCGACGGCTTTCTCGCCGCCACCAAGGCAGCCGGCCTCAACTACGAGGTCGTCGTCAAGGACAGCCAATCCAACCCGAACCGTGCCGCCGAAGTCGCCAAGGAACTGATCGTCAACGACAAGGTCAACCTGATGCTCGTCGCCTCGACGCCGGAGACGACGAACCCGGTCGCGACCACCTGCGAGGCCGAAGAAGTGCCTTGCCTGTCGACCGTGGCGCCGTGGCAGCCCTGGTTCATCGGCCAGCAAGGCAATCCCGGTGACCCGGCTTCGTGGAAGCCGTTCAACTATGCCTATCACTTTTTCTGGGGGCTGGAGGACGTCATTGCCGTCTTCACCAACATGTGGGCGCAGGTCGAGACCAACAAGAAGGTCGGTGGTCTCTTTCCCAATGACGGCGACGGCAACGCCTGGGGCGATGGCACGGTGGGCTTCCCACCGGTGCTGGCCAAGGGCGGTTACGGGCTGACCGACACCGGCCGCTACCAGAACCTGACCGATGATTTCTCAGCGCAGATCAACGCCTTCAAGGGTGCCTCCTGCGAGATCATCACCGGCGTGATGATACCGCCTGATTTCACCACCTTCTGGAACCAGGCCAAGCAGCAGGGTTTCACACCCAAGATTGCCTCGATTGGCAAGGCGCTGCTGTTCCCGCAATCGGTCGAAGCGCTTGGCAAGTCCGGCCACAACCTGTCCTCGGAAGTCTGGTGGACGCCGAGCCATCCCTTCAAGTCATCGCTGACCGGCGAAAGCTCGGCGCAGGTCGCTGAGGGCTTCACCAAGGCCACCGGCCGCCAGTGGACGCAGCCGATCGGCTTTGTCCATGCGCTGTTTGAAATCGCCGTCGACGTGATGAAGCGGGCGGGCGAGGCGGGCGATGGCGACAAGGTGGCCGCGGCGATCGCCGCGACCAGGCTCGACACGCTGGTCGGGCCGATCGCCTGGGACGGCGCCAACCTGCCGCCCTTCGCCGCCAAGAACGTCGCCAAGACCCCGCTGGTCGGCGGCCAGTGGCGGCTGAAAGACGGCGGCGGCTACGATCTGGTCATCACCGACAACAAGACCGCGCCGAACATTCCGACCGGCGGCAAGATGGAAGCCATTGCCTGACAATGGCCATCCTCGCGCTCTCCAATGTCTCGAAACGCTTCGGCGCCCTGACCGTCGCCGACGCGGTTTCATTCGAGCTGCGGCAGGGCGAGGCACTTGGTATCATCGGTCCGAACGGCGCCGGCAAGTCGACGCTGTTCAACCTGATCACCGGCAACATCTCTGTTGACGCCGGCACAATCGTCTTCGATGACCGAGATGTGACCAGGCTGCCGCCGATGCAACGTTGTTTTGCCGGCGTCGGCCGCTCGTTCCAGATCCCGCAGCCGTTCGGGAACCTGACCGTGTTCGAGAACCTTCTGGTCGCCGCCGCCTTCGGCGCGCGCAGGGCCGAGGCCGAGGTCGGCGACCGCTGTGCTGAAATCCTGGTCGAGACCGGCCTGATCGACCGCGCCAACCATCCTGCCGGAGGCTTGAGCCTGCTGCAGCGCAAGCGGCTGGAATTGGCGCGGGCGCTGGCGACCGAACCAAGGCTGCTGCTCCTCGACGAGATCGCCGGCGGCCTCACCGAAGGCGAATGCCGGATGCTGGTCGACACCATCCGCGCCATTCACAGGGGCGGCATGTCGATCATCTGGATCGAACACGTCCTGCATGCGCTGAATTCCGTCGTCGAGCGCCTCCTCGTCCTCGATTTCGGCAAAGTCATCGGCATCGGCGCACCGGAGGCGATCATGGCGTCGAGGGAGGTCCGCGAAATCTATCTCGGGATTGAAGTCTGATGGCGCTGCTTGAAACCCATGGCCTCATTGCACGCTACGGCGACTTCCAGGCGCTGTTCGGTGTCGACATCGCGCTGGACGAAGGCGAGACCGTCGCCATCATCGGCGCCAACGGTGCCGGCAAGACGACGCTCATGCGCTCCATTGC
This sequence comes from Mesorhizobium sp. INR15, assembly GCF_015500075.1. Taxonomy (NCBI): domain Bacteria; kingdom Pseudomonadati; phylum Pseudomonadota; class Alphaproteobacteria; order Hyphomicrobiales; family Phyllobacteriaceae; genus Mesorhizobium; species Mesorhizobium sp. INR15. Next base: position 1,246,090 of record NZ_CP045496.1, on the reverse strand, counting down.
CGGCGTGCTGGTCAACCGACCGGAAGCCGTGCTGTTCGATGGCGAGAAGATCGGCGCTTTGCCGGCGCCCGACATCGTCGCGCGAGGCATCGCCATGGTTCCAGAGGGGCGAAAACTGTTCCCCTCGCTCAGCGTCGAGGAAAACCTGTTGATCGGCCGCTATGGCCGCGCGGTCGACGGTCATTGGGACCTCCAGACCGTCTATGAGCTGTTCCCGGTTCTGAAGGAACGCCGCGCCAATCCGGGCACCGCGCTATCCGGCGGCCAGCAGCAGATGGTGGCGATCGGCCGGGCGCTGATGTCCAATCCGCGCGTGCTGTTGTGCGACGAGATCAGCCTTGGCCTCGCCCCGGTGGTGATCAAGGATATCTACGCCGCCTTCCCGCGCATCCGCGCTGCCGGCGCCTCCATCATCATGGTCGAGCAGGACATCGGCCAGGCGCTGAAAGCAGCGAACCGCGTCTACTGCATGATGGAAGGCCGCATCACGCTTTCAGGCGCGCCGTCGGAGCTGACGCGCGAGGCCATTCACGCCGCCTATTTCGGAGTGGCCTGACATGGCGTGGCTCGACACCATCATCCAGGGCATTTTGCTTGGCGGTCTCTACGCGCTGTTCGCTGCCGGGCTCAGCCTCGTCTTCGGCATCATGCGACTGGTCAACCTGGCGCATGGTGACCTTATCGTGCTCGCCGCCTTCCTGATCCTTGTGCTGGTCTCCGCCTTGGGCCTCAATCCCTTCATCGCCGCGCTGGTGGCCATGCCGCTGATGTTCGCCATCGGCTGGGGGCTGCAGTTCTTCCTGCTGAACCGGACGCTGGGCACCGACATCCTGCCGCCGCTGCTTGTCACCTTCGGCCTCTCGATCGTCATCCAGAATGGCTTGCTCGAAGGCTTTACCGCCGACAGCCGCCGCATCTCCGTCGGCGGGCTGGAATCCGCTTCGATTGCGCTCGGGCCGATCAATGTCGGGGTCATGCCGCTGCTGACGCTCGCTTCGGCCATCGCGGTGATCGTCGGCCTCAACCAGCTTTTCTACCGCACATCGCTTGGCCGCGCCTTCCGCGCCACGTCGGATGACCCGGTCACCGCGGGATTGATGGGCATTCAGCCGAAGCGGATTTTTGCGACCGCCACTGGCATTGCCATGGTGGTTGTGACGATCGCCGCGCTCTATCTCGGCACACGCGCCAATTTCGATCCGACCATCGGTCCGGCTCGGCTGATCTATGCTTTCGAGGCCGTCATCATCGGTGGCCTCGGCTCGCTGTGGGGCACGCTGTTCGGCGGCATCGTCATCGGCATCGCCCAGACCTTCGGTGCGGCCATCAATCCGGAATGGCAGATCCTGGCCGGGCATCTGGCCTTCCTTGTGGTGCTGCTGGTCAGGCCACGCGGGCTCTTTCCGCGTGCGGTGGATTGAGCGCCATGACCGACGCCTCGCTCACACGCTGGAAGGTTGAAACGCGGACACGATCCTCGTCCGTGTTCGCCATCGTCGCCGCGCTCATCATCCTGCTCGCCTTCGCCGCCCCCCTCTTCGCCTCACGCAGCGTGCTGCAGGACCTGTTCTTCATCCTGACCATGCTGGTGCTGGCGCAGAACTGGAACCTGCTCGCGGGCTACGCCGGGCTGGTCTCGGTCGGCCAGCAGGCCTTTGTCGGCTTTGGCGCCTACGCGATGTTCGCGCTTGTCATCCTTGCTGGCCTTGACCCGTTGCCGTCGATCCTGCTGGCCGGTGTCGCCGGCGCCTTACTGGCCGTGCCCACCGCCTTCTTCCTGTTTCGCTTGCAGGGCGCCTATTTCGCTATCGGCAGCTGGGTCATCGCCGAAGTCGTGCGGTTGGCATTGGCGCAATGGAAGATGCTGGGCGGCGGCACAGGCACTTCACTGCCGCGCGAGGCGACACGCGACATGTGGGGCCTGAAGCCGATCGGCGATCTCTTCGGCGTCAAATCGTCCGGCGCTAGCGACATCCTCACCTACTGGCTGGCACTGCTGCTCGCCATCGTCACCATCGGCCTCGTCTATCGCCTGCTGCGCTCGAAACAGGGGCTGGGCCTGGCCGCCGTGCGCGACAACCAGGAAGCCGCGCGCTCGGTGGGCGTCGACGCGCGCCGCATGAAGACGCTGGTCTATCTCGCCGCCGGCTTTGGCACCGGCCTCTGTGGCGCCCTCATCTATGTGCAGAAGGCGCGCATCTCGCCGGACGCCGCTTTCTCGGTCGTCGACTTCACCGCCTATGTCATCTTCATCGTCGTCATCGGCGGCATCGGCACCATCGAAGGCCCGGTCGTCGGTGTCATCGTGTTCTTCGTCCTGCGCAACATCCTGGCCGATTACGGCTCCTGGTATCTGCTGATCCTCGGCCTGATCGGCATTGCCATCATGCTGTTTGCACCGCGCGGCCTGTGGGGCTTGTTCGCCGAGCGCACCGGCATCCAGCTGTTTCCCATCCGTCGCCGGCTGACCGGCGGACCTGTATCGTCAAGCAAATCAGATCCATCCAAGGGAGGGCCGCATGGCTGACATCACCACCGACGTGCTGACCATCGGCACCGGGCCGGCAGGCTCGGCAACCGCGGCACTGCTTTCGACCTATGGCGTCGAGAACATGGTCATCAACCGCTATCGCTGGCTGGCCGCGACGCCGCGCGCGCACATCACCAACCAGCGCACCATGGAAGTGCTGCGCGACCTCGGCAAGGAGGTCGAGGCGGAAGCCTACATGCACGCCACCGAACAGGACCTGATGGGCGAAAACGTGTTCTGCACCTCGCTGGCCGGCGAGGAAATCGGCCGCATGCGCAGCTGGGGCAAGCATCCGCTTTCTCGCGCCGAGCATCTCTTGTCCTCACCCTCGCATATGAACGACCTGCCGCAGACCTTCATGGAGCCGTTGCTGTTCAAGACCGCCTGTTCGCGCGGCACCCAGTCGCGCATGTCAACCGAATACCTCTCTCACGTACAGGACGCCGACGGCGTCACCACGACCTGCCGCGACCGGTTGACCGGCAAGGACATCACCATCCGCTCAAAGTACCTGGTCGGCGCCGATGGCGGCAATTCGCTGGTTGCCGAACATGCCGGCCTGCCCTTCGAAGGCAAGATGGGCGTCGGCGGCTCGATGAACATCCTGTTCAAGGCTGACCTGTCGAAATACGTCGCCCACCGCCCGTCGGTTCTCTACTGGGTGGTGCAGCCGGGCGCCGATGTCGGCGGCATCGGCATGGGCCTGGTGCGCATGATCCGGCCATGGAACGAGTGGCTGATCGTCTGGGGCTACGACATCAACCAGCCGGCGCCGAAGGTCGACGACGCCTTCGCCAGGAAGGTGGCGCGAGACCTTGTCGGCGACCCGGAACTGGAGATCGACATTCAGTCGGTATCGACCTGGACCGTCAACAACATGTACGCGACGCAGACATCCAAAGGCCGTGTGTTCTGCATGGGCGATGCCATTCATCGTCACCCGCCGTCGAACGGGCTCGGGTCCAACACCTCGATCCAGGATGGTTTCAACCTCGCCTGGAAGCTTGCCCATGTCATCAAGGGCAAGGCCGGCCCAAAGCTGCTCGACAGCTACTCGCAGGAGCGCGCGCCGGTCGCCAGGCAGATCGTCACCCGCGCCAACAAATCGATCGAGGAATTCGGCCCGATCTTCAAGGCGCTCGGTCTGCTCGATTCCATCGATCCGGTGAAGATGCAGTCGAACATGGATGCCCGCTGCGACAACACGCCGGCGGCCGAGGCGCAGCGCGCGAAGATCCGCGAGACCCTTGCCTCCAAGGTCTATGAATTCGATGCGCATGGCGTCGAGATGAACCAGCGCTACAAGTCCGATGCGGTCGTCACCGACGGCCAGAAGGAGCCAGCCTTCGAGAAGGATGCCGAGCTCCATTATCAGCAGACCTCCTGGCCGGGTGCGCGCCTGCCGCACGCCTGGGTGCATTCGGAAAAGGGTGACAAGGCCTCGACGCTCGATCTGACCGGCCATGGCACGTTCACGGTGCTGACAGGCATTGGCGGCCAAGGCTGGCTCGACGCCGCGAAGATTGTCGGCAAGGAGCTCGGCATCGGCATCGCAGGTCACCTGATCGGGCCGCGCCAGCCCTGGCAGGATTTTTCCGGCGACTGGGCGCGCGCCCGCGAGGTGCGCGACAGCGGCATCCTGCTGGTGCGCCCGGACCAGCATGTCGGCTGGCGCTGCGATGGAATGAGCGCCGACCCCACGGCCGACTTGCGCCGCGTGATGACGTCAATTCTGGACAGGTGAGGACCAACGATGGAAGCGCACGAAAAAGGCTTCTTCACCGAAGAGAATTCGGTCGAGGTCGTCACCGGCCGCAACCGCAATTCCGGGGATGAACGGCTGAAAGCGGTGATGGAGGTCCTGACCCGCAAGCTGCATGAGGCGGTGAAGGAAATCGAACCGACGCAGGAAGAATGGTTCGACGCCATTCTGTTCCTGACCAGGACCGGGCACCTGTCCACCGAATGGCGGCAGGAGTTCATCCTTTTGTCCGATGTGCTCGGCGTCTCGATGCTGGTCGACGCCATCAACAACCGCAAGCCGTCAGGCGCTTCGGAATCGACCGTGCTCGGCCCCTTCCATCTCGCCGATGCCCCGGAACTGCCGATGGGCGCCAACATCTGCCTCGACCAGAAGGGCGAGGACATGTTCATCCATGGCCGCATCCTCGACACCGAAGGCAAGCCGATCGCCAACGCCGTGTTGGATGTCTGGCAAGCCAATGACGAGGGCTTTTACGATGTGCAGCAGAAGGGCATCCAGCCCGACTTCAACCTGCGCGGCGTCTTCCGCACCGGCGCGGACGGACGCTACTGGTTCCGCGCCGTGAAGCCGAAATTCTACCCCATCCCAGACGACGGCACGGTCGGCAAGCTGCTCAACGCGCTTGGCCGCCATCCCTACCGCCCGGCGCATCTCCACTACATCCTCAAAGCCGACGGCTTCGAGACGCTGACCACCCACATCTTCGACCCCGACGACCCCTACATCAACTCGGATGCGGTGTTTGGCGTGAAGGAAAGCCTGCTCGCCGAATTCAAGCAGGTCGACGACCCGGCACGCGCCAAGGAGCTCGAATTTGCCGGCCCATTCTGGGAGGTCGAGCACGATTTCGTATTGGCGAGGGACCAGGGATAGCAGGCACCTCGCCGGGATCGCGATCAGGCCGTAGTGCTGGCGCCCCAGGAGCCTGTCTCGGCCATCGTCTTGAGCAACGGCGCCGGCTTGAAGACATCCTTGCCGGTCCGCTGATGCCAGTGTTCGAGCCGCTCGATGATCCTGGCGGCGCCTTCGAGGCCGGCCCAGAACATCGGACCACCCTTGCCTATGGGAAAGCCGTAGCCATTGACCCAGACGATATCGATGTCGGACGCGCGGGTTGCTATCCCTTCCTCCAGAATCCTGGCGCCCTCGTTGACCAGCGGATAGAGCGTGCGCTCGATGATCTCTTCGGCGCCAATCGCACGCGGCGCGATACCCTTCTCGGCAGCCTTCTCGCGAATGAGCGCCTCGACCTCGGGATCCGGGACGGGTGTGCGTCCGCCGTTCTCGTAGAGATAAAAACCCCTGCCGGTCTTCTGGCCGAAACGGCCCTGCTCGCACAGCGTATCGGCGATGACAGCCGTCTGGCCGCGCGCCTTGCGGTTGCGCCAGCCGATGTCGAGACCGGCGAGATCACCCATCTGGAACGGCCCCATCGGCCAGCCGAAATCGGTGAATGCCTTGTCGATCTGGCTGGGCGTCGCGCCTTCCAGCAGAAGCGCTTCCGATTCCGAACCCCGCGCGGCCAGCATGCGGTTGCCGACAAAGCCGTGGCAGACACCGACGACGACAGCCACCTTGCCGATGCGTCGTGCAAGGTCGAGTGATGTCGCCAGCGCATCGGGCGCGGTCTTTTCGGCTCGCACGATCTCCAGCAGCTTCATCACATTGGCCGGCGAGAAGAAATGCAGGCCGAGCACATCCTGCGGCCGCGAGGTCGACGCGGCGATTTCGTTGATGTCGAGATAGGACGTGTTGGTGGCGAGGATCGCACCGGGCTTGGCTACCGCGTCGAGCTTGCCGAAGATTTCCTTCTTGACCGCCATGTCCTCGAACGCCGCTTCGACGATCAGGTCGCAATCGGCAAGATCGGCATAGTCGGTGGAGCCCTTGAACTGGGCAAGCCGCTGACGCCTGGCCTCTTCCGTGAGAGAACCACGCGTAACCGACACGGCATAGTTTTTGTCGATCGTGCCGAGGCCGCGCTGCAAGGCCTCGTCGCTGGTTTCCAGCAAGGTGACCGAAAACCCGCCATTGGCGAAGGCCATGGCGATGCCGCCGCCCATCGTGCCGGCGCCAATAACGCCGACCCGGGCGATCCGGCGCTTGACGATATCCTTGCCGGGTAGCTTTGCCGCCTCGCGTTCGGCGAAAAACAGATGCCGCTGGGCGCGCGACTGGTCGCCGCCGACCAGTGTCACGAACAGCGCGCGCTCCGCGGCCAGCGCCTCGTCGAAGGGCAGCGTGAGCGCATTGCGCACCGCCTGCGCGCAGGCGATCGGCGCCTCGAGCCCGCGCGCCTTCCTGGCGAGGTCGGCCACCTCGGCGTCGAAGGCAGCGAGATCGGTTTCCCCAAGCTGCTCATCGCGGTCGCGCACCGGCGTGAACGGCCCGCCCTTGCGCGCCAGCTCCCGGGCGAAGTTCACGGCGTGCGTGGTCAGATCGCCTTCGAAGACGGCGTCGACAAGGCCGGCGGCATGCGCTTCTTCCGCGCCGATCGGCGTGCCGGAAACGATCATCCTGAGCGCCTGCGCCGCACCGACCAGTCGCGGCAGCCGCACCGTGCCGCCACCGCCTGGCAAGAGGCCGAGCTTCACCTCCGGCAGGCCGAGTTTGGCCTGCGCATCGGCAACACGGAAATGACAGCCGAGCGCCAGTTCCAGGCCGCCGCCGAGCGCGGTGCCATGGATGGCGGCGACCGTCGGCTTGGCGATGGTCTCGAGCGTCGCCACGATGGCGCGCAGTTCCGGCTGCTGCATCGGCTTGCCGAATTCGGTGATGTCGGCGCCGGCAACGAAAGTCCGCCCGGCGCAGGCGATGACGATTGCCGCCACATCGGAATTGTCGCGCAAGGCGGTCAGCGCCTGCATGAGCGGCTCGCGGACGTGGAAGCTGAGCGCGTTGACCGGCGGGTTGTCGATGGTGACGATGGCAACATCGCCGTCATGGCTGACGTCAAGGAAATCGGACAAGCAAGACCTCTCATTGATGTTGAACGACCACGGGCACGCGGAGGGGATTTACAGTGCCGCGGCGTCGATGGGAACCGGATGTCGGCCTGGCCTAGAGCAGTTCTTCGTTTCAAGGAAACGCCGAACTGCTCTATCTCGTTGTTATCTAGCAGTTCCGGACGGAAAACCGTTTCACACTTTTCCTGAAACTGCTCCAGCGATTAGCGCCGGCCGGCGGCCTCAACCGTGGCCAATTCCGGCATCGCGGCACCCAAGGTGCGGCCACCACACCAGGAAGCCAACGCAGCGACCAGGTATAGGACCGCCGAAAAGGTGAAGGCGAAGACCAGCCCATGCTTGAACGGCCCCGCCATCAGTTCGGGAAAGAAGGCGTGGCCGGTCAACGTGTCGATGCTTTGCTGCGGCAGCGCGTGCAGCACATCGGCCGGGATGAGTTCGCCCATCGGGTTGTAGCCGAGGAAGGCGGCAAACAGGCTGGCAACCGGCGGCATGTTGGCGATCTGGTGCGCGACCGCCTGCGGCACATGCTGCGCCAGCAGGCCGGCCTCCATGCTCTGCGGCAGGCTGGCGGCGAGGCCGAGGATCATCAGGCTGAAGAACAGGCCGATCGACAGCACCTGTCCGGCATTGGTGGTGGTGGCCCGCATGCCCGAGGCCTGGCCGCGTTCGCGCGCCGGCACCGAATTCATGATCTGCGTCGCATTGGGTGCAACGAACAGGCCCGAGCCGAGACCGTTCAGGAACAGCAGCGCGGCGAAGGCCGTGTAGGAGAAGTCGGCGGGCAGCGCCATCAGCGCAATGAAACTTGCCGCACCGGCAACCATGCCGCCGACCGCGAAGGGCACGCCGCCGACACGGTCGGAGAAATAGCCCGAGACCGGACCGGCGATCAGGAAGCCTACCGTCAGCGGCAGCATGAAGATCGCCGACCACAGCGGCGTCTCCTCGAAGGAATAGCCATGCAGCGGCAGCCAGATGCCTTGCAGCCAGACGATGAGCATGAATTGCAGCCCGCCGCGCGCGATGCCCGACGCCAGATTGGCGATGTTGCCATAGGCAAAGCCCGGGATGCGGAACAGTTTCAGGTCGAGCATCGGCTTGGCGACACGCTGCTCGATGACCACGAAGGCAATCAGCGACAGGATGCCGATGGCAAAAAGCGTCAGCACCTTGGGGCTGGTCCACGCCATCACCCGATCGCCATAGGGCTGCAGCCCATAGGTTATGGCGGTTAGGATGAGCACAAGGCCGAGCCCGAAGCTGATATTGCCCAGCCAGTCGATCGTGTGGGTGGAGCGGTTCGGCGTGTCATGCAGCTTCAGATAGGCCCAGACCGTACCGACGAGGCCGAACGGCACGTTGATCCAGAACACCAGCCGCCAGTCGGTATCGGCAAGCAGCCCGCCGATCAGCAGGCCGACGAACTGGCCGCCGATCGCCGCCACCACATTGATGCCAAGCGCGAAACCGCGCTCGTTCTCCGGAAAGGCATCGGTGAGCAGTGCCGTGGAATTGGCCATGATCAGCGCGCCGCCGATGCCCTGGATGATGCGCACGCTGATCAGGTAGATGGCGGCGAAGTCACCCTGGCCGGGAAGTAAGCTGAGCGCGATTGACGCGGCGGTGAAGATGGCGAAGCCGAGATTGTACATTTTCGCCCGGCCGAACTGGTCGCCGAGCCGGCCGAAGGCGACGACGAGCACCGCCGTTGCGATCATGTAGCCGATGATTGCCCACAAGAGATAATTGATGTTGCCGGGGTCGAGCGCCTTCAGGCCAATGCCGCGAAACACCGCAGGCAGACTGATCAGCAGAATCGAGCCATTGATCGCGGCGGCCAGCATGCCAAGTGTGGTGTTGCTTAGAACCATCCATTTGTGGCTCTGTGGGCGCTTCGGTTCGGCGGCATTCATGCTGGCAACTTTCGGACGCGCTGGCATGGTCAATGCTTGCGCTATATATGAGGATAGTCTCAGGTTTGGAAATATGAGGATGGCCTCGGAAAAAGCAAGAGCATCAGTGGCGAATCCGCGTGCACCGCAACAGAAAAGAGGCCGCGAGCGGGTCGCTGCCCTGATGGCGAGTGCGGCGCTGCTGTTTGTCGAGAAGGGTTTCGACGCCACGACGATGACCGAGATCGCCGCGCGGGCCGGTGCGGCGATCGGCACGCTCTATCTGTTCTTCCCAACCAAGGAGGCGCTGGCGGAGGCCATTCTGGCCGAACACGCGGAAGCGCTGTCCGCGCAGCTCGAGGCCTTGCGGGAGCGCGCCAGCGGTCTGGCGCCGGCGGCCATTGCCGATGCCTTGTTCGACGTGCTGGGCGACTTCCTCGCCACCCACCCGGCCTATTCGGCGCTGCTTGATCTGCCCGGAGACGACGGCTGGCGGCGCACGATGCGCACCACACGGCGCGGCCAGATCGCAGCGCTGTTCGCGCAGGCCGACCCGCCGCTGCCGGCAGGCCAGGCCGAGCGGCTCGCCGTCATCGTGCCGCAGCTGATGCGCATCCCGCTGGCGCTCGTTGGCGAGAAAAGGCTGCGCGATGGGGTGCTGGAAGAACTACGGCTGATGCTGGCCAGGCATTTGCAGGTCGTAACCTCGTCATCCTAGGGCGGAGCAAGGAGCGTAGCGACGCGGCGCAGACCCTAGGATCCATGCCGCGACATCAAGGCGTTGCCGCGGTTCAAGTGCTGCTCTTCACGCCCCCGGCGATCGGCTAACTATCGTGTTCCGCAGCATTCCTCGGCTGAGGTCGTGGCATGGATCCTCGGGTCAAGCCCGAGGATGACGAAGGTGCCCTACCGCAGTGCCTTCTGACCTCCCGCCACCGTAATCACCCCCACAATGATCAGCCCTGTCAGCAACAGCCGCACGCCGGCACTGACGCCGAATGTGTTGAGCATCGTCAACAGCAGCACCAGGAACAGCGCCGCGCCCCAGACGCCGGGCACATTGGCCTTGCCGCCCGCCACCGAGGTGCCGCCGATGACAACGACCGCGATCGAGGCGAGCAGATATTCGTTGCCGATATCGACATTGGCGCCACGGAAGTAGCCGGCGAGCAGAGCGCCGTCGATGCCGCCGAGCGCGCCTGACAGCGTGTAGGTGAGAAAGCGGATGCGCCCGACGGGAACCCCCGCCAGCCAAGCCGCGCGGATGTTCTGCCCGATCGCCAGCACCGAGCGGCCATAGACCATGCGCTGCAGCGCGATTGCAGCGCCGATGGTGAACAACACGGTGAGGATCGCCAGCACCGGAATGCCCAGCACCTGCCAGTTGGCGAAATCGGCAAAGCCGGGCGGCGGCTTGATCTGAAGCCCGCGCCCGTAGCTGATGTCGATCGACTGGATGATGAAACTCGCCGACAGCGTGGCGATGATCGGCGGAATGCGCAGCGCCCAGATCAAGAGATAATTGGCGGCGCCAATCGCCATGCCGCAGGCCAGCGCCGCCAGAAGCCCGACCGCGATCATCGAGTCATTGCCGTCCATCACCTTCATCGCGACAGCACTGGCGAGGCCGATATTGGCCGGCAGCGACAGGTCGACATTGCCGGGGCCGAGCGTGATGACGAACATCTGGCCGACACCGACAATGACGGTGAACACGGCCAGCGAAAGTGCTGCCGTAACCATGCCGCCGGCGCCATGGCCGCCGGTGAAGATGATGGTCGCCAGCCACACCAGCAAGGCGCCGGCAAAAGACCAGATCCATGGCTTGGTGAGCAGCGTTTTCAGCGATGGCATCGCTCACCTCTCCTTGCGGCTGATCAGCACCCGTGCCGCCAGCACGATGATCAGGATGGCGCCATTGGCCGCCACCTGCCAGTCCGGCGGAATGTGCATGAAAGTCAGCAGCGGCGATGCCGCCAGCGCCAAAGTCAGCGCGCCGATGACCGCGCCGATCGGCGACACCCGGCCGCCGACGAATTCGCCGCCGCCCAGAATGACGCCGGCAATCGCCAGCAATGTGTAGCCATTGCCGATATTGGCGTCCGCCGAGGTGGTGATGCCGATCAGCGCCATGCCGGATAAGACGCCGAACAGCCCGGCCAGCGCGAAGAGCACGATCTTGGTCTTGAGCAGCGACCAGCCGGCACGGCCAAGCGCCGCCGGATTGCCGCCCGAGCCACGCAATATCACGCCATAGGAGGTGCGCATCAGGCCGAAATGGACGACGAGGCCGATGACCAGCGCGGCAACGATTGGGAACGGCACGAAGGGCGGCTTGAACGCCATGACCGAAAGCAGCCAGTCTGGCGCCTTGCCGCCGGGCTTCGGCAGGACGAGGATTGCGAGGCCCTGCCAGACGAAGCTCATGCCCAGCGTCACCACGATCGAGGGCAGGTTGCGCAGATGGATCAGCGCGCCGAGCAGTGCGTAGATACCGATCGACCCGAGCAGGATGACGGCGCCGAGCAAAGGCGCGTCCTTCAGCCAGGTGGCGGTGACGCAGCCGACGAAGCCGACAAAGGTGCCGATGGACAGGTCGAGCTCGTTGCCAGCAATGACGAACATCTGCGCGATCGTCGCCAGCGCGATCGGGATCGCCAGGTTGAGCATCAGGCTGAAGCCGAAATAGCTGATCGCACGCGGGTTGAGCCAGGCGATGGCAATCAGCACGATCACCAGCGACAGCGCCGGTAACAGGCCGCGCAATAGCCGTGCCCGAGCCGCTGCGCCGCGTTCGGAATTCTTCGATCCATTGTCGACGGGTACAGCCGTCATCTCAGGCTGCGTCGCCGAACGAGGACTGGATGATCTTTTCCTCGGTCAGCTCGTCGCGCCGCAGGTTGGCGACGATGCGGCCGTTCTTGAAGACATAGATGTGGTCGCAATTGTCGAGCTCTTCGGTTTCGGTCGTGTACCAGAGGAAGGTGCGTCCATTGCGCGCCTCCTCGCGCACAAGGTCGTAGACTTCGAGCTTGGTGCCGATGTCGACGCCGCGCATCGGGTCGTCCATCAGCACGATCTTCGCATCCGATCCCAGCGCCCGCGCAAACAGCGCCTTCTGCTGGTTGCCGCCCGACAAAGAGAAGATGTTGTTGTTCATGTCGGGCGTGCGGATGCCGATCTTCTTTTGCCAGAAAGCCGCAAGCTCGGCTTCGCGCTGTGGCGAGATCAGCAAGCCGCCGCGCAGGCGCGCCAGCGAACGGATACCGATATTCTCCGATATCGACCATTGCGGAAAAATGCCGTCCGACTGCCGGTCGCCAGCGACCAGCGCCACCGGCGCCGTGACCTCGATGCCGGTTCTGGCGCGCGCGGCGGCCCCGAAGATCGCCAGCAGCAGATCGGTCTGTCCATGCCCGGCCAAGCCGGCCAGGCCGATGATTTCGCCCGCATGGGCGACCAGTTCCTTGTCATCCTGCTGGCGCGAGGGGCGGGCCCGGACGCTGAGCGCCCCCTTTGGCGGCCTGTCGGCAGCGCTCTCAACGGCCTTCTCGCGCGCCTCGGCACCGCCCATGGCCGTCACCAGCCTCTCGCGATCGAAAGCCTCCGCCTCATCGGTCACGACGACCTTGCCGTCGCGCATCACCACGATGCGGTCTGCATTCCACAGCACCTCGCCCAGCACGTGCGAGATCAGGATGCAGCTTTTGCCGCTGGCGACAAAGCGGCGGACGAAAGCCAGCAACTGGCCGGCGGTGTGGGAGTCGAGCGAGGATGTCGGTTCATCCAGAATGACAAGATCGAGACGGTCATGCGTGACCGTGAAGGCACGCGCCACCTCGACCATCTGGCGACGGCCGATGGAAAGATCACCGACGATGTCGGCTGCCGAGATACTATGGCCGGGAAAAATCTCGTCGAGCTTGGCGGCAATGAGATCGGCGGCACGGCGTCGCCAGCCGAAGCCGCGCAGCGAGGCATGGTTGATGCGCGTGTTTTCGGCGACGCTGAGGTTTGGGCACAGCGACAATTCCTGGAACACGCAGCGTATGCCGAGCTTCTGCGCCCGCGATACCGAATAGTTCTCCTCGATGCCGCCATGCACGCTGATCTGGCCGCTGTCGGGCATCAGCGTGCCCGCCACCATATGCATGAGTGTCGATTTGCCGGCGCCATTATGGCCGACCAGACCGACGCACTCACCGGCACGGACGCCGAAATCAACGCCGGCAAGCGCCCGGACCGCGCCGAAATGTTTTTCGGCACCGTCCAGTCTGACTATCTCGGTATTGGCGGCGCCGAATTGTTTTTCGGCGCCGCCCTGTTTGGCGATATCAGCGCTGGCCTCAGGCATGCTCAACGATATCCAGTCAACGATGCGGGCGGCAACAGCGTTCAGCCATCACTTGATGTTGGCTTTGATGGCCGCGACGGCGTCCTCCTGGCTGTATTCGTGGCTGGCGACGCCGCCCTTGACGATTTTCGGCAGCTCGGTCTCGAAATCGTCCTGGGTGAAGGCGAGATAGGGAACCAGCAGGTCGTGCGGGATGTCCTTGCGGCCATCGAGCACCTGCTGCGCCACCCAAAAGGCCAGCGACGAGACGCCGGGCGCGATCGACGCCGACCAGGTCTTGTAGCCGTCCTTGTCCTTCTGCTCCTTCCACCACTGCAACTCGTCCTGCCGGTTGCCCATGATGATGGTCGGGCGCGGCTTGCCGGCGGCGGCGAAGGCCTGTGCGGCGCCGTAGCCGTCACCGCCCTGGTCGACGATGCCGACGACGTCGGGCAGCGATGGCAGGATGGTCGCCACCGCCTTCTGCGCCGTGGTCTGGTCCCAGTCGCCGGTGACCGAGCCGACGATCTTGAATTCGGGATGGGCGGCGACGCCTTCGAGGATACCGGCATGAATGGCATCGTCGATAGAGGTGCCGGCAAGGCCGCGGATTTCCAGGAGATTCCCGCCCTTGGGCTGGAACTTGGCCATCTGCTCGATTTCCTGCTTGCCCATGTCCTTGAAGTCGACAACGACGCGGTAGGCGCAAGGTTCTGTCACCGTGCCGTCGAAGGACACGACGACGATGCCGGCATCGCAGGCCTGCTTGATCGCGCCGTTGAGCGCATCCGGCGAAGCGGCGTTGATGACGATCGCATCATAGCCCTGCAGGATCAGGTTCTGCACCTGGGCGGCTTGCGTCGGCACCTCCTTGTCGGCGGTGGTGAAGATGTCCGCGGCCCCGACAACCTTGTCGGCGACGGCCTTCTTGGTGACGATGCCATAGCTGTCGAGCATCGCCTGGCGCCACGAATTGCCGGCATAATTGTTCGAGAAGGCGATCTTCTTGCCGCTGGTGTCGGCCATGGCCGTACCGGCCGCGAGCACCGCCGCAAGCGTGCCCAAGACGAATAGTTTCTTCATGTTACTCCTCCCAAGAGTGATGGTCTTACTGGCTGTTGAAGGCTGCTATCTTCCCGTTCCTGTTTTTTATGTATTATCAGACAAATGCAGAATGAGCAGCGGGCTGTCAACATCAATCGCCAACCGCCTCGGGCGATCAACTTGCGGTGCAATGATTGAAAAGGGTTCGCGTCCTGGTCTAGGGAAGGGTCCAGGAGACCGAATGGAATGGCAGTGACGCCGACTGTTGCTCAAGGCGCCCCGGGAATTCCGGCGCGCTGGACGTCAAGCGCCAAGAGTGGCGTCGGAACTTCGCTTTCGCCGGCCGGCCAGGTCTGGTTCACGATAAGCCACGGCATTCTCAACGAAATCTATTATCCGCGCGTCGACAGCGCCTGCACGCGCGACCTCGGCCTGATCGTCACCGGACCGGACGGATATTTCTCCGAGGAGAAGCGGGACGCCACGCACAGCATCGAGCCGTTCGAGGATGGGGTGCCGGCCTACCGGCTGGTCAACACCGCGACCGACGGCGCCTACCGCATCGACAAGCGCGTGCTGGCCGATCCGGCCCGTCCGGCCTTGCTGCAGGAAATCACCTTCACGCCGCTCAAGGGCGCTGCCGGCGACTACCGCGTCTACGCGTTGCTGGCGCCGCATCTGGTCAATGCCGGCATGGGCAACACCGCCTGGATCGGGGATCACAAGGGCAAGCCTATGCTGTTCGCGTCGGGGCGCGGCACTTGCCTGGCACTTGCCTCGTCACTGCCCTGGCGGACCTGCTCGGCCGGCTATGTCGGTTTCTCCGATGGCTGGCAGCAACTGCATCAGGCCGGCCAGCTCGATCCGGCTTGCCAACGGGCCGAGGACGGCAATGTCGCGTTGACCGGCGAGATCGGCTTTTCCGCCACGAAGACAAAGGCCTTGCTGGCCTTGGGCTTTGGCGCGACGCCCGATGAGGCCGCTGAAAATGCCGCCGCCAGCTTGAAGCGGGGGTTCGGGCCCGCCGAAAAATCCTATGTCCAGAAATGGCGCGAATGGCAGGCAGGCCTGCTACAGCTGGATCGACAGGCCGCATCCGGGGTCAACAGCTACCGCGTCAGCACTGCCGTGCTGGCGACGCATCGCTCGATTGCCGTGCCCGGCGCGGCCGTCGCCAGCCTGTCCATCCCCTGGGGCTTCAACAAAGGCGACGACGACCTCGGCGGCTATCACCTGGTCTGGCCGCGCGACCTGGTCGAGACGGCGGGCGGCTTTCTCGCCGCCGGCGACCCGGCAACCGCGGTGAAGATCCTTTCCTATCTGCGCTCCATCCAGCAGCCGGACGGACACTGGCCGCAGAACCTCTGGCTCGACGGCACCCCCTATTGGCCCGGCCTGCAAATGGACGAATGCGCCTTTCCGCTGCTGCTTGCGGACGCACTGCGCCGCGAAGGCCACTTGCCCCACGCCCAGCTGCTCGCCTTTCTGCCGATGATGGAGAGCGCCGCGTCCTATGTCGCGCGCAACGGTCCGGTCACCGGCGAGGACCGCTGGGAAGAGGACGCCGGCTATAGCCCCTTCACGCTTGCGGTCGAGATCGCGGCACTGCTGGCCGCCGCCGACATGCTCGATATCTGCGGCAAGGCCGAGTCGGCAAACTATCTGCGCGAAACCGCCGACGTCTGGAACGACCAGATCGAGCGCTGGACCTATGTCACCGCCACGGCTGCGTGCGAAGAGGCCGGCGTCAACGGCTATTACGTCCGCATCGCGCCGCCCGACAGCGCCGACGCCGCATCGCCGAAGGACGGCTATGTTCCGATCAAGAACCGGCCGCCCGGCGACACCGATCGCCCGGCCGAGGCAATCGTCAGCCCTGACGCGCTGGCGCTGGTACGCTTCGGCCTCAGGGCCGCTGACGACCCGCGCATGGTCGACACGGTCAAGGTCATCGACGCGCAGCTGCGCCGCGACTTGCCGCAAGGGCCGCTCTGGTATCGCTACAATGGCGATGGCTATGGCGAGCACGAGGATGGCGCCCCGTTTGACGGAACCGGCCAGGGCCGGCCCTGGCCCCTGCTGGCCGGCGAGCGCGCGCACTATGAACTTGCGGCGGGCCGCAAGGCCGAGGCTGCCAGACTGCTGGCGGCGCTGGAAGGCTCCGCCGGCCCCAGCGGCCTGTTGCCGGAGCAGGTCTGGGATCAGCCGGACATGCCTGAGCGCGAATTGCTGTACGGTGGCCCTTCAGGCAGTGCCATGCCGCTGGTCTGGGCGCATTCGGAGCATATCAAGCTGTTGCGCTCGCTACGCGACGGTGCGGTTTTCGACATGCCGCGGCAAGGCGTAAAGCGCTACGTCGAGGGCAAGACCACCTCGCCGCTCAGGCTATGGCGCTTCAACAGCAAGATCCGCACGCTGCCGGCCGGCAAGGCCTTGCGCGTCGAACTGCCCGCCCGGGCGACAGTCCACTGGAGCACCGACACCTGGGCGACGGCCCATGACAGCGAGACAAAGGAGAATGCCTTCGGCATTCATCTTGCTGATCTGCCCATGGCCGGCCTCGCCGAGGGCACCACGCTCACTTTCACTTTTTTCTGGCCGGACACCGGTGATTGGGAGAATGTCGACTTCTCCGTGACGATCGGCGACTGACCAGCAGACCTTCCAACCCCTCGAGAAACCAGGACGAGAACATGCAAATCGGAATGATGGGACTGGGCCGGATGGGCGCCAACATGGTTCGGCGCCTGATGCGCGACGGCCACGAATGCGTCGTCTACGACATCAATCCCGGCAGCGTCGCGGCCCTGGTGACCGATGGCGCTCTCGGTGCGGCCTCCCTCGCGGAATTCGTCGGCAAGCTCGCCAAGCCGCGCTGCGTGTGGCTGATGCTGCCGGCGGCAATCACCGGCAAGATCGTCGATCAGGTAGCGGCGCTGATGGAACCTGGCGACATCATCATCGATGGCGGCAATTCCTACTACCATGATGACGTCGACCGGGCAGCGAAGCTCAAGGACAAGGGCCTCAGCTATGTCGATGTCGGCACCAGCGGCGGTGTCTGGGGTCTCGATCGCGGTTATTGCCTGATGATCGGTGGTCCCGACGAAGCCGTCCAGCATCTCGATTCGGTCTTCGCCACGCTGGCGCCTGGCGCCGATCCCGGTGCGCCCGCCCCCGACAAGGCCGCAGGCACCGCGCCCTTCGGCTACCTGCATTGCGGCCCGAGCGGCGCCGGCCACTTCGTCAAGATGATCCACAATGGCATCGAGTATGGCGTCATGGCCGCCTATGCCGAAGGCATGAACATCCTCAAGGCCGGCAATTCAGGCAAGGTCAAGCGCGACGCCGACGCCGAGACCAGCCCGCTGCAGAACCCGGAATATTACCAGTTCGACATCGACCTCGCCAATGTCGCCGAGGTCTGGCGGCATGGCAGCGTCATCGGTTCGTGGCTGCTCGACCTGACGGCCAGCGCGCTCAAATCCGATCCCTCGCTGGCGAATTTCGGCGGTCGGGTTTCGGATTCCGGCGAAGGCCGCTGGACTTTGAAGGCGGCGATCGACACCGGCGTGCCGGCGCCGGTCCTGTCCTCGGCCCTGTTCGACCGCTTCTCCTCGCAAGGCGAATCCGAATTCGCCGACAAGCTCCTGTCGGCCATGCGCTTCGCCTTCGGCGGCCATGTCGAAAAGCCGAAGTCGTGAGAGTGCAAGGGGAGATACGCATATGAGCCAGGAACGGTCCGATACGCTGGTGCTCTTCGGAGCGACCGGCGACCTCGCCCACAAGAAGATCTTTCCCGCCCTCTACGCCATGGTTGCCAAGGGCACACTCACCGAGCCCGTGATCGGCGTTGCTTTCGACGCCTGGGACCTCAAGCAATTGCAGGACCGGGCCCGCGACGGCATCGTCAATGCCTTCGGCACGATCGACGAGAAGGTCTTCGCCAAACTCGCCTCCATGCTGCGCTACGTCAGCGGCGACTACAGGGATGGAGCCACGTTCGAGAAGCTGAAAAGCGCACTTGGCACCGCGCAGCGGCCGCTGCACTACATGGCGGTGCCGCCGACCATGTTCGAAACCGTCGTCCAGGGGCTCGAGCAGTCAGGCACGGCGCATGGCGCCCGGCTGATGGTGGAAAAGCCTTTCGGCCATGACCTGCAATCGGCACGCTGGCTGAACCGGGTGCTGCATCTGGTCTTCGACGAACAGTCCATATTCCGCATCGACCACTATCTCGGCAAGGAAGCGATCCAGAACCTGCTCTATTTCCGCTTCGCCAATTCCTTCCTCGAACCGATCTGGAACCGCAATTACGTCGAGAGCGTGCAGATCACCATGGCCGAGGATTTCGGCGTCGAGGGACGTGGCCGCTTCTACGACGATGTCGGCTGCATCCGCGATGTCATCGAGAACCATCTGCTCAACATCCTGCTGCTGCTGGCCATGGAGCCGCCGGTCGGCCGTTCCGCCGACGACCTGATCGACGAGAAGGTGCAGGTGCTGCGCGCCATCCGCACCTTGGCCAAGGACGATGTCGTGCGCGGCCAGTTCAAGGGCTACCTCGCCGAACCGGGCGTGGCGCCGAACTCCCCGGTCGAGACTTTTGCCGCGGTGCGCTTCTTCGTCGACACCTGGCGCTGGCAGGATGTGCCCTTCTTCATCCGTGCCGGCAAGAACATGCCGGTGCATGTCACCGAAGTGGTGGTGCGGCTGAAGCGGCCGCCGCTCGATGTCTTCGATCCGATCAAGCCCGCCGACCAGAATTACGTGCGCTTCCGCATCGATCCGCAGGTGATGATCGCCATCGGCGCGCAGCGCAAGGCGCCCGGCGACGACATGATCGGCGAACAGGTCGAGCTGACGGCGCTTGATGACAGCAAGGGCGACATGCCGCCCTATGAGCGGCTGATCGGCGACGCCATGAACGGCAACGGTCAGCTGTTCACCCGCCAGGACGCCAGCGAACTTGCCTGGCGCATCGTCGGCCCGGTGCTTGGCGACACCACGCCGCCGCATCTCTATGAGCTCAAGACCTGGGGGCCGGTTGACGCCATGGCCACCTTCGGACCGCCCAATGGCTGGATCAATCCAGTCAAGTGATTTCTAGGAGATGACACCATGAGCAAGGCCGTGAAGCAAACCGTGGCGGACGCCGAAAAGATCGTGTTGTCGATCGATATCGGTGGCTCGCACGTCAAGATCCTCACCAGCGCCGGCGGAGAGGAGCGCAGAACCGATTCTGGGCCGGACCTGACGCCGCAACAGATGATCGACAAGGTGAAGACGCTTGCCGATGGCCTGTCCTACGATGTCGTGTCCATGGGCTATCCCGGCCCGGTGAACCACAACCGGCCCGTGACGGACCCCGCCAATCTCGGCAAGGGCTGGGCCGGATTTGACTTCGCCGGGGCGTTCGGCAAGCCGGTGAAAGTCGTCAACGATGCCATGATGCAGGCGATCGGCAGCTATGAGGGCGGCCGCATGCTGTTTCTCGGCCTGGGCACCGGTCTGGGTGCCGCGATGATAGCCGACAACGTCGCCCAGCCGATGGAACTTGCGCATCTTCCCTACAAGAAAGGCATGAGCTTCGAGGACTATGTCGGCGAACGCGGCCTGGAAAAGCGCGGCAAGAAGAAATGGCGCAAATCGGTCTTCGACGTGGTCGACCGGCTTCGCGCCGCGCTGCAGCCGGACTATGTCGTCATCGGCGGCGGCAACGTCGACAAGCTTGACGAATTACCCGCCGACAGCAGGCGCGGTGACAATACGCGCGCATTCGAAGGCGGATTTCGACTGTGGCGCGACAAGGCGCTGATCGTCTGATATTGTGACAACTCAGTATAGTTGTTCAAAATAACGTGTGGCATAGCCCTATATCATTGCGCTAAGCAGATTTGCCGACTACGAGTGCCACCGCACTACAGCGCCGCCTGCCCTTTATGGGCTAGGCTAGGGCTGCTGTAGCGCTTTGATTTTGTGCATGGTCCGAAACTCAATACCGACTTCCGGATTCATGAGGATAGACGGAGAAAATAGATTGACCGACGATAGCAACAACGCTCGCAAAGACATCGACCTTCTCGAGCTGACCGCTCACATCGTGTCCGCCTACGTCGAGAAGAACCGCTTGCCCGCCGCCGGCCTGGGCGACCTCATCGCCAGCGTCGCCGCCTCGATCAGCGGACTTGGCCAGCCGGTGGTTCCAGAGGCCGTACCGCTGGTGCCAGCGGTCAACCCGAAGAAGTCGGTGACGCCAGACTTCATCATCTGCCTGGAAGACGGCAAGAAGTTCAAATCATTGAAGCGCCATCTCGGCGTTCATTTCGGCCTGACGCCGGACGCCTATCGCGCAAAGTGGGGCTTGCCCTCGGACTATCCGATGGTGGCGCCAAACTATGCCGCCTCGCGCTCGTTGCTGGCCAAGTCGATTGGCCTCGGCCGCAAGGCCGCCCCCAAGGCTCCCGTCAAAGCTCCCGCCAAGGCGCGCAAGGCCAAGGCCTCGGCTTAAACCCACACGCACTGGCCCAACGCATCGGCCCGGGAATCGGTATCGATTCCCGGGCCGATGCGTATAGTCGAGATGCCGGAGTGCATTGCCCGGAAGGGCGCACGCTCCACGGCAATACAAGATCGGATTTTGTGAGCCTGCCGGCAATTGCGCCATGGCAGGCTCGATGTTTTTACGGCTTGGACGGAACCAGGCTCTGGGAGGGGCAAAGATGAATTACACCAGGATGGTGATCGAGAAAGAGGCGCCCGAGGAATACGGCTACGACCGCATCCGCTACAACCTCTCGGAAAGCTCGATCGCCGACCAGAAGCTCTCCGACCTTGGCCTGTCCCTGCCCGATCTGACGCTTTTCTATGGCGAGCATCGCGGCGACAAGGAATTGCGGGCGCTGATAGCGGCGCAAGACAAGGGCATCTCAGCCGACGACGTGCTGGTCACCGCCGGCGCTGCCGGCGCCCTGTTCATCATCTCGACCTCGCTGCTGTCCGCCAGCGATCATCTCGTCGTTATCAGGCCGAACTATGCCACCAACATCGAAACCCCTAGGGCGATCGGCTGCGCCATCAGCTTTGTCGATCTGGCCTTCAAGGACGGCTTCGCCATCGATGTTGCCCGCATCGAAGCGGCCATGCAGCCGAACACCCGGCTGATCAGCGTCACTTGCCCGCACAACCCGACTGGCACGATGATGAGCGAGGCAGCGCTCGATGCGCTGGTGACGCTGGCGGAAAGCCGGAACTGCCATCTGCTGGTCGACGAGACCTATCGCGACCTCTCCTATGGCCGGCGCCTGCCATCGGCGGCCTCGCTGAGCCCACGCGCGATCAGCGTCTCATCGCTGTCCAAGGCCTTCGGCATTCCCGGCATCCGCATCGGCTGGCTGATCACGCGAGATCCCGACCTCCAGGAAAAATTCCTTGCCGCCAAGGAACAGATCGGCATCTGCGGCAGCGTCATCGACGAGGGCATTGCGCGCGGCATGCTGCAGCGCCGCGACGCTTTCCTGGCGACACTGCTGCCCGAGATGACCAAACGCCGTGACATCGTGCAGGCCTGGATCGACGGCGAGCCGCTGGTCGACTGGGTGCGGCCAGAGGGCGGCGTGGTTGGCTTCCCCCGGTTGAATGTCGATCCCGATTTCGACCTCGACCGGTTCTATGTGAACCTGCTGGAAAATCATGGCACCTATGTTGGGCCGGGCCACTGGTTCGAAATGCCAAAACGCTTCTTCCGTGTCGGCTTTGGCTGGCCGACCGAAGCTGAACTCAGGGGTGGTCTCGACGCCATTTCGGCGGCAGTCAGGGAGTAACATCCTCGTGCGGCCGGTCGAACAGCCTGAAAATTTCTTGATACAGCGCTGATTTTGCCGCATATGCGCAGCGAACTCTGACAAGTTTCATTGGCCGGAACAGCGCCCATCCGGGAAGTGCCCCGCCGGCCATCGCATCGGCCCGAAAATCGGTTTCGATTTTCGGAAAGCGCGATGCGAAGACCAAAAAAGTGTTGCCTTCGCAACGGGGCCTTACTGCATGAATTCCCAACAGATATCACCTGATCAGCGCTACGCCGCGTTTCGTCACCGCTCGTTCCTGAGCTACTGGGCGGCGCGGTTCCTCACCACATTCGCCACCATGATCGTTTCCGTCGCGGTCGGCTGGCAGATGTATGACCTGACCCGGAATCCACTTGATCTCGGCCTGGTCGGCATCGTCCAGTTCCTGCCTTCGCTGCTGCTGGTTCTGGTCACCGGCGTCGTCGCTGACCGCTTCGGCCGCCGCCTGATCATGGCGATTGCAGTGGTCGTGGAGGCGATATCCGCTCTCACCTTGCTGGTCTTGACCGTGCGCGGCATCAGCGGACCACTGCCGATCTTCATCGTGCTTGCCATGTTCGGTACCGCCCGTGCCTTCTTTGGCCCGGCCTCGGCCTCGCTGTTCGCCAACCTGGTGCCATCTGAGGATTTCGCCAACGCGATCGCCTGGAATTCATCGGCCTGGCAGACCGCCACCATCGTCGGGCCGGTAGCCGGCGGCCTTCTCTACGGCGTGTCGGCGGAAGCCGCCTATGGCACCGCCGCCGTGCTGATGCTTGCGGCTGGAGCACTGATTTTCACCATCCCCAAGCCCTCGCAACACACCGAAGCCGAGAAGCCGACACTGGAGAACCTGTTCGCCGGCTTCCGTTACATCTGGAGCGAGAAGATAGTGCTTGGCGCCATCTCGCTCGATCTCTTCGCCGTGCTTTTGTCGGGCGCCTCGGCACTGCTGCCGATCTATGCGCGCGACATCCTCCAGCTCGGCCCGTGGGGCCTCGGCCTGCTGCGCTCGGCTCCCGGCGTTGGTGCCATCTGCGTCGCGGTCTGGCTGGCTGGCCATCCGATCCGCAATCACGCTGGCATGATCATGCTCTGCTTTGTCGGCCTGTTCGGCGCTTTCACCGTGCTGTTCGGCCTGTCGACCATCACCTGGCTGTCGATCGTGGCACTTGCCTTCCTTGGCGCCACCGACATGTTCAGCGTCTACATCCGGGAGACCTTGATCCAGCTCTGGACGCCCGACCATGTGCGCGGCCGCGTCAACGCCGTCAACCAGGTCTTTGTCGGCGCCTCCAACGAAGTCGGTGAATTCCGCGCCGGCACGATGGCGGCACTGATCGGCACGGTTCCAGCTGTGGTGATCGGCGGCATCGGCGCCATCGCGGTCGCCGGCCTGTGGATGGTACTGTTCCCGCAGCTGCGCAAGGTACGCCACCTCAATGGCAGAAACTGATGCTTTTTCTGGCTAACCGCCGGCATGTCTCATCCAAATCACAGGAACTGTCATGATCACCTGTCACCTGAAATATGTCATCGACCCCTACAAGCTTGCCGAGTTCGAGGAATACGGCCGCCGCTGGATAGGTCTCGTCAATCGCCTCGGCGGAAACCATCACGGCTATTTCCTTCCGAGCGAGGGAGCCAACAACATCGCCTATGCCATGTTCAGCTTCCCGAGCCTCGCCGCCTACGAGGACTATCGCAAGCGCATGGCCGCCGACCCGGAATGCCAGGAAGTGTTTGAAACGGAAAAGCGCAATCGCAGCATTCTCAGCTATGAGCGCAGCTTCATGCGGCCGGTGCTCGAGCCGTAAATAGCAATTCGAGGAAATCGAGCTACCGCACCGCCGGCTTGCCGAAAATCGTCCGCAAGAACTCGTCGAGCCAACGCTTCAGATGCATGTCCCAGATCAGCCGGCCGCCGAGATGGTCGCGGCCGGGCTGGGCACCCGGCAATTCGAAGCGATGCGCACCGCGCACCACCCATCGCTGCATCATCACCCTTGTCAGCTCGCCATGGAACTGGATGCCCCAGGCATTGTCGCCATAGCGGAACGCCTGGTTGGGATAGGCGTCGGCGGTCGCCAGCAGCGTTGCGTCCCTGGGCAGTGAAAAGCCCTCGCGGTGGAACTGGTAGACCATGTCGGGCCAATGCATGAGCCTCCTGCCGGCTTCGGTCGCCTTCAGCGGATACCAGCCGATCTCGACCAGACCTTCGCCGTGCCCCTCGACCTTGCCGCCGAGATGGTTGACCAGCATCTGCGCGCCAAGACAAATGCCAAGGAACGGACAGTTCTCCTTCAGCGGAATCTTCAGCCAGTCGGTCTCGCGGCGGACGAACTCATCTTCGTCATTGGCGCTCATCGGCCCGCCGAACACGACGGTGCCGGCATGGCCTTCGAGGGTTTCCGGCAGTGTGTCGCCAAGCGGCGGCCGGCGGATGTCGAGATCGAAGCCTTCTTCCAGAAGCATATGGCCGACACGCCCGGCGCTCGAATTCTCCTGATGCAGCACGATCAGGATCTTTGGCTTCGAACGCGTTCTGGGCGGCATGGGCAGGCGAGATCCTATTCGTCGCTTGACGTTCCGGTCGCGCCAGGCGCCTGCGCCGCTGCCTTGCGGCGTGCATCGACGCGATCCTGACGCTCGACGCCGATCAGTTCAGCGACGCGCCACACCGTGTTGTCTTCCAACTCGTGCAGCTCGCCATCGGCATAAACGATTTCCCACATCAGGCCGATGAAGGCCTTGCGCGCGTCGGCGTCGAGATGGCGCTTCAGCACACTGGTGAAGGCATAGAGGTCGATCGCCTCATTGTCGGCCCGCTCGCCGGCGGCGGCCAGCGCTTCGAGTTCCTCACCGCTGATCGAATAGCTTTGCGCCAGCACCGCCTTGAACCGCTCCCACTCGACGTCCTGACGCACGCCATCGGCGTTCATCACATGATAGAGAAGGGCCGACGCGGCGACGCGCGGATCATCCGCACTGGGGCGGGCACCGGCGCCATTCGGCAAGTCCTTCAGAAATGATAGAACGCGTTCGAACATCAATTCATTCCCACTGAGCCGGCCGATTCGGTCAAATCAAAACAAGCGGAACCGGCGCGGCGACTTCTCCGCCTCGTCGTCGGGATCGACACCCGGATCATCGGGCAGCCGCGCCAGCTCTTCCGCCGGGTCGACAGCTTCGGCGTCGGTCGGCACGGCGGCGAAAGCGGCGGCGGTGACCGGCGTGACGTGATCCTCGGGTTCATCCGCTGCTGGATGCTTTCCAGCGGATGTAACCTTATCCGTCGAAGCAACTGCGTGATCGATCACCTCGATCGGCTTTTCCCTGACAGGCTTCGCCGGAGCCTCGATGGCTGGCACCGGGGTGGCCGCATCGTCATGGCTGTCGATCAGATGGTCAAGGCGCTCCATCGGCGCGCGCCATTCGAAGGCGTCGAGCTTGCCTGTGACCGGCGACACCGGTGCCCAGCGCTCGGAAATGACACCGTCGGCGACCCAGGCCGGATCGCGCGGCGCCCGAACGGCTTTAGACAGCAGCTGCCGCACCTTGCCCTGGTCGCCGGTCTCGGCCTCCTCGATATCGGCCAGCAACAGATAGGCGCCTTCGCGGCGGTCCATCCGGATCGCGGCTTCCGCTTCGCTACGGGCCGTCTTGTAGTCCTGCGCATCGAGAGCCGCGCGCGCCACCGTCATCGACGATTCGGCGTGGTTCTTCTTCATCTCCTGCAGCTTCTTCGCCCGGTTCAACCGGTCGAGTACCGCGTCGCCCGGCCGGGCATGCGTATAGAGATCGGCGATCTCTGGATGCGGTTCGGCCTTCCAGGCCGCCTCGAGGATCTTTGACCCCTTGCGCACGTCGTTCTGCCGGAACAGCGTCGTCGCCGCGGCGACCGCGGCCGGGGCAAAATCGGGACACAGCCTGTTGGCTTCGACGGCAGCGGCCTTCGCTCCATTGGGATCGCTGTCGAGCAGCGCCTGCGCCTTGGCGGTGAGCAGCACGGCGCGGCGGCGGTTGGCGGCATCGCGCTCGATCTGGCGTGTCGATTTCTGCGCCTCGACCAGTTTCAGCGCACCATCCCAGTCACCGCGCGCGGTGAGCTCTTCCAGCGTCGATTCGGCGGCCCAGGCCAGTTGCGGCGCCACCGCCGCCGCGCGGCCGGCATAGTGCCTGGCCGCGTTGCGGTCGCCGAGCCGTTCGGCTTCGAGATAAAGTCCGCGCAGGCCGAGCAACCGCATTTCGGGATCGTCGAGCATGGCCTCGAATTTCTGCCGAGCACCCTCGTGATCACCCTCGAGCAGCGAGGCCTGCGCTTCGAGCAGATGGATCAGGGGCTCCTGGTCGGAACGGATGAGCTTTGCCGCTTCCTTGGTCTTCTTGCGCGCCAGCGCGCCATCGCCGGCACCGGCGGCGATCATGCCCGTCGACAGCGCCTGGTAGCCACGGTCACGGCGGCGCACGCGGAAATAGCGCGAAATCGTATAGGGACTGTTCCACAGCGACTTGAGCAGCCACCAGAAGATCATCACCGCCGCGACAACGGCGACGACAGCCACCGCCGCCACCATCAGGCTGACCTGATACTGGTAGCCGCTGAAGGTGACGACCATGTCGCCCGGCCGGTCGGCCAGCCAGGCAAAGCCCAGGCCAAGAGCGAAGACGACGATGAGGAAGGCAAGGATGCGGATCATTGTCTTGTCCTCATGCCTTCATCGCGCCGGCAATCAACGCGTCGATCAGCGTTTCGACTTCGGAGCGCGCCTTGAGTTTGCCGGCAAAGTCCGCACCCGCCGCCTTTGCTGCTTCGGGCAGCGTGTCATATTCGCTGAGCGCCTTGGCATAATCGCCTTGATTGACCGCCACTTCCATGCGCGCCACCGTTTCCGGCGCGCCCGGTCCCTGGACGGCGCCGATCGGCCGGACCTTGACCAGCGATTCGGCGCTCGACAGAAGATTCTGCAGGAAGCCGGCATTGGCATCGACAGGCGTCGCGGCGGCAATCATCGCACTGGCGGCGGCATCGACCTGGGTCGCTATCTCGACCCTGGTTTCGACGCCCTTTTCGGCATAGGCGCGCAGCGACGCCAGTTGCGGCGCCTCGGGTGAAATCGCGGCGAAGGTTTCGAGCTCGGCCGCGAACGGCGCGCCACGGTCCAGTGCTGCTTTCAGTGCAGAGGCAGCGATGGCGAGCGCGATCTTCGGCTGCGAAGCCTGCGCCTCGACCTTGCCGGAAAGCTGCGACACCGATTGCTCCAGCGTTGCCAGCCGGCCGTCCTGTTTTGTTGCCGCCTCGCCGGCCGATTTCACCAGCGCATCAAGACCGGCCAGCTTCTCGTTGAGTGGACCGAGATCGACCGGCGCCGTATTGCTCGCCTGGCCAAGGGCCGCGACCGCGCTTTCGATCTGCTTGACCTTGTCGCCCAGGGCGGCAAGGCCAGCACTGTCGCCGGCGCCACCTTGCTGAACCGCCGATTTCAACGCCGCCACATCGGTCTTGACCTGATCCAGCGCCGAGGACAGTCCAGCCACCTGGCCGGCCGTATCCGAATTGCCACCGGCTTCCCTAAGCGATGCGATTTCGCCCTTCAGAGCGGCAATCTGGCCGTTGACCCCCTCGAGCGAAGCAGCGCCGGACCCCGGCGCGCCGAGCAGGCCGGCGAATTGCAGCCCACCGGCGCCCACCAGGGCGATGACGCCACCGATGATGCCAGCGGCGATGCCATTGATGCCGCCACGCTTCGCGGCAGGAGGTGTCGGTGCCATTCTTTCAGCCCGTGTCTCGGTTTTTGCTTTGCTGTCATCAGGTTGCGCGCGCTTTGCCGCCGCATCCTCGAAACTGTAGTCGAAGGTCTTCGCCGCGCTTGCCGGAGCGTCCGAGACGCCGGGATAGCTGGCTTCCGGTTCGCTGGCGCTCTTCGAAGCCTCGGCCGGCTGTTCCGATTCGGCTTTCGGGGCATCGCTGTGCTCCCAGGGCTCGAGGTCGGTCTGGTCGGCATGCACCGGCTCGTCGGGCGTCTCGGGCTGCGACGCGGCTGCCGCGTCTTCCATCTTGCCACCTTCGGCCTGTGTCTTGACAGCCTCGTCATCGACGATGCGCGAAACCGCGCCGGGCTCAAGATCGATGGTCACCGGTTCGCGGCGGTTTTTCGAGTGTCGCATCTTCGGCGTCTTGACCATGCCTGGGCTCCGCAAATTCGCTTCGTCTCAACGCCTGGAGGCGCATGATGGTTCAGAAAGGGTCTAGCACATCACCAAGCGGTGAAAAGGGGCGGTGTGATGACGCGGCTCAGCGCCAGTCACGCAAAAGCGCCAGCAAAGCCTCTTCATCAGGCTCCGCCGCGATGCGGATTTCCTTGCCGGCAGCCTCGTCAAGAGCGCCGGCAATACGCTCGGAAAGCGCGAAAAACTGTGTTTTTTCAAAGAGCTTGGCCAGGGCAGGCCGCTTGGCGAGGGCCTGCAATGCGGCCGCCGCCTTGGCCGAATAAAGCAGCACCGCATCGGCGGGCTGGCCGGACAGATGAGCAAGGATCGCCTCGTCCGAATAGCTCACGGCAAGCGTGTCATATGTCTCGATGGCATGTACCTCAACGCCTGCCGCTTTCAACCCTTGCTCGAACGCCGGAAACCGCACACGCCCGCACAGATAAGCGATCGCCTCGCGCGAGAATTCCCGAGCAAGACTATAGGCAAGGGCTTCGGCATTCCCCGAACCTTCACTGACTGACAGAAAGCCCGCCTTGCGCGCGGCTTCCGCAGTCTTTTTGCCGACCGCGTGACAGGGCAGTCCGGCAAGTGCCGCGACGATTTCTCTCGGGGCATGGCGTACGGCATTAGCGCTGGTGATAGCGACCGCGACGGCGTTCTTGGCGGGTGGATCGGCCGGCAACGCGACCGTCTCGGTCAGCGGCAGCAGAACCGGCTGAAAGCCTTGTTCCTGCAGCAGTCGCGCGGTGCGGGAGGCGCCGGGTTCCGGTCTCGTCACCAGAACGCGGAGCATTTTAGAGCCAGCCGTCGAAGAATGTTTCGCCGGCTTCAGCCCGAACGGTCCGGGCGGCTTCGTTGCCGATGCGGGCCGCCTCTTGCGCCGGGCCTTGCATCTTGACCGTATGCGACTGCGTGCCATCCGGCGAGATGATCAGGCCGTCGAAAGACACGATGCCGTTGGCGATCACCGCATGACCAGCGATCGGCGTGCGGCAGGAGCCGTCGAGTGCAGCCAGGAAGGCGCGCTCGCAAGCCAGCGCCTGCCCGGTCGGCACATCGTGGATTGCCGCCAGCATCTTCTCGACATCGCGGTCGCCGATGCGGCTTTCGATACCGATCGCGCCTTGCCCGGGCGCCGGCGGAAAACCATCGAGCGGCATCAGGTCGGTGACGACATGTTCGAGACCCAAGCGCTTGAGCCCGGCATAGGCCAGGATCGTGCCGGCGGCGATGCCTTCGTCCAGCTTGCGCAGGCGCGTCTGCACGTTGCCGCGGAACATCACGACATCCAGATCCGGCCGCATCCGGCGGATCAACGCCTGCCGCCGCAGCGACGACGAGCCGACCTTCGCGCCACGCGGCAGGTCGGCTATGGCTTTCGCGACCTTGCCGATAAATGCATCGCGCGCATCCTCGCGCGGCAGGAAGGCGGAGAGTTCCAGGCCATCGGGGAGCACTGTCGGCATGTCTTTGGACGAATGCACGGCAATGTCGATGCGGCGCTCAAGCAGCGCTTCCTCGATCTCCTTGGTGAACAGCCCCTTGCCGCCAGCCTCCGACAGCGGCCGGTCCTGGATGCGATCACCGCTGGTCGAGATTGCGACGACTTCGAACGCCTGTTCGGGCATGCCATGCGCGGCCATCAGCCGCGCTTGCGTCTCATGGGCCTGTGCCAGCGCCAGCGGGCTGCCGCGTGTTCCGATTCTCAAGATTGTTTGCATGGCGCGCGGTCCGTGATAACCCCCGGCTGGCTTTGCGTTTCCGGGCACTCTCCTAACGAGGAACGCCCTGACATACAATCTCTAGGGATAGCGACGAATTGATCCGGGTTTTGGGCATTGAGACCAGTTGCGACGAGACCGCCGCCTCTGTGGTGACGCTCGATGGTGATGCCGCGCCGAAAATCCTCTCCAACATCGTGCTCAGCCAGATCGAGGAACATGCCGCTTTCGGCGGCGTCGTGCCCGAGATCGCCGCACGCGCCCATGTCGAGGCGCTGGACGGCATCGTCGAGGCCGCACTTGCCGATGCGGGCTTCGATCTTGCCGATATCGACGCGATCGCCGCCACCGCCGGTCCCGGCCTTGTCGGTGGCCTGATCGTCGGCCTGATGACGGCCAAGGCGATCGCCGCTGCCGCCAGCAAGCCGCTGATCGCCATCAACCACCTCGAAGGCCATGCCTTGACCGCGCGGCTGACCGACGGGCTCGATTTTCCCTATCTGCTGCTGCTGGTCTCCGGCGGCCATACGCAGATCGTCGCCGTGCGCGGTGTCGGCGACTATCAGCGTTGGGCGACGACCATCGACGACGCACTGGGCGAAGCCTTCGACAAGACGGCCAAGATGCTCGGCCTGTCCTACCCCGGCGGCCCCAATGTCGAGAAGGCGGCGGTATCGGGCAATGCCTCCCGCTTTTCCTTCCCGCGCCCGATGAAGGGCTCTGCGCAGCCCGATTTTTCCTTCTCCGGTCTCAAGACCGCGGTGCGCCAGGCAGCAACGGCTATCGCCCCGCTGAGCGATCAGGACGTCGCCGACATCTGCGCCTCCTTCCAGGTGGCGGTGGCCGATGCGCTGGGCGACCGCGTGGCCCGCGCGCTGAGCCGTTTTCGCCAGACCTTCCCGGAGACCAAGAATCCGGCGCTGGTCGTTGCTGGCGGGGTTGCCGCCAACCACACGATCAAGGCGACGTTGCAGGCGCAGTGCGACGAAGCGGGGTTCACCTTTGTCGCGCCGCCACTGAAGCTTTGCACCGACAATGCGGCGATGATCGCCTGGGCCGGCATCGAACGGCTAAGGGCTGGTATGGCGGAAGAAAACGGCTTCGATTTCGTGCCGCGTTCACGCTGGCCGCTGGACAGTATCTCGGCGCCGATGGTTGGCTCGGGCCGCCGCGGAGCCAAGGCGTGAGCGGCGGCAAAAGCAACTGGCACGTCACGGTGCTCGGCGGTGGCGCCTGGGGCACGGCGCTGGCGCTGGCCATGCTGCGCGCCGGCCACGCAGTGACGCTGTGGGCGCGTGACGCGGACACCGTCGCATCGGTCCGGCGCGGTGAGAATCCGCGCTACCTCCCGGGCATCGCCATCGAGCCCGGCATCGCGGCGAGATCAGACATCGGCGCGGCGCTCAAGGGCGCGGATTGCGTGCTGGCGGTGACGCCGGCGCAGTCGCTGCGCGCGATGCTGGCCGGTGCGAAAACCCATATGCCCAAAGGCGTCCCGCTCGTTCTCTGCGCCAAGGGCATCGAGCGCGAGACCGGCGCGCTGTTGTCGGCCATTGTCGAGGACATCTTGCCCGAGAATCCGGTCGCCGCGCTGTCCGGTCCGAGTTTCGCCACCGATGTCGCCAGGGGCCTGCCGACAGCGGTGGTGGTCGCCGCCCGCGACGAAGCGCTGGCCGCTAATCTCGCGGCCCGTTTCTCGGCCCAGAACCTGCGCTGCTATTCAAGCGACGACCTCACCGGCGTCGAAATCGGTGGTGCCTTGAAAAACGTCTTCGCCATAGCGGCCGGTGCGGTTACCGGCGCCGGGCTCGGCGCCAGCGCCCAGGCGGCAATGGTGACGCGCGGCTTCGTCGAACTGCGCCGTATCGGTGCCGCCTTCGGTGCAAGACCGGAAACACTGATGGGGCTTTCCGGTCTCGGCGACCTCTTGCTGACTTGCTCATCCGCCCAGTCGCGCAATTTCGCCTATGGGCTAGCGCTCGGGCAAGGCAAGCCGCTGGCCGGCCTGCCGCTGGCCGAAGGCGTGCCAACGGCGGCGATCGCTGCCCGCATCGCCACTGAGCGCCAGATCGATGCACCGATCATCGCGGCGGTGGCCGCCATACTGGACGGCACCATCAGCATCCGTCAGGCTGTGACCGCGTTGATGACCCGGCCCCTGAAGACCGAAACCGACGCCTGAAGAATTCAGACAAGGAGTGAAAGATGCTGTTTGCGTTGATTTGCAAGGACAAGCCCGGAAACCTGCAGGTGCGTCTCGACACGCGTCCCGAACATGTTGCCTTTCTTGAAGGGTTGAATGCCGACAAGAAACTGGCCTTTGCCGGCCCGTTCCTCGACGCCGACGGCAAGCCGAACGGCAGCCTCGTTGTGGTGGAAGCCCCTGATATGGCAGGCGCACAGGCCCTGTCCGCCGCCGACCCCTACGCCAAGGCCGGCCTGTTCGAGAGCGTCGAGATCCGGCCATGGAACTGGACCTTCAACAAACCCGCCACCGCGTGATAGACAACGGATCGAAGCAGAGGCGATCGCACAGATGAATTACTGGCTGTTCAAATCGGAGCCGTTCAAGTTCTCCTTCGACATGCTGAAGGAGAAGGGCAAGGCCGGCACGCAGTGGGATGGTGTGCGCAACTATGCGGCGCGCAACAACATGAAGGCGATGCAGGTTGGCGATCTCGGTTTCTTCTACCACTCCAATGAGGGGCTGAACGTGGTTGGCATCGCCGAGGTCTGCGCGCTGGCTCACCCTGACACCACCTCGGACGATCCACGCTGGGAGTGCGTCGATATCCGCGCCTTCAAGGATGTGCCGAACCCGCCGACGCTGGAACAGGTCAAGGCCAACCCCAAGCTCGCCGAGATGGCACTTGTCCGGCTTGGCCGGCTTTCCGTGCAGCCGGTCACCCCGGCCGAATGGAAGGAAGTTTGCCGCATGGGCGGCTTGATGCCGGCTCCGTGACAGCACTGACGCCAAACAGCGCCAGGCAATTCATTCTCGACAACACGGCGCTGATGGCGCCGCCGCATGTTCCGGAAATTCTGCTGCGCCTCGCCGACGAGGCGCATGACCTTTGGCAGCGGACGGAGGATGAGCTGGTCGAGATCGGCCTGCCGCCGCCTTTCTGGGCCTTTGCCTGGGCCGGCGGCCAGGGCCTTGCCCGCTATGTCATCGACAATCCCGAGATGGTGCGAGGAAAACGCGTGCTCGACTTCGCGTCCGGCTCCGGCCTTGTCGCCATCGCTGCCGCCAAGGCAGGCGCCGCAGAGGTGATCGCCGCCGACATCGACCCGTTCTGCGAGACCGCGATCCGTCTCAACGCCGAGGCCAATGCAGTCGGGATCGCGTTTCTCGGCGCGGACCTGATCGGCACGGATGATGGCTGGGACGTGGTCCTCGCTGGTGATGTCTTCTATGACCAATCCTTCGCCGACCGCCTGATGCCATGGTTCGCAACACTCAAGGCACGCGGCGCCGGGATTTTTGTCGGTGACCCCGGCCGTTCGTACCTGCCCAGGGCAGGATTGCAGCCGCTTGCCTCCTACGAAGTGGCGGTGACGCGCGCCCTGGAAGATTCACTGGTCAAGCGCACCACGGTCTGGCGGTTTGCTTGACGCGATCAACGAACAGGCGTTCCATCGAGGCTTGGTAGAGACATCATCTGGTGGGGGAAGTCATGGATTTTTCAGCAGTGAACTGGCTGGCGGTGGTGGTCGCGGCCGTGGTGGCGTGGCTGTTCGGCGCGGCCTGGTATATGGGCCTGAGCAAGCCATGGCTCAAAGCCGCCAGGATTGACCCGAGTGCCATGAAGAGGTCGCCGCTGCCATATGTCGTCAGCTTCGTCGCCGAGCTCATCATGGCGCTCGTCATGGCCCTTGTCGTCGGCGCCATGACAGGCGGCGAGCCGACATGGCTTGCCGGGCTCATCTTCGGCTTTGTCCTCTGGCTGGGCTTCGT
Source organism: Mesorhizobium sp. INR15 (assembly GCF_015500075.1). Lineage (NCBI taxonomy): Bacteria > Pseudomonadati > Pseudomonadota > Alphaproteobacteria > Hyphomicrobiales > Phyllobacteriaceae > Mesorhizobium > Mesorhizobium sp. INR15. The sequence goes on along the minus strand of NZ_CP045496.1, from coordinate 1,211,839 downwards.
CGCGACGACGCTTTCCGTCAACCATCGCTATGAAGGGTTTGGCTGGGACCTGACCATCATCGATGGTGGTCACTGGCTTGGCGTCCTGCTCATCATCGGCGCGGTGATCGGCTGGTTCGGCGCCGCCGCCATTTGATGCTGACGAGGTCTTGATGCCAGGAGAGAATTCCCGATTTCCCGACGAACTGGTGTTCACCCGGGTCTGCCACGTCAAGCAGGGCTACGAGGATCGCCGCCAGCACATCGTCAAGGAATTCGACAGGCGCGGTGTTCCGTTCGAGTTCTATACGGATTGGGATCGGCAGGACATCACGCCGGAGATTCGCGACCGGTTGATCGCGCCTGACTTTGTCCATACGGCGCGCGTTTCGTTGGCCCTCAAGCATGTCGGGATCTGGCAGGCCTTTCTCGAAACCAGGCTGCCATATTGCCTGGTTTTCGAGGATGACGTGTTCCTGGCGCGCGATTTCGTCGCCAAGTTCCGGCAAGGACTGGCCGAGTTCGGCGACCCTTCACGCAATGCCGTCATCTATCTCGGCAATGGCAGCAACTACTACACGCCGAGCTGGAAGTTGCGGAAGGGGCAGAAACTGTACCCGGCGCTGCACGCCAGATGCGCCGATTCCTACCTGATCACGCGGCCGGTGGCCGAGGCCCGCTGCGCCTGGATCGCTGAAAACAAGATATCGCTGCCGATCGACCACCAGATCGAGCAGATCGACGAGCGGCTCGGCATCGAGATGCTCTGGTTCGAACGGCCGGTTGTCGAGCAAGGCAGCGAAAACGGCGCCTTCCAGACCTCCGTTGCCGGCAAGCCGCATTCGCGCCTGTACAAAAAGCTGCAGTGGAACTGGAAGAAATACAACCGGATGATCTTCGGCCATAGCGCCCGGTCTTGAGGGTTCAGCCTATGCCGCGCCGCCTGGATTCTTGTCCACCGTGGGCGTCTTTGCGACCTCTTCGAGCAGCCATTCGCGAAAGGCCACGATGCGCGGATCGTTGACTGACGCCTGGGGGTAGACCAGGAAATAGGCGAATTCCGGCGCAACCTTGATGCCGAGCGCGAAGGGCCGGACCAGCCGGCCTTCGGAAAGGTCGTTCGCCACCATGGCGAAATCGGCGAGCGCCACGGCATTGCCGTCGAGCGCCGCCTGCGTGGCATCGGTGGACGACACGAACACCAGGGTGCGGCTGTCGTCGAAATCGTCGACGCCGGCGGCCGCCATCCACATGCGCCAGTTCGGCCATGTCACGCCTTGCCGCACCCATTCGATGTGAGCCAGCGTATGCTGGAACAGATCGCGCGGCTCGCGCAGCGGCGGGCCGGACGCCAGAAGGGCCGGACTGCACACGGGAATGATGATGTTGTCGAACAGGCGGTGCGTGCAAAGGCCCGGATATTTGCCGGCACCGAAGCGGATGCCGACATCGACGTCATCAAGGTCGAAATCCCGCACATCATAGGTGATGTCGAAGCGCAGCTCGATGCCTGGCCGCTGCTTGCGAAAATCGTCGACACGCCGCATCAGCCACTTGGTGGCGAACTGCGCATCCAGTGTCACCTTCAGCAATTCCGTGCCGCGCGTCATCTTGCGGGCGCGCGAAACGGCGCGGCCAAGCAGATCGAGCGCGTCGGTCGAGGCTTCGAACAAGACCGCGCCGGCCTCGGTCAGCCGGATGGTCCGGCTGGTGCGCGTGAACAGCGTCATCCCGAGCTGGTCTTCTATTTCCTTGATCTGGTGGCTGACGGCGGCCGGCGTCAGGCCGAGTTCATCGGCGGCGCGGGTGAAATTGAGGTGACGGGCCGCCGCCTCAAGCGTTCTGAGCGCGCGCGTTCCGGGCAGCAGCCGGGCCATCAGGGCAAACCGGAAACGGGATGGATCACAGTGCTCGATCCTCAAAGAAAACTTGATGATGAGACGAAAACTACTCGTTTCTCCTCACCATTTCAATGCTGCATGATGTGATCATCAAACCAATATCAAACCGGATTTGATGTCCGGAGCAAATGGATAGCATCATGTCACACATCGCTCTGAGAGCCCCCTAACCACCCGCACGACCTGGTTGCATGAAGTCGTTGAGTGGCTCCGCCTGGCAAGGGTCGCGGTCAACCTCCCGCATCAGGATGTCGAGAACCTCTCGGATCGCCACTTGCGTGACATCGGCGCCACCCGCAACGATGTATCCAGAGCAATGGACCGCGAGACCGGCCGACTCGGCCTCCTCGATATCGGCTGGCAGCAGCCAAGGCGAAACAGGAGGTAGCGCAGCACGGAAGCGCTCCGAAGCACCCTCCTACTGCCTACTGCCTACTGCCTACTGCCTACTGCCTACTGCCCTACCTTACCACCCTCACCACCGTACGGTCCGACAGCAACGGCAACAGCCGCGCCATGGTGCGGGCCGTCACGGCGACGCAACCTTGCGTGGGCGTGAAGCCTGGCCGCGCCAGATGGAAGAAAATGGCGCTGCCGCGCCCACGGCGGCGCGGCGCCATGTTCCAGTCCAGCACCAGGCAGGCATCATAGAGCCGGTCGTCGCGCAGCATCCGCTCATGGCTGGCGCCATAGGGGATCTTGACCGGGCGGTTGTAATTGCGGTCGTCGGGCACCTCGCACCAGCCGAGGTTGGGTGCGATCGGCGCCATTGCCAGCCTGGTACGGCGGCCGCCGGAGAACTGGTCTCCGCGAAAATATCCCGACAAAATCCGCATTGATGCCAGCGGCGTGGCGCCATCGCCCTCCCGCTTGTCGGCGGAGATGCCGCCGCGCCCCAAGGCGCATGCAAACACGGTTTTGCCGGCCTGCAGAAACCCCTGGGTTGGGTGTCCGGGCCTAGCCCGCACGGTCAGTACGCGCAGCCCTTTTGGCAAAATTGCGCCGGCTGCATTGCGATCGCGTTTTTTCTTGTATGATCGTGCCACGGAACAAATCACTGTGAACGGCTGTTACGTCGGTCAGCTTCCGCATAAACAGGCAGCGGTCAACTGAATTTTCTTTTCAAAACAACGGATTGATCCATGACTTCACGCACCATTCTAATCGTTGATGACGATGACGACCTGCGCGGCACGCTGGTCGAGCAATTGTCCCTTTATGAGGAATTCGACGTCCTGCAGGAATCGACCGCGGCAAAAGGCGTCAATGCGGCGCGCGGCGGTCTCATCGACCTGCTCATCATGGATGTCGGCCTGCCTGACATGGATGGCCGCGAGGCGGTGAAGATATTGCGCAAGGGCGGCTACAAGGCGCCCATCATCATGCTGACCGGCCACGACACCGATTCCGACACGATTCTCGGTCTGGAAGCCGGCGCCAACGATTATGTGACCAAGCCGTTCCGCTTCGCGGTGCTGCTCGCCCGTATCCGCGCGCAGCTTCGCCAGCACGAGCAGAGCGAGGATGCCACGTTCTCGGTCGGCCCCTACACCTTCAAGCCGAGTCAGAAACTGCTGCTCGACCAGCGCGGCGGCAAGGTGCGGCTGACGGAAAAGGAAGCCTCGATCATCAAGTATCTCTATCGCGCCGACCAGAAAGTGGTAACGCGCGACGTGCTGCTCGAGGAAGTCTGGGGCTACAATTCCGGCGTCACCACGCACACGCTGGAAACCCATGTCTACCGGCTGCGTCAGAAGATCGAGCGCGATCCTTCCAATGCGGAAATTCTTGTGACAGAAAGCGGCGGCTACAAGCTGGTTCCTTAAACATTTCATTATCCAATAAGCGCTCGGGGCGGGGACGCTTTTTCGGGTACGGTCCTGAAACTGGAGGCGGTTTGGATCGGACTCGCCCGCGCATCGAAAGCACGATGCGCAGGCTCAAGGTGCTAGAGCGTCCTTTGCGCGTCCAAGGGACGCGAGGCGCTCTAAAGGAGGAGCTGGACTATCGGTTCGGGGACATAGCTAGATGGCGCTGGATGACGACATCCGCATCCTGTCCGCCGTGAGGCTCTTCGAGGGTTTCACGCAGGAACAGTTGCGCCTGCTCGCCTTCGGCGCCGAGACCACCTTGCTGCAGGCCGACCGCAAGCTCTACCGCGAGGATGACGAAGCTGATTCCGCCTATGTCGTGGTCAGCGGCCGCATTGCGCTCTACCGGGAGCAGGATGGCGAGCGCGTTGCGCTCGGCACCGCCGGCCCCGGCACCATGCTGAGCGAACTGGCGCTGATCGCCGACACAAGGCGCCTGACGAGTGCCTCCGCCGCGACCGATTCGGAAGTGATCCGGCTGAGCCGCAAGATGTTCCGGCGCATCCTGGAGGAATATCCCGATGTCGCGGCGCAGCTGCACCAGCGCATCTCGGAGGAATTCCAGGCGATGATCCGCCGCATCGAGGAACTCGCGCCCCGCTTTTCAGGGTGACTTGGCACTGACGCCTCAGGTGTGCCGAGATTCAGGTCAGGCCGAGCCGAAAACGGTGGGCTCCGAGAACCGGAGCGGAGCGTACTAAAAGTACGTGAGCACCGGAAGCGCAGGAGACTGCCGTTTGCAGGCCGGCCTCACCTGAATACCGACACGCCTATTCGAGGTCGAACCGCGCAATGACAGGCACATGGTCCGACGGCCTGTCCCAGCCGCGCGCGACGCGCAGGATTTCATAGCCGGCAAAATCCGCCACCAGATTGGGCGACGACCAGACATGGTCGAGCCGTCTGCCTTTGTTGGCGGCATTCCAGTCCTGTGCTCGATAGCTCCACCACGTGTAGAGCTTCTGCTCGAGCGGCACGTTGAGCCGCATCAGGTCGACCCAGTTGCCGGCGAGCCGCATCGCTTCGAAATTCTCGGTCTCGACCGGCGTATGGCTGACGACTTTCAGCAATTGCTTGTGCGACCATACGTCATGTTCGAGCGGCGCGATGTTGAGGTCGCCAACCAGCACCGAGGCCGAAACTTCATCGTGCTCGGCGCGGATGGCATTCATCTCGGCGACGAAATCCAGCTTGTGCTTGAACTTGCGGTTGATCTCCGGGTCGGGCTCGTCGCCGCCGGCCGGAACATAGAAATTGTGCAGCAGGATCGTCTTGCCGCCGGCCCGTACTGTAACCGACAGATGCCGGCTGTCCTCGATCTCGCAGAACCGCCGCTTCTCGACGATTTCGATCGGCCGCCGCGCCACCGTGGCCACGCCGTGGTAGCCTTTCTGGCCATGAAAGGCGACGTGCTGGTAGCCAAGCTGATGGAACGCATCGACCGGAAACAGCTCGTCGGGACATTTGGTTTCCTGCAGGCAGAGCACGTCCGGCTGCTGCTCGACGAGCAGGCGCTCGACGATCGGCATGCGCAGCCGAACGGAGTTGATGTTCCAGGTGGCGATGGAAAAGGGCATGGCAAAAATCCGGCAAGCGTAATACCGCCAAAGCCGGGTGGCCCTGCGGTCAAAACGCCCTAAAAGAGTCCGCCGGGAACCTGCCAGCCACCCGAGGCAAAGACAAGCTCCGCCAGTGCGCTCATCGAGCGCGCACAAACTGGCTTAGCCATCTGATTTGACGGGAAATTATCTTCGCGTATGCGATTTCAGGGCTCGTTCGCCACGGCATGGCGAACCGCTTTCCACAACTATCGTGGCAAGCGGCCCGCCGTTTGTGCCGAGATGACGCAGATCAGCATCGGAGCCGGATGGGCCTGCAACAGGCTCTAGCGGTTAGAGCCGTTGGTGTTGAGCTGACGGTTGGCGGCGTAGTCGATGGCAAAGGTATCGGCTGCGAAGCTGACGCCTTCCTTGACGTTGAAGATCATCACCGTGGTGTCCTTGCCTTGCGCGTCGGTGATCGTCCACTGACGCAGTTCATAGGACTTCGGATCGAACATCATGGTGATCCGGGAATTGCCGAACACCGATTTGTCGGCAAGCTGGATGGTGGTGAGATCGTTCTCTTCCTTGACGGCTTTGACGCGATCTCCGGAGAGGTCGATCTTGTTGTCGAGCAACAGCTTCAGCGGCGTCTTCGACAGCGGGTAGAGATCGGACGTGTTCAGCTTCTTGTTGAGAATGACCACCGACTTGCCGTCGGAGATGACCTTGAAGTTCGAGGAACCGTCATAGTTGAAGCGGATCTTGCCCGGCCGCTCCAGAAAGAACTTGCCGCCGGTCTGCTCGCCCTTCGGGCCGAACTGGACGAACTCGCCGGACATCGATTTGACCGAGGAGAAATGGTCGGCGATCTTCTGTGCCGCCGCCGGCACAGCCGCCTGCGCCGAAGCCAGCAACTGGAACCCTGGCATCACATTCAAGGCCGCGGCACCGGCAATGGCCAGGCCAAAGCCAAGCAGCTGCCGCCGGGTCGGGGCAAAATCGCCGAGCGCGGAAAGATCGTTTTTCATGCCGGTCACTCTCATCTGATTCCTGATTTGTCGCCGTCCTTGAACCCCCACTGGGGCTGAAGTTTGGCGGGATGCACGAGCCTCAGTTGCAGCAACGCTTCGAAAGGGTCAAAGTTTCCATGGAGACGAATGTCGTCTTCCGGGCCCGTTCAGAACTTGTCGTCTTCGGTCGGCACCAGGATTTCGCGCTTTCCAGCGTGGTTGGCCGGGCCGACGATGCCTTCCTTCTCCATCTTCTCGATGATCGAGGCAGCACGGTTGTAGCCGATGCCGAGCCGGCGCTGGATATAGCTGGTCGAAGCCTTGCCGTCGCGCAGCACCACGGACACCGCCTGATCATAGGGATCGTCGGAATCCTCGAAATTGCTGTTGCCGCCGCCGTTGCCCGAACCGCCCTTGCCCGACGGTTCGTCGTCGTCCTCGCCATCGTCCTCTGTGATGGCGTCGAGATATTCAGGCACGCCCTGCAGTTTCAGATGCGCGACGATCTTCTCGACCTCCTCATCGGCGACAAACGGCCCGTGGACGCGCTGGATGCGGCCGCCACCGGCCATGTAGAGCATGTCGCCCATACCGAGCAGCTGTTCGGCGCCCTGTTCGCCAAGGATGGTGCGGCTGTCGATCTTCGACGTCACCTGGAACGAGATACGGGTCGGGAAATTGGCCTTGATCGTGCCGGTGATAACGTCAACCGACGGACGCTGCGTCGCCATGATGACATGGATGCCGGCGGCGCGCGCCATCTGCGCCAGACGCTGCACCGCGCCTTCGATATCCTTGCCCGCGACCATCATCAGGTCGGCCATTTCGTCGATGATGACGACGATATAGGGCATTGGCTCGAGATCGAGATTCTCGGTTTCGTAGATCGCTTCGCCGGTCTGGCGGTCAAAGCCGGTCTGCACCGTGCGCGAGATCTTCTCGCCCTTCTTGTCGGCCTGGCTGACACGCGCGTTGAAGCCGTCGATGTTGCGCACGCCGACCTTGGACATCTTGCGGTAGCGGTCTTCCATCTCCCGCACGGTCCATTTCAACGCCACCACAGCCTTCTTGGGGTCGGTGACCACAGGGGTCAAAAGATGCGGGATGCCGTCATAGACGGAAAGTTCCAGCATCTTCGGGTCGATCATGATCAGCCGGCATTCCTCCGGCTTCAGCCGGTAGAGCAGCGACAGGATCATCGTGTTGATGGCGACCGACTTGCCGGAACCGGTGGTGCCAGCGACCAGCACGTGCGGCATCTTGGCGATATCGACGATGACCGCCTCGCCATTGATGGTCTTGCCCAGCGCCAGCGCCAGCTTGGCCTTGGTGGTCTCGAAATCCCGGCTGGCCAGGATTTCGCGCAGATACACGGTCTCGCGCTTGGCATTGGGCAGTTCGATGCCGATAGCATTGCGGCCGGGCACCACCGCGACGCGGCAGGCGATCGCGCTCATCGAGCGGGCGATGTCATCGGACAGGCCGATCACCCGCGACGATTTGATGCCGGGCGCCGGCTCAAGCTCGTAAAGCGTGACCACCGGACCCGGACGAACGGCGATGATTTCGCCCTTGACGCCGAAATCCTCCAGCACGCCTTCGAGCAGACGGGCATTCTGCTCCAGCGCGTCCTTGGACAGGCTGGCGTCGCGCACCACGTTCTTGGGCTCGGACAGGAAATGCAACGACGGCATTTCGAACTTTTCCGAGCCGATCAGCGACGTCTGCGCTTCGCGCTGGACGCGGGCGCCGGGGGCCGGACGCGGTGCCGGTGCCTCGACACGGGTGGCTGCGTCGGAACGGAACTGCTGCACCTTGGCATTGGGCGAGGCGCGGCGCTGGCCGACAGGCTCGGACTCCGAATCAAAATCCATGTCGTCATCGGCTTCAGTCTCGAAGACATCGGCATCGTCAGGGTCGAGCGAAACGGTCCTGTCATTGACCATCGCAGCGAAGAATTCAGGCTCGACGCGGGCGCGGCCGTCGGCGCTCATGCGTGATTCGGCGAACTCGGCCGATTCGACCCGTTCGGCGGCGCGGCGCCAGGCGCTGGCGCGCGGCTCCATCTGCGGCTCGAAATCATCCTCTTCGCGGCGGCGCGCGGCGCGGCGGCGAAGGTAGGCGCGCAAGGACAGCCACCAGTGGGTGATGGCGCCAAGCGCCAGAATGCCCTCGTCGCCCTCGTCTTCCTCATTGTCGAACAGGGGATCATCCTGATCGCGCGGATCGACGACGGATTCCTCCTGGATGGCAAAGCCGTTCTTGCGGCCGATCAGGGCCGAGCCAAAGGCGAAAAGCCAAAGTGTCGGTGCCGCCAGCAAGAGGGCGATGACGCTGGCGACCAGCCCGGTCGGATAACCGCCAAGGACAAGTCCCGGAATCTTGAGCACCATGTCGCCGAACACGCCGCCAAGACCGGTCGGCAAGGGCCAGGTCTTGGGTGGCACGACGCAGCCGGCGATCGCCGCGGCAAGCAGCGCGTAGCCGAACCAGAACAGCCCGCGCTTCGGCAGCCTGTCGACCCCGCGCGCACTGAACAGCAGGAAGCCCCAGATCACGGCCGGCACCAGCGCCGCGACGGCGGCGAGGCCGAAGAACTGCATGGCAAGATCGGAAAACACCGCGCCGGCATAACCCATGGCGTTGGTGACGGTGTTGGCGGTGGCGTGCGAGAAACTTGGATCAGCGACGTTCCATGTCGCCAGGCTGGCGACGCCGAAGGCGACCACCGCGAACAGGCTGGCACCGACCAGCCGGCCGACCTGACGCCGCGCGAACGCCTGGATGCCGTGCCCCGTATCGGCTAGCGCAAGCGGTGCTGAAGCCCCTGAACGCATACCTCGTTCCCCGTCTGTCATGGACTGACCCGGGCGCATGACGCACTCCGGCAGATTCGAATGCCAGACTATCGGGGGGAAGGTTAAGGGCGCATTAACCATGGCGCATACGCCGGTGCTTCACGCAAATAACTGTCGGCCGGGCGAAGCGGCGCGGCTCTCGGCGGCCCTCAACGACGATGGCGGGCACCGCGCCCGCCATCGTTCCTTCGACATAAAACGATCAGGCGTTGGCCTGATCGCGGCGCTTAGTTGTTGCCGCCGAGCATTTTCACGTTGGCGCAGAATTCAGCATGCGGCTTGCTCATCGCCGCATCCTGGCATTCCTTCTTCATTGCTTCCTGCTTTTCCATCGGCATCGCCATGAAAGCAGTCTTGAATTCCGCCATCGGCTTCATGGTTTTCATGCCGGAATCGGTGAAGAACGGCGCCATGTTATCCGGCTCGTCGAGAGCACCGGCAAATGCCACGCCGCTGACCATGGAAAGAGCGAGTGCTCCGAGGCAGATATTCTTGAAGTTCATGAGAAAATTCCTTCCCTGTTGTTTGTCCGAGCGCCAACATGACGATCGTCCTCACAGTTCGGGGCGAAAGCGGTCGATGTTTCCTCAAAAATCCACATCACGCGAACGTGATTGCCCGGATCGCGGCATAGCCAGAACGATTCAACCAAAAAAGAGGCCCGGACATGATCCGGGCCTCAAAGCGTGAACTCCTTTCGGGAGCATCACGACGGGATTCAGAAGCAATTCCAGGAAAAGTGTTCTGCGGTTTTCCGTCCGGAATTGCGTGGGGATTGGGGACCGGCGGGAGGAGGGTTCCGCCGGTCCCCTGTTTGCATGCCGTCAAAAGCGCATAGCGGTTTTGGAACGACGGCATGCACAGACCGAGACCGGAAGCGCGTCGCCCGAAGCGGCGCGCTCCCGTCGAAGGCCTTACGGCACCACTTCGCCATGCTGGCTGATGTCGAGACCTTCGACTTCGTCCTGCTTCGTCGGGCGCAGGCCGACCAATGCCTTGACGATGTAGAGGATCACGAACGTCGCGACCGCCGTCCACACGATGGTGACGGCAACGCCGTAGATCTGCTTGCCGAGCGAAGCGCCCGACGACAGGCTGTTGATCGCCGGATCGGCAAGCACGCCGGTCAGCAAGGCGCCGACCACGCCGCCGACGCCGTGCACGCCGAAGGCATCGAGCGAGTCGTCATAGCCGAACATGTGCTTGACCTTGACCGCCGAGATGTAACACACGACGCCAGCCACGATGCCGACGATGAAGGCGCCGGTCGGATTGACGAAGCCGGAAGCCGGCGTCACCGCTACCAGGCCGGCAACGGCGCCGGAGATGATGCCGAGCACGCTCGGCTTCTTGGCGATGATCCATTCCGCGAACATCCAGGCCAGCGCCGCGGCTGCGGTGGCAACCTGCGTGTTGAGCATGGCCGCACCGGCGAGACCGTCGGCCGCGAGTTCCGAACCGGCGTTGAAGCCGAACCAGCCGACCCACAGCAACGAAGCACCGATGACCGAATAGACCAGGTTGTGCGGCGCCATGTTGGTGGTGCCGTAGCCTTCACGCTTGCCAAGAACCAGGGCGCAGACCAGACCGGCAACACCGGCGTTGATATGGACGACCGTGCCGCCGGCGAAGTCGAGAACGCCAGCTGTGCCGAGGAAGCCGCCACCCCAGACCCAATGCGCGATCGGGACGTAGACGACCAGCAGCCACAGCGCCATGAAGATCAGCAGCGCCGAGAACTTGAACCGTTCGGCGAAGGCGCCGGCGATCAGCGCAGGCGTGATGATGGCGAAGGTCATCTGGAACATCGAGAAGACGAATTCCGGAATGTTCGCCACCCCAGGCAGCCACAGGCTGGCGGTGGTGATGCCGTGGTGGAAGAATTTCGAGGTGCCGCCGAGATAGCTGTTCATGCCGCCGCCGTCGGAGAAGGCCAGCGAGTAGCCGAACATGAACCACAGCACCGTCACCAGACAGGTGATGGCAAAGCTCTGCATGATGGTGGCGAGCACGTTCTTCTTGCGCACCATGCCGCCGTAGAACAGCGCCAGGCCCGGGATGGTCATCATCAGCACCAGCGCTGTGGAGGTCAGCATCCAGGCGGTGTTGCCGGTGTCGAGCACCGGGGTGGGAGCAGCCGCCGGTGCCGCAGCGGCCACGGCCGGCGCCGCTTGCTGCGCGAAGGCGGCGACCGTGCCCAATGCTGCGAGAGCGAGCGAGCCCAAGAGGGCGGCGCGTCCCGTCGTCTTCAAGGTGGAAGGAATATTCATTGAACTCTCCATTGGAATACGTGTTCGCCGCTCAAAGCGCGTCGGTGTCTGTTTCGCCGGTGCGAATGCGCACCGCCTGGTCGATGCCGAAAACGAAGATCTTGCCGTCGCCGATCTGGCCGGTCTTGGCGGCGGCGGTGATGGCCTCGACGGCTTTGTCGACCATGTCGATGCTGACCGCGACTTCGATCTTGATCTTCGGCAGGAAGCTGACCGCGTATTCCGCCCCGCGATAGATTTCCGTATGTCCCTTCTGACGCCCGTAGCCTTTGACTTCGGTGACGGTCAGGCCCTGGATGCCGACGGCGGTAAGCGCTTCGCGTACCTCGTCGAGCTTGAACGGCTTGATGATTGCCATCACGATTTTCATAAGGTTTCACCCTTTGCTGTTGCGGTGCCCCGCGTT